>CACFYB010000003.1 GCA_902570425.1 uncultured Pelagibacteraceae bacterium
CTATTTTTTTACTAATTAATAATTGCGCTGGTGTTTCGTCCTCTGGAGTTTTTGGCACAGGAGTGAGTATAGCATTTGATCCTAGATCAGTTGGCACACAAATTGATGACTCCATCATGCAAAAAAACTTGTCTGCTAGAATTCTTTTATTGGATAAAAGATATTTTTTATCAATTAACTCAAAAGTTCTTGATGGAAGAATATTTATTACAGGAAAAGTTGATAATGCAGAGGAAAAACTTCAAATTACCAAGATGGCTTGGGAAACTAAAGGAGCTAGATCAGTAAGGAACGATATCAGAATAAAAGAAAAATTTGATTTAAAACAATCAGCAAAAGATATTTTAATTACATCTCAGTTGAGAACATCTATGATTGTCAATAAAAATATAAAAGCTACAAATTATCAGATAGATACTTACAAAAATAAAATTTATATTTATGGAATAGCCATTACTTCAGATGAAAAAAATGAAGTCATTAATGAAGCTAAACAAATTTTAGATGTTGATGATGTAATAGCTAGTATTCTTTTAGTTGATAATTTAAGAGTTCAAAAAAATTAATTTTTTTTATAATCAATTACGTCAGCAGAGTAAGCTGCGATTGATGCTAGATTAATTATTTCAGATGTAGAGCTCCTTAGAGGTGCTATTTCAATCGGCAATCCTAAACCAATCAATAATGGTCCAATTACCTTTGCTCTGCTCATAGATTTGATCATTTTGTAGGAAATTGCTGCACTATGTTGACTAGGCATTATTAAAACATTTGAATTCCCGACAATTTCAGAGAAAGGATAAAGTTCTTTATATATCTCCTCTAGTGCAACATCAGGCTGCATTTCTCCATCAAATTTAAAATCAACTTTATCTTTTTTTAAAATTTCTACAGCATCACTTAGTCTTTTTGTTCTATCAGTTGCTGGCTCACCAAAAGTTGAATGAGATAAAAATGCAATTTTTGGATCAAACCCAAATAGTCTCACAACTCTAGCAGCTGATTTTGCCATCTCTGCTAGTTGTTTTGCGTCTGGATACTCTATGACTGATGTATCACAAATAAATATTGTTTTACCTCTATTTACAACTAAATTTAAGCCAAACATTATTTCTCCTTCTCTAGGATCAACAACTTTAACAATTTTTTCTAATGATGAGGAATATCTTCTTGTGTTTCCTGTTACCATCGCATCAGCATCTCCACATGCGACCATGCAAGATGACCAAATCACTCTGTCATTTCTAATTAACCTATCACAATCCCACTCAAGCATACCTTTTTCTCTTTGGAGTTTTTTGAATAAATATTTAACGTATTTTTCTCTTTTTGCGCTGTCTTTTGAATTAATAATTTTGATATCAAAATTTTCATTATAACCAATCTTTTTAATCTGACTTTTAATTAATTCCTCTTTTCCAACTAAAATTGGTATACCTAGTTTTGAATTTTTAAATGCTATTGCTGCTTTAAGTGTATTTTCATCTTCACCATCAGCAAAAACAACTCTTTTTTGCTTCTTTTTAATATAATTATTAACCCCTTGTATGATCGTAACTGTTGGATCTAATCTTTGTTTAAGTTGTTCTTTATAGTTATCAAAATCTTTTATTTCAATTCTTGCTACACCAGTATCAATAGCAGCTTTAGCTACAGCTGCTGGAATTACACTAATTAATCTTGGATCAAATGTTGATGGAATTATATAATCTTTTCCATAATGAGGTCTTTCACCTCCCATTGCCGCAACAACTTCATCTGGTACATCCTCTTTAGCTAGATTAGCAATAGCATGTGCAGCTGCTATTTTCATTTCCTCATTGATTGTTTTTGATCTGACATCTAATGCTCCTCTAAAGATATAAGGAAAACCTATTAAGTTATTTACCTGATTAGGATAATCGGATCTACCAGTTGCAATGATTGCATCGTCTCTTACTTCTTCAATCTCTTCAGGTGTAATTTCTGGATCTGGATTGGCACAAGCAAATATAATTGGGTTCTTCCCCATTTTTTTTACCATTTCTTTTGTTAAAGCCCCTTTAGCTGACAATCCTAAAAATACATCAGCATTTTTTATTGCATCATCAAGAGTTCTATTTTTAGTTTCAATTGCATGACTAGATTTCCATTGGTTTAAATTATCTCTTCCTCTAAAAATAACTCCTTTTCTATCAATCATAGTAATATTCTTTTGGGGAACACCACTTTTTTTAAATAAATTAGTACAAGCCATTGCTGATGCACCAGCACCATTTACTACAATTTTCACTTGATCAATTTTTTTTTTACTTATGTCTAAGGCGTTTATTAAAGCAGCTGTTGTAATTATTGCAGTTCCATGTTGATCATCATGAAAGACAGGAATATCTAAAATTTCTTTTAATTTTTCCTCAATAATAAAACAATCAGGAGCAGCTATATCTTCAAGATTTATGCCTCCAAAACTTGGTGCAAAATTTTTTATACTATTAATTATTTCACTCGTTTCTGATGAATCAATCTCTAAATCAATAGAATCTATGTCTGCAAATCTTTTAAATAAAACTGCTTTACCTTCCATTACTGGTTTTGATGCTAGTGCACCTAAATTTCCCATACCTAAAATTGCTGAGCCATTACTTATGACTGCAACTAAATTTCCTTTACTAGTATAATCAAAAGCGGCTTCTGGATTATTGCTTATTGCTCTGACAGGCGCAGCAACTCCTGGTGAGTAAGCTAAAGCAAGATCTCTTTTTGTGGTCATATTTTTTGACGAAGAGATTTCAATCTTTCCAGGTTTCTTATAACTATGAAAGTCTAGAGCTTCTTTGTCAGTGTAATGATCAATTTTTGTTTTTTTCATTTATGTTAATTAGGTGTACAAATGGGGTAAAATTAAGACTAATATGATTTATGAATTTAATTAAGTCAACAGGGACTTTTGGATTTTATACCACAATCAGTAGAATTCTTGGGTATTTAAGGGATATTCTAATAGCAATTTTTTTAGGTACAAGTTTAATTGCGGATGCTTTTTTTGTTGCATTTAGAATTCCAAATACTTTTAGAAGATTGTTTGCAGAAGGAACTTTCAATGCAGCATTTGTACCAAGCTATACCTCTGAATTATCAAATGGAAAAAAAAAATCACTTAAATTTGCTGACCAAATTTTTAATCTCCTATTTATAAGTTTGTTTTTTTTAGTTTTGGTCATAGAAATATTTATGCCTGCCTTTGTAAGGCTAATTGCTCCTGGATTTATTGGAGATATTGAAAAGATAGAATTAGCTGTTTCTTTAACAAGAATAACTTTTCCATTTTTGATTTTTGTATGCCTTGCCTCTTTTTTTTCTGCAATTTTAAATTCACATGATAAATTTGCTGCTGCTTCTGCCGCACCTATCATTTTAAATTTAATCTTAATAGGTATTTTATTTTTTGGAAAATTATTGGGCGATGATATTGTTTATTTTCTTTCTTATGGAGTCTCTATTGCAGGCTTTTTACAATTAATTTTCTTATATTATTTTGTAAAGAAGTATTATTCATTTAAATTTAAATTTAATTTTAAAATTACAAAATCAGTTAAACTATTCTTTAAAAAGTTATTGCCTAGTATTTTTTCTTCAGGAGTTACTCAAGTAAATATACTTATAGGAACAATAATTGCATCTTTTCAGGCGAGTGCTGTTTCTTATCTATACTATGCAGATAGAATTTATCAAATTAACTTAGCAATTGCAGGTATTGCAATTGGGGTCGTTATTTTACCTAAGTTATCAAAATATGTGAAATTAAATAAAAAAAATAAAATTTCTTTTATTCAAAACAAAGCTTTGGAATTAAGTATGTTTTTAAGTTTACCAGCAACTTTAGCACTTATGATTGGTGCAGAAGAAATAGTTTCTGCTTTATTTGGCTACGGATCTTTTAATGAGGAGTCGGTTCAAAATTCTGCTAAAGCCCTATATTTTTTTGCTCTTGGTCTACCTGCATTTGCATTAATAAAAGTTTTTTCAAGTTTCTTTTTTGCTAATCATGATACAAAAACTCCTTTTTTTATTTCTTTAATTTCTGTAATTCTAAATATCACAATAAGTCTTTATTATTTTAGAAGTATTGGATTTATAATTATTCCAATAGCAACGACAATTTCATCATGGTTTAACGCAATCATTTTATTTATTTTTTTAAGAAATCAAAATCTATTTTATTTTAACAAAACTTTTTTAGAAAAATTTTTTAAGATTATTTTTGCTTCGATACTAATGAGTTTATCTTTTAAATATTTTATTATTTTATTTGAAAATAAATTAGTTTTTGAATACAACTTCAAATTAGTTTATTTAATATTATCTGTATTATTTGGCTTAATTTTGTATTTATTGATAACCATTTTTATCAAAGCTTTTAATTTTAAAGATCTTAAATTAAAGTATTAAATTATGGGAAAAAAAATATTTTCAGGTGTTCAGCCTACTGGAAATCTTCATTTAGGAAATTATTTAGGTGCAATTAAAAATTTTGTTGAACTTAATAATGATAAACATAATCATTGTATATTTTGCGTGGTGGATCTTCATGCAATAACAACAAAACAAGACCCAAAAGAATTAAGAAATAATATTCGTGAAACATTGGCCTCATTTTTAGCCAGTGGAATTAACCCAAAAAGAAGTATTATTTTTAATCAATCAAGAGTAAGTGCCCACTCAGAAGCAGCTTGGATACTAAGTTGTACAGCAAGAACTGGTTGGTTGAGTAGAATGACGCAATTTAAGGAAAAAGCTGGTAAAGATAAAGAAAAAGCTAGTGTAGGGTTATACTCTTATCCAGTTTTAATGGCAGCAGATATTTTGTTGTATGATTCTACGCATGTTCCAGTTGGTGACGATCAGAAACAACATTTGGAGCTTTGCAGAGATATTGCACAAAGATTTAATAGTGATTTTGAAGTAGAAGATTTTTTTAAAGTGCCTGAACCAATAATTCAAAAAGAATTTTCTAGAATTATGAGTCTTAAAGATGGGACAAAAAAAATGAGTAAATCGGAATTATCAGATTTAAGTAGAATTAATTTAACTGATGATGCAGATCAGATCATTAATAAAATTAAAAAAGCAAAAACAGACTCTTTTCCAATGCCCTCAAGTAAAGAAGAATTAAAAGACAGACCGGAAGCAAAAAATTTAATGGGTATTTATTCTAATTTAATAAATTCAACTTTAGAGAAAACTATTATTGATTTTTCTGGTAAAAATTTTTCAGAATTTAAAAATAGCCTTTCGCAAGTATTAGTTGAGAAAATAGTGCCAATATCAGAAGAGATAAAAAAGTTATTAACAGAAAAAAATTATTTAGATAAAATTCTTCAGGATGGACATGAAAAAGCCAACGAAATTGCCTCTGAAAAAGTTAAAAAGATTCATGAAATAGTGGGTTTTTAATTATTTTTCATTAACAAGTTTCAATTTCTAAATTATTGATTATATATAATTTATGTTCGTTCAAACTGAAACCACGCCAAATCCTAACTCATTAAAATTTTTACCTGGCAAAATAGTATCTAATCACGGGTCATTTGAAATAACAAAAAAAGATGAAACCAATAATGAATTGGTAAGAAATTTGTTATCAATCAATGGTATAGAAGGTATTTTTTTGAGTAGAGATTTTATATCAATAAATAAAAATGATAATGTCACTTGGGAAGAGGTTAAACATATCATTATTTCATTAATAAATGATTTTTATTCCTCAGGCAAAGAATGTGTTATTGAAAAAGACTTAAATGAAGACTTTAAAAATTTAGAGGAAATAGAAAAAAAAATTGTCCAAATATTAGATCAAAAAATAAGACCTGCAGTTGCAAGAGATGGAGGAGATATTAAATTTAAAGAATTTAAAGATGGAGTGGTTAAAGTTCAACTTCAGGGAAGTTGTTCAGGTTGCCCTAGTTCTACTATGACTTTAAAACAAGGTGTACAAAATTTGCTAACCCACTATTTGCCGGAAGTTAAAAAAGTTGAAGCAATATAAAATGAAAAAAAAAATAAAAGTTTTAAAATTTTTTGATGAAAAAAATATAGGTTCACTACCTAGAATTTTTTTAAGTAGTTTGCTGGTACTATTTTTTTTCTATGCTGCGCCCCATATAATAGAGATGAGAAATTCTGAAAGTTACCAAAATAATTCAAAAAAAATTTTGGCTTATACGCTTAATAATGATGGAAATAACTTAGAGGACTCTGATAAAGTTTTAAATGAAAACGATTTATTAAGAGATATTTTTAGTCTGAATGATTTAGAAACAGACACAGTGAGATTGAACGCCTCAACTATTAAACAATTATTCGAGGATACAAATTATTCTCTTAAGGATGTTAGAGAAAAGAAATTAGTTAAACCAGTAGCCTTAACACTTTTGCCCGCAGAGATTAAAATGATTGAGAGTACAAAACAAAGAAAAGATTTTTTCATTCAAATTGTTCTACCATTAATTCTTCAAGAAAATAATAATATTAGAATAGATAGAAAAACACTTTTTAGTATAATAAACAAAAATAATAATACTGATTTAGAAAAAAAGTGGCTTGAAAAAAAATATAAACAGTACGGAGTAACTTCAAAAGATCTTTCTACTTTAAAAATAAGAATGGATGAAATTCCAGTTTCATTGGCTATTGCACAAGCAGCAAAAGAAACTGGCTGGGGAACCTCAAGATTTGCTCAAGAGGGAAATGCATTATTTGGACAATGGACTTGGTCAGGCGAAGGACTTAAACCTAAAGATGCAGATAAGAGTGAAGGTCATAAAGTTATGAGATTTAACGTATTACAAGCATCAGTAAGGGCGTATCAACGAAATTTGAACACTCATTCGTCATATAGAAATTTGAGACAAGCTAGGGCAGAATTAAGAGACTCAGGCAAACCTTTAGATAGTTTAGTGCTTGTTAAATATTTAAATGAGTACGCTGAGACAGGTGAAAAATATGTTGAAGTGCTTACACAAATAATTAATCAAAATAACTTAAAAGATTTTGATGATGCAAAATTATTACCTTCTAGTATTGAGCTTGAGAGTTTAATTTAGTCTTTTTTAATTGTAAATTGAGTACCAAACCATCTCCATTTACCATTATCATTTAAAGAGCAATTAATCCTACCTCTTCTTGGTAAAAATTTTTCCTCAAAATTAATAGTTAAAATATGATCTTTAAATTTTAAATTAGATTTTTTCCATTCTCCACCATCATTTGAATAACAGTTAATATTCCTAATATTTTTTTGTTCTTTAAAAAATTCTATAATTAATTTTGGAGGATTAGAATTTTTATCTATTTTTTTTTCTTCAGGCTTTATAGATTTATATTCTAAAGGATTATAGTTAATTAGAGAATTAAATCTTTTTAATTCTCCATATTTTTCATTAATTGGAAATCTTGGTAATTCAAATTTATTTTTGTTAATATCAATTACTCCAGAATGTTGCCCAAAAGCAATTTTAAAATTTTTTGATATGTAATCTCTCATAAATAGTGAATATTCTCCAAACGGATAGGAAAAAATTGAGGGTACATAGCCTAATTTCTTGTTAAAGATTTTTGTTGCAGTTTCAATATCGTTTATAAATATGTCATCATTCATATCAATTAAGTATTCATGTGTATGAGAGTGATGTCCTATATAGCCTAAAGTTGAATTATCTATTTCTTGTATTTCATCCCAAGTCATATAGCCTTTCTTACCAACCGGCTCAGTAGAAACAAATAATATAAATGGAATTTTATTATCTTTTAAGTATGGCCAGGCCTCGTTATAAAAAGATTTGAATCCATCATCTATTGTGATTAAAATTTTTTTTTGATTTTTAGGTTTATCAAATTCTTCTAAAAAAAGCTTAGGGTCATAAAACTCATAACCTAAATCTTTAATTATTTTCATTTGTTTATCGAATATTTCCATTCTTATATTTGTTGATGGATATTTGTTTTCATTAAAACGATGATACATTAATGATAAAATTCCACTATCATTAGAATAATATTTGATATTATTTTCCTGTGAATTAGAATTGACCAAATATAAAAAGTGTAGAATGAATAAACTAATTATAGATGCTGCTAAAGATAAAATTTTTTTAATGATCATTAATAATACTATTAATTATAGTATTACACATGAAAATACCAAAATTAATTATGAAAAATTATCCATACTGATTGATGAATTTTTGAACAAAAAGAATATTAATTTAAAAAAAATTTCTCAAATTTATGTTAATAGAGGCCCAGGCAGCTTTGCAGGAATTAGAAATTCTCTCTCAATCGTAAAAGCTTATCATTTAGCTAATAAAATTGACTATTATTGTTTTAGTTTTGATGATTTTGACGAAAAAATCGATGTTAAATACGAAAATATACCAAAACTTTGTGAAAAATTAAAAGTTGAAAAGAATTTGATTAATCCTATTTACTTGAGTTAAAATAAAATATGCCAGAAACAATTGAACAAAAATGTTTGTCTAAAGGAGTTAAACTTACTGATCAAAGAAGAATTATCGCAAAAGTAATGTCAGAGTCTTCTGATCATCCAGATGTTGATGAACTTTACAAAAGGGTGTCAAAAATTGACTCAAAAATTAGTATAGCGACTGTTTACAGAACAGTAAAATTATTTGAAGAATCTGGTATACTAACTAAACATGAGTTTAAAGGTGGCAAAGCGAGATATGAAGAGCTGAATGAAGGTCATCACGATCATCTTATTGATGTGAAAACAGGTGAAATAATAGAATTCGTTGATGAAGAAATTGAAAATTTACAAAAAAAAGTTGCAGAAAAATACGGTTACAAATTAGTTGATCATAAACTTGAGTTATATGGTGTAAAAGTAAACTCAAAAGATGAGTAAAAAAATATTTATCAAAACTTTCGGTTGTCAAATGAATGAGTATGACACTAATCGAATATTTGATAGTGTAAGAGAAATTGGGTTTGTAAGAACCGAAAATCTTGAAGAGACAGATATTTATTTGTTAAATACTTGCCATATAAGAGATAAGGCGAAAGAAAAAGTTTATCACGAAATCGGAAGAGTAAAACAAAACTTAAGTTTTAGAAAAAAACCACTTGTAATTGTTGCAGGTTGCGTTGCTCAGGCAGAAAATGAGGAAATGTTAAAAAGAGAATCTTATATTGATATAGTTTTAGGACCTCAAGCATACCATAAAATTAATGATAAGATTGAAGAATATTTAAATAAACAAAAAAAAATTGATGAAACAGAATTTGATGCAATTTCTAAATTTAATTATTTAGATAAATTAAAGAATTCATCACAAAAGATATCTTCATTTTTAACTATCCAGGAAGGTTGTGATAAGTTTTGCCATTTTTGTGTAGTTCCATATACTAGAGGTCCTGAGTATTCACGATCCTTTAGTCAAATTATTAACGAAGCAAATATTTTATCTGAAAATGGTGTTCGAGAAATTACCTTGTTAGGTCAAAATGTAAACGCTTATAATAATGAGAATTATAAGTTATCAGATTTAATTCTTGAAATAGAAAAAATAGAAAAAATTAAGAGAATTAGATACACAACTTCTCATCCTAGAGACATGACCCATGATTTAATTGAAGTTTATGACGTATCAAAAAAATTAATGCCACTAGTTCATTTACCTGTGCAGAGTGGTTCAGATAGAATCTTAAAATCAATGAACAGAAAACATTTAATATGCGATTATATTAAAATATATGAAAAACTTAAAATCATTAATTCAAGGATTGAATTTTCTAGTGATTTTATAATTGCTTATCCTGGAGAAAGTGAAGATGATTTTCAAGCAACACTTGATTTAGTAAAAAATATAAATTTTATAAATTCTTTTTCATTTATTTTCAGTCCTAGGCCAGGCACAATGGCATCAAATTTGAAGTTAGTTGATAAAAAGATATCTCTTAAAAGATTAGAAAAAGTTCAAAAACAATTATTTGATAACCAAATAAAGATGAACAAATCTATTGAAAACTCAGAAATAGAGGTTTTAGTAGAAAATAAAACAAATTCAGGTGCTAAATTTTTTGGCAGATCAGAATACATGACTTCAGTCATTTTTGATGGTAATGATGATGATGTGGGAAATGTGGTAAAAGTTAAGATCAATGACAGTAACCAAAATACTTTATTTGGTAAGTGTATAAATACATCAAAACAAAGAGTAGCATAGATTGAGCAACACAATAAAAAAAAAAATTCAGTCACCATTAAAATTTGTTTACTCAGAAAACAACTCTTTGAGTGTAATTTTTCATGAAAATGATTTGCTGATGGGTGTCGTTGGAGAATTTAATAAAAATTTAAAAGAATTAGAAAAGATTACTTCAGCAAGTATTTATTCTAGAGGTAATTCTATTTTAATCAAATCAACTTCTGAAAAAAATGAAATTATAAAAAATGCTATTCAATTTTTAGCGAACCAATTTATTAATAATGGGACTATTGAACAAAAAGATGTTTTTTCCTCTGTGGATCAATTCATGATTAATGAAAAGGTTAAAAACTCTAATGTTACTGATATCATTAAAACACCTAAAAAGTCTATTATTCCAAGATCAGAAAGACAAAAAGATTATGTAAGATCATTAAGACAGAATGAAATTGTTATTTCAACGGGACCCGCAGGCACTGGAAAAACATTTTTAGCAGTTGCGGTTGGTTTAACCATGTTACTAGAAAAAAAAATAGATAGAATAATACTTTCTAGACCAGCTGTTGAAGCTGGCGAAAGATTAGGATTTTTACCAGGAGATATGAAAGAAAAAGTTGATCCTTATTTAAGACCTTTATATGACTCACTTTACGATTTATTCCATTTTGAAAAAATTCAAAGAATGATCGAAATCGGAGATATTGAAATTGCACCACTTGCGTTTATGAGAGGTAGAACTTTAAAAAACTCATTTGCAATTTTAGATGAGGCTCAAAATGCTACTGATACACAAATAAAAATGTTTCTAACGAGAATAGGTGAAAATTCTAAAATTGTTGTAAATGGTGACCCATCACAAATAGATTTACCAAATAAAAACATGTCAGGTCTTGATAGATCAAAAAAAATATTATCTCATTTAAATGAAATTGCGGTTGTTGATTTTGATCATTCAGATGTAGTTAGACATCCTCTTGTATCAAAAATTGTTAAGGCATATAACAATAATGATAAAAGTTAATGTACTTTCCGAGGAAAATTCCTGGTTAAAAAAAATAAAGGAAAAAGAAAAATTTTTTAATCAGGTTTGTCAATATTTTCCAAAAAAATTTAAATTTTTAAATAAGAAAGTTTATTTTACACTTTTACTTTCTAATAATAAAAATATTAAAATCTTAAATAAAAAATTTAGAAAAAAAAACAATCATACGGACATTCTTTCTTTTCCATTCGGCCATAAATCAAAAAATTTTAAAGAAGTTTACTTAGGAGATATAATTATAAGTTTTAATTACATTAATAAACCTAAAAATATAAGTAATGATGAATTTAGAAAAAAAACCATCCAATTATTTATTCACGGTTTCTTACATTTGTTAGGCTATGATCATCTTAAGTTATATGATTATAAAAAAATGTTAAATGAGGAACAAAAAATTTTTGAATCTGTCAAAAAATTGTTAAATTAAATTGAATAAAAAATTTACAACTGAAACATTTTTTTTATTAATACTAGGAAGTTTAACTTCTTTAAGCCTTCCACCATTAAATTTTTTTATAATAAATTTTTTTACATTTAGTATTTTTTTTGGATTTTTATTCAAAAAATTAGATAATCAAGGAAATAAAAAAATTTTCTTTTATTATGGTTGGCTTTTTGGTTTTGGTTATTTTTTGACTAATTTATACTGGATTACAATATCATTAACTTTTGATAAAAATTTAACTTTTTTAATTCCAATTACTATAATTTTAATTCCATCTTTTTTAGCAATTTTTTATGGATTAGTTTCGCTTTCTCTCTATCTATATAAACCAAGAAATATTTTAAGTGCATTCCTATTATTCTCTCTTTTATTTGGAGTAGCAGAATTTATCAGAGGATCTATATTAACAGGCTTTCCGTGGAATTTAATAATTTATAGTTTTTCAAAAAATCTTAATTTTTTGAGTGTTGTATCTTTAATTGGAACTTATTCGTTAAACTTAATTACTATAACTTTATTTACTACACCTGCACTTTACTTCTTAAGAAAATCCAAAAAAGAGGTCCCAATATGTATTATTCTTTTATTTTTGCCTATATTATTTTTTTCTTATGGAGCTTTCCAAAAAAAAGAGTTTTTAATCAAGAAATTAAATCAAAATCCTTATACGATCAGAGTTATTGGTTCTAATATTAGTTTAGATAGATTTTTTGATAATAATCAAACTGAAATTATTATTAAGGAGTTGATTTCAATAAGTTCACCAGAAAAAGAAAGAAATATATTATTTGTGTGGCCTGAAGGGATTATTCCAAATACCTATAAAGATGAACTTCATTTATACAGCGATATTTTTAAAAAAGATTTTGATAAAAATCATTTAATTGGTTTAGGTATAACTAATAGAGAAATTACAAACGGAAATTTAAGATTTTATAACTCATTTTCTATATTTGATAACAATCTTGATTTAGTTGATAATTATAACAAAATCAATTTAGTACCATTTGGTGAATTTGTTCCTTTTGAAAATATTTTTAATACAATTGGTTTGAAAACTATCACTAATAAAATTGGTTCATTTACCAAAGGAGAAAAAAGAAAAATTTTAGAAATTAAAAATAACAATCAAAAATTAAGATTTTTGCCACTTATTTGTTACGAAATTATTTATAGTGGAAATTTAACAAAAGAATTTAATTTTGATTTTATACTTAACGTTTCCGAGGATGGATGGTTTGGAAAATCTATAGGACCAAAACAACATTTCGTTCATAGTATATTTAGAGCAATTGAAAATGGAAAATATGTTTTAAGAACATCTAATAATGGTATGGCGGCAATTATTAATCCATTGGGGCAAATAGAAAAAAAAATTGATTATGGAGAATCTGGTTATATTGATTTTGTAAATAAGCGAGATTTAAATAAAACAATTTTTTCCACATTTGGAAATTCAATTTTCATAATATTAATTTTATTGTATATTTTTTTAACTTTTTCATTTAATAGGGTCAGAGATGAGTAATTTAAAAAATTTTCTTTTTACAAGTGAATCAGTATCTGAAGGTCATCCTGATAAGGTATCTGATAGAATTTCCGATATGGTGGTTGATACTTATTTATCAAGCGATCCTTACTCAAGAGTTGCCTGTGAAACTTTAACTACAACAAATAAAGTTGTGCTAGCTGGAGAGGTACGAGGGCCTAAAATAAGTAAGGATGAAATTATTTCAAAAGTGAGAAGTTGTATTAAAGATATCGGTTATGATCAAGAAGGCTTTACATGGAAAGATGCAACTAAAATTGAAAGTCATTTACATGCACAATCAAAAGATATTGCTATGGGTGTTGATTCATCTGGTAATAAAGATGAAGGTGCTGGAGATCAAGGAATTATGTTTGGTTATGCATGTAATGAAACAGATGTTTTCATGCCAGCACCAATTCACTATTCACATAAAATTTTAAGATTAATGGCTGAGGATAGAAAATCTGAAAAACTTAAAAACATAGAACCAGACTCAAAAAGTCAAGTGACGTTCGAATATATAGATGGAAAACCTTTTAAAGTAAAATCTGTAGTAATTTCTTCTCAACATTCACCAGATATTAATCAAGATGATGTTAGAGAATTATTAAGACCATACATGTTAAATTCAATTCCGAAAAAATTCATGGAAGGGTTTAATGAGGAGAAATTTTATGTAAATCCAACTGGGAATTTTGTAATTGGCGGCCCTGATGGAGACTGTGGATTAACAGGGAGAAAAATAATTGTTGATACTTACGGCGGAGCTGCTCCACATGGTGGAGGAGCATTCTCAGGAAAGGACCCAACTAAAGTAGATAGGTCTGCTGCGTATGCAGCAAGATATATTGCTAAAAATATTGTTGCTTCAAAAATTGCTGACAAATGCTTAATCCAATTGGCTTATGCGATTGGTGTTTCAAAACCATTATCAATTTATGTAGATCTTTTTGATGGAGATATTAATAAGAATAAATTTGTAATTGAAAAAATAAATGAAAATTTTGATTTAAGTCCTCGAGGAATTAGAGAAATGCTTAGTTTAAATAGACCAATTTACGAAAAAACTGCTGCTTACGGTCATTTTGGTAGAACACCTGAAAAAGATGGTGCGTTTTCTTGGGAAAATACGGATAAAACAAACGTTTTTTCTAAATAGTTTTTATTGAATATTAAACAATCTTTATTATATTGCGATTACATTGTTGAATTATCAAAATGGGCTTTGGCCCATTTTTTTTTGGAGCAAATAAAATTATGTTGAATAAAAGAGCAGATAAACTTGAATTATTAAGAATAGCAGAAGCTGTTGCATTAGAGAAGTCAATAGATAAAGAATTGATAATAAGTTCAATGGAAACAGGGATTGCAAAAGCTGCCAAGTCTAAATTTGGTCAGGATAATGATATAAAAGTTTTAATAAACAGAGATAATGGCGATATACAAATTTTTAGAAAACTTGTGATTTCTGAAGATCCTGAAAACTCTAATACTGAAATTAAGTTAGAGGATGCAATTAATCTAAATCAGCAAAATAAAGATAAGAAAATTGGAGATGAAATTTTACAACCTTTACCATCCTTTGATTTCGGTAGAATAGCAGCTCAAACAGCAAAACAAGTTATTAGCTTTAATGTTAGAGAGGCAGAGCGTGAGAGACAATTTAATGATTTTAAAGATAAAAAAGATACAATATTAAGTGGAATAGTTAAAAGATTAGAATTTGGAAATATTATCGTTGATTTAGGAAGAACTGAAGCAATAATTCAAAAAAATGAACTTATACCAAGAGAAAATATAAAAGCAGGTGATAGAATAAAAGCTTATTGTTATGATGTAAGAAGGGAGCAAAGAGGGCAACAAATATTTTTGTCAAGAGCTCATCCAAAATTTATGGAAAAACTTTTTATTCAAGAAGTTCCAGAAATCTATGATGGATTGATTGAAATAAAATCTTCATCTAGAGATCCAGGAAGTAGGGCAAAAATTTGTGTTAAAGCTGTTGATACTTCCTTAGATCCAGTAGGGGCGTGTGTTGGAATGCGAGGTTCAAGAGTACAAGCCGTTGTGAATGAACTACAGGGAGAAAAAATTGACATAGTTAATTGGTCTGAAGATCCTGCCGTTTTGGTTTCTAATGCTCTATCTCCTGCAGAAGTTCAGAGAGTTAATGTTGATAGTGAGAGAAAAAAACTTGACGTAATATTAACCGAGGAAAATTTGAGTAAGGCTATTGGTAGAAGAGGTCAAAATGTCAGATTAGCTACAAAATTATTAAATTATGAAATTAATATTATGACTGATCAGGAAGATTCTGAGAGAAGACAAGCTGAATTTAAGGAAAAAACTGAAAACTTTGTAAAAAACTTAGAACTAGATGAGACTTTAGGCCAATTACTAGTAGTGGAAGGTTTTTCAACAATCGACGATATTAAAGATAGCTCTTTAGAAAATTTACTTAAGATAGAAGGTATAGAAGAAGATACTGCAAAAGCCTTGATTGAGAGAGCTAAAGAGTTTTATGAAAAAGATCAAGAGGATATATCTCAAAGAATAAAAGATTTAGGGTTAGCTGATGATTTAATAAACCTTAAAGGTCTTACTCCAGGAATGTTGGTGACATTAGGTGAACAGAAAATTTTAAAATTGGAGGATTTTGCTGATCTTGCCTCAGATGAATTAACAGGTGGTTTTGATGTGGTAAAAGGTGAAAGAGTCAAAATACAAGGTTATCTAGAAGATTTTGCTTTATCTAAAACTGAGGCTGATGATTTAATAATGTCAGCTAGAAACATTATTTACAAAGATTGAGAGATGAGAAATGGAAAAGAAAAAAACAAAGTTGACTTTATCGAGAGGCACCAAACAGCCAGTTAAGGATTTTGGAATTTCAAAATCTCTTGGAAAAAATACAGTAATTATCGATAGAAAATCTCAAAAACCCCACACTAAAGGTAGTTATTCTAAGAATACAGGTGTCAAGAAACCTTATTCAGGTTTAAAAAAAAATATTTTATCTAAACCAATTTTTACGTCCAAAAGTCCAGCGCCTAGCAGTGATTTTGAAAGAAGAAAGCTTGCTGAACAAAGAGCAACTAAAAGATTAAAAGCAGAGGATGAAAATAAAGACAAAAAATCAAAATTAGGACAAAAAAAAAGAGAGCTCAAATTAACAGTTTCGAGAGCATTAAGTGATGAAATTGAATATAGAGAAAGAAGTTTGGCTTCAATTAAAAGAGCAAGACAAAAAGAACTCAAAAATGCAGAGAAAAAAGAAGAAGATAGAGAAAATTTAAAAAATATTAAGAGAGATGTCAATATACCTGAAACAATTACAGTTAGAGAACTTGCAAATAGAATGGCAGAGCAATCAAGTAATGTAATAAAGTATTTATTTGGAATGGGAGTTTCAGTTACAATAAATCAATCTTTAGCGGCTGATACAGCCGAGTTTTTAGTTAAAGAATTTGGCCATAATCCAATTAGAGAAGAAAAAGCGGATGAAATAATTAAGAAAATTAAAGAATCTAGATCGGAAAATTTAAAAAATAGACCTCCTATAGTGACAGTCATGGGACATGTTGATCATGGGAAAACATCTGTATTGGATGTTCTTAGAAGTGCTAACGTTGTTTCAGGCGAATTTGGAGGTATAACTCAACATATAGGCGCGTATCAAATTGAAAGCCACTCTAACAAATTGACGTTTATTGATACACCTGGACACGCTGCCTTCACTGAGATGAGAGCTAGAGGTTCAAAATTAACTGATGTAGTTGTTTTAGTTGTTGCAGCTGATGATGGAGTAAAGCCTCAAACAATCGAGTCTATTAAACATGCAAAAGCTGCCAATGTACCAATTGTAGTTGCTATTAATAAATGTGATTTACCAGAAGCTGACCCACAAAAAGTAAAAAATCAACTTTTAGAACACGAATTGATTGCTGAAGATCTTTCTGGTGATACTTTAATGGTTGAAATTTCAACAAAAACAAAACTTAACTTAGATAAATTAGTTGAGTCAATTATTTTACAATCTGAAATTTTAGATTTAAAAACAGACTTTGACTCAAAAGCAACAGGAGTAGTTTTGGAGTCCAAAATTGATACTGGAAGGGGACCAGTAGCCTCTATTATTATAACCTCAGGAACACTTAAGAGAGGAGACTTTTTTGTAAGTGGTCTAAAATGGGGAAAAGTGCGAGCAATTATTAATGACAAAGGTACAAATATTGATAAAGCAGATCCATCTATGCCAGTAGAAATTTTAGGAATTAATGGAGCTGCTAAGGCTGGAGACGATTTTATAGTTTTAGATAGTGAAAAAGAAGCAAAATCTTTAAGTGAAAATAGAGCTGAAGAGAGTAAAGAAGGTAAAAACCCTTTATCTTTCGTCACTCAAGAGTCTGCTTTTTCAAATAAATCTGTGGAAGAAATGAATTTAATTATTAAAGCAGATGTGCATGGATCTTCTGAGGCAATTAAAAATGCTGTCAATCAAATCAAAAATGATGAAGTCATAACAAAGATAATCTTATCCGACATTGGAATGGTTACAGAAACAGATGTTACATTAGCAAAAGCTTCCAATGCAATTTTAATAGCGTTTAATGTTAAACCTAGCAAAGAAGCCAAAAATTTAGCGGAGAAAGAAAAAATTACAATTTCTTCGTTTAATATTATTTATGAAGTTTTAGACTATGTGAAAAAAAGAATGTCTGGATTATTAACACCAGATATAGAGGAGAAAATTACAGGCTCAGCCCAAATTTTGGAAATATTTAAAGTTTCAGGTGCAGGCAAAGTTGCTGGCTCGAAAGTTGTAGATGGAGAAATATTAAGCACTTCAAATGTGAGAGTTATAAGGGATGGAAATATTATTTTTACAGGAAAAATTGGGACAATTTTTAGGGAAAAAAATCAAGTAAAACAGGTAAATAATGGTCAAGAATGTGGAATTACATTAAAAGACTATATGGATTTTCAGAAAAACGATACATTAGAAGCTTTTAGTGTTACATCAAAAGAGAGAACAATTTAATATGGCAGATAGAATAGGTAAACCAGTTTCACAAAGGCAACTGAGGGTTGGAGAGATGATTAAGCAATCTTTAAGTATGATTTTTATGAAAAATGAAGCTAAAGTTCCAGAAATTGAAACTAAGTTAATAACTGTTACTGAAGTTAGAATGAGTCAAGATTTAAAAATTGCGAAAGCCTATGTTTTACCTTTAGGAGGTAAAAATGCAGATGAAATTATAGAAAAGCTAAAAAAAAATGCTTTTTTAATAAGAAAAATATTATCACAAAAAGTGATTATAAAATTTTTACCAAAAATTCTTTTTAGAAAAGATGAGTCTTTCGAGTATGCGGAAAAAATTGAAAACTTAATTAAACAAACAAATAAATAGGAAAAATGAATATGGATAAAAGAATAAAAGATTTAGGAATTCATGAAAAAGATACAGGTTCATCTGAAATTCAAATTGCTTTATTAACAGACAAGATAGAGGTACTTTCAAAACATATTAAAAAGTTTAAAAAAGACAAGCACTCCTCTGTTGGATTACTTAAAGCTGTAAATAAAAGAAAAAAATTGTTAGATTATCTTAAAAAAAATAAGATGGACTCTTACAAGAATGTACTGTCGAAATTGAATTTGAGAAAATAAAAATCAAGATAGATAGAACGGTATGGAACGAAACGAACGAAACGAAATG
This sequence comes from uncultured Pelagibacteraceae bacterium, assembly GCA_902570425.1. Taxonomy (GTDB): domain Bacteria; phylum Pseudomonadota; class Alphaproteobacteria; order Pelagibacterales; family Pelagibacteraceae; genus Pelagibacter. The sequence goes on from CACFYB010000003.1 coordinate 18,944, forward strand.
GAAATGAAATGTTTAAAGTATACAAGAAGGAAATTGAAGTAGCAGGAAAGAAGATAAGTTTAGAAACAGGCAAAGTGGCAAGACAGGCAGACGGAGCAATAATTGCAAAATGTGGAGAGACAGTCGTTTTAGCAACAGTGGTAGGAGCAAAAAAAGTAAATCCTGATGTGGATTACTTCCCATTATCTGTAAATTATCAAGAAAAATATTATGCAGCTGGAAAAATTCCAGGTGGATATTTTAAAAGAGAAGCAAGGCCAACTGAAAGTGAAACATTAATCTCTAGATTAATTGATAGACCAATAAGACCATTGTTTCCTGATGAATTTAAAAATGAAGTTCAATTATTACCAACAGTAATTTCTTATGATAAAGAAAATGAAGCAGATATTTTATCAATAACGGCCTCATCAGCAGCATTAGCAATATCAGGAATGCCATTTATGGGTCCTGTTGGAGCTTCTCGAGTTGGATATATTGATGGAAAATATATTTTGAATCCATCAAAGGTTGAGCTTGAAAAATCAAAACTTGATTTAGTTGTAGCAGGTACAAAAGATGCTGTGCTTATGGTTGAGTCGGAGGCAAATGGATTAACAGAGGAGGAAATGTTAAATGCAGTAAAATTTGGTCATGAAGGTTTTGTTCCTGTAATTCAAATGATAGAGGAACTTGCAAAAGAATGCAGAAAATCTGAGTGGATTACGGAAAAAAAAGATCTCTCTGAAGTTAAGAAAAAACTTGAGGAAACTTTTACAAAAGATCTTCAAAAAGCCTTTGCTACAAGAGATAAACAAGATAGATCAAATCAAATTTCAGAAATAACTGATAAAGCTAAAAAACTTTATGAGGAAAATGAAAACTTTACAGATCTAGATGTAAATTCTGAGCTTAAAAAGATTGAAAAATTAATTGTAAGAACAGATATCTTAAAAAATAAAAGTAGAATTGATGGAAGAGGCTTATCTGATGTAAGACCTATTTCTTGTGAGGTTGGAATTTTACCTAGAACTCATGGTTCTGCTTTATTTACTAGGGGAGAAACACAAGCAATTGTAACAGCTACTTTAGGTACTTCTGATGATGAGCAAAGAATTGAGAGTTTAGATGGACTCCAAAGAGAGAGATTTATGCTTCATTATAATTTTCCACCATTTTCAGTTGGAGAAACAGGAAGAATTGGAACTGGTAGAAGAGAAATAGGACATGGAAAATTAGCGTGGAGAGCGATTCACTCTTCACTTCCATCAAAAGAGTCATTTCCTTATACTTTTAGAGTTGTTTCTGAAATTACTGAGTCAAATGGTTCATCTTCAATGGCCACTGTTTGCGGAACATCACTTGCATTAATGGATGCAGGTGTTCCAATTAAGGAACCAGTTGCAGGGATAGCAATGGGACTAATTAAAGAAGATGACGATTTTAGTGTTTTGTCGGATATCTTAGGTGATGAAGATCATTTAGGTGACATGGATTTTAAAGTTGCTGGAACTAAAGATGGAATCACTTCTCTTCAAATGGATATTAAGATTACAGGAATTACATTTGAAATAATGGAACAGGCCTTAAGACAAGCCAAGGATGGAAGAATTCACATATTAGGAGAAATGAACAAAGCATTATCAGCTTCAAGATCTGATGTTGGTAAACATACTCCAAAAATGGAACAAGTAAATGTTGATAAAAAAGATATTGCTGCTGTTATTGGAAAAGGTGGCGCAACTATCAGAGAGATTGTTGAAAAATCAGGTGCAAAAGTAGATGTAAATGATGAAGGTGTAGTTACAGTTGCAGCTCCAGACGAAGAGTCCAGAAATATTGCAATGCAAATGATTAAAGATATCACAGCAAAAGCTGAATTAAATAAAATTTATTCAGGTAAAGTTATGAAAATTATGGAGTTTGGGGCATTTGTAAACTTCTTAGGAAAACAAGATGGGCTTGTTCATATTTCAGAACTTGCAGACAAAAGAGTAGCTAAAGTTACTGATGTTGTAAAAGAAGGTGACGAAGTAAAAGTTAAAGTGATTGGTTTCGATAGAGGTAAGGTTAAACTTTCAATGAAACAAGCTGCTGAGTAAATTTTAAGTGCATCCCGCAAAAAAATTTCCTTCTTTTTACTAGGAAATATTTTTAGGATCTGGCATCCCAACTTTATTATAACCAGCATCTACATAGTGAATTTCCCCCGTAACACCGCTTGCAAGATCACTTAAAAGATATAATGCAGAATTCCCAACATCATGAATATCTACATTTCTCTTAAGGAAAGAATGGTCTTCATTCCATTTATATAAGAATTTTGCATCACCTATTGCAGACGCAGCTAATGTTTTGATGGGGCCTGCACTTATTGCATTTACTCTAATGCCTTTAGCACCCAAATCTCTGGCTAAATATTTAACACTAGCTTCTAAAGCTGATTTACAAACACCCATTACGTTATAATTTGGAATTGCTTTAGTTGACTCGTAAGTTAATGTTAGAAGACTACCATTTTGTTTCATCACTTTTGAGGATTCTTTTGCTACTTCTGTAAATGAAAAACATGAAATTAACATACTTCTTAAAAAGTTTTCTCTAGTTGTGTTTAAATATTCACCTGATAATTCGGATTTATCCGAAAAAGCGACTGCATGAACAACAAAATCAATTTCACCCCATTGTGATTTTATATCTTGAAATAATTTTACAACTTCTTCTTTTTTTTCAACATCACAGCTGAAAGTAAATTTTGAATTTAATTTTTCAGCCAAAGGAACCACTCTTTTTTTTAAAGCATCACCAAGATAAGTAAATGCAAGTTCAGCTCCAGCTTCAGCTAGTTTTTGTGAAATACCCCAAGCAATAGATCTTTCATTGGCAACACCCATGATTAATCCTTTTTTATTCTTCATTAAACTCATAATTAAACCTTTTCAAAAATTAAAGCTGCATTTGTTCCTCCAAAACCAAAACTATTGGACATTACTGTTTTTAAATTTACTCCAGTTTCTGTTTTAGAAACTATTGGAAACTTTTTAGCTTCTTCGTCCATTTCATTAATATTTGCTGAGCCAGCAATAAAATTATTTTTCATCATAATTAAACAGTAAATTGCTTCATGAACAGAAGCTGCACCTAATGGATGACCAGATAAAGATTTAGTTGAACTTATTTTTGGAATATCATTTCCAAAAGTTTCTTTTACAGCGTTTAACTCAGTAATATCTCCAACTGGTGTAGAGGTACCATGAGTATTTATATAGTCAATTTTATTTTTAGCTGTAACCATTGCCATTTTCATACATCTTACTGCCCCTTCTCCTGATGGAGCTACCATGTCGTATCCATCTGAAGTTGCTCCATAACCAGTTAATTCAGCATATATTTTAGCTCCTCTTGCTTTAGCATGTTCATATTCTTCAAGGACTATTACTCCACCACCACCAGCAATTACAAAACCATCTCTAGTTTTGTCATACGCTCTTGAAGCTTTTTCTGGTGTATTATTATATTTTGATGATAGTGCTGTCATGGCATCGAACATTGCCGTCATTGCCCAGTGAAGTTCTTCACTACCTCCTGCAAAAACAATATTTTGTTTTCCCATTTGAATCAATTCCATAGAATTTCCAATACAGTGACCACTAGTTGCGCAAGCAGAACTCATTGTATAGTTTGTTCCTTTGATCTTGAAAGGAACCGCAAGCGTGGCAGATGCAGTGCTTGCCATTGTTCTTGGAACTATAAATGGCCCCATTAGTTTAGGTGTTTTAGCCCTTGTTTTGTCTGCTGCTAAAATTACATTTTCGATTGATGGACCACCAGAACCCATAACAATTCCAGTTTTAAAATTACTCACTTCGTTTTCTTCTAGGCCTGAATCTTTGATTGCTTCTTTCATAGCAACATAATTATAAGCAGACCCTGAACCCATAAATCTTATTGTTTTTCTATCTATGTGATCTTCAAGTTTGATACTTGGTTTACCGTGAACATGGCTTTTAAGATTATGTTCTTTATATTCTTCAGAGAAGGATATACCTGATTTTGAATTTAATAAAGATTGATGAACTTCTTCTTGATTATTTCCTAAACAAGAAACAATCCCCAATCCTGTGATTACTACTCTTCTCATTATCTAAACAACCCTACTTTTAAGTTATCAGCTGAATAAATTTTTTTATTGTCAGCTAAAACAACTCCATTAGCTAGACCAACTGTTGTTCCACCTGGAGACATAATTTTTTTCATATCAATTTCGTATTTAACTAACTTTATATTTTGCAAAACTTCACCTGTAAATTTAACAGTTCCGACACCTAAAGCCCTCCCTTTACCAGGGTTTCCCAACCAACCTAAGTAAAAACCAACTAATTGCCACATAGCATCAAGTCCAAGACAACCTGGCATAACTGGATCCTCCTTAAAATGACATTCAAAAAACCAAAGGTTTTTTTTTATATCCAATTCAGCAATCAATGACCCTTTTTTAAAAGCTCCATTTTTATCATTAATTTCCGTGATTCTATCAAACATGAGCATGGGTGGAAGGGGTAATTTAGCATTTCCAGGCCCAAAAAGTCTTCCGTTGCCACATTTTATTAAATCATCATAAGAGTAGGAGTTTTTTTTCATAAAATTTGAACATCTTAATACTTGATTTTAGATCATTATAATATACATAAAGTTTAGAATTATTATAATTAACAATGTTAAAAAACAGCGAATTTATTGATAAATTAAGATCCTCAGGCCTCAGACCAACCAAGCAGAGACTTAAAATTTGTGAGGTTCTCTTTAATAGAGATAAAACATTCCATTTCACAATAAATGATCTTGCTAAAATCATCTCGGCAAAACTAAATGAAAAGATATCATTAGCAACAATCTATAACACAGTTCATGCCTTTAAAAATAAAGGCTATTTAAAAGAAATTTCAATAAATAGTGATAAAAGTTATTTTGATACCAATATAACAAATCATCATCATTTTTTTGATGAAGACACTAATCAGTTAATCGATTGTAATAAGGGAGATATTGAGACAATAAATATAAAAAATAATATTACCGGAAAAAAAATTAATTCAGTTGAAGTTTTAATAAAAGTTGCGAGTGATAATCAAAATCAAAAATAACTTAATAATTTCAATAACTTAAAACATATATTATAATTATTCTAAACTATTGACATATTGTTTAGAATCATTATATCTTAATCATTAATCAAGGAGATCAATATGTCATTAAAAGGAACAAAAACAGAAGAAAATCTTAAAGAAGCGTTTGCAGGTGAAAGTCAAGCAAATAGAAGATATTTATATTTTGCTCAAAAAGCCGATATAGAAGGTTACAATGATGTAGCTACAGTCTTTAGATCAACTGCAGAAGGTGAAACAGGACACGCTCATGGACATCTAGAATATTTAGAACAAGTAGGTGACCCAGCCACTGGAAAACCGATTGGAGAGACTAAAGCTAATTTAGAGTCAGCTGTAGCTGGAGAAACACATGAATATACCGATATGTACCCAGGCATGGCTAAAACGGCTAGGGAAGAAGGCTTTGAAGAAATAGCTGATTGGTTTGAGACATTAGCAAAGGCTGAAAAATCACACGCTGGTAAATTCCAAAAAACTTTAGAATCTATTAGCTAATCAAAATTAATTAGTGGGCAATTTTTGCCCACTAAAATTCTTAATATTTTAATACCATATATGAGCAAAGAAGGTAGCACAGAAGCACCCATTAGGCATCCGATAGATTTTGAAAATCCAGATTTTATAAATCCTGAAAAACTAGATGCTGAAATGAGAAGAGTATTTGATATTTGTCATGGATGTAGAAGGTGCTTCAATCTTTGTGATTCTTTCCCAAAACTTTTTGATATGATTGATGAATCAAAAGATGAGGATGTAGAAAGTTTATCAAGTGAACAATTTGCTCCAGTTGTTGATGCATGTACTTTGTGTGATATGTGCTTTATGACTAAGTGTCCTTATGTTCCTCCACATGATTTTGACTTAGATTTTCCACACTTAATGTTAAGATATAGAACCGCACAAAAGAAATTAGGTAAATTGCCTTTAGTTCCAAGACAATTAGCTGAAATTGATAGAAATTCAAAATTTGGCGTTATGTTTTCTAAATTTATTAATTGGGCATCTAATCTTAGAAATAATTTTTTTAGAAAAATAATAGAACTTTTTACTGGAATAGATATTAGGGCACAATTACCAAAATACAATTCAGAAACTTTTTCAAATTTTTTTAAAAGAAATAGTCAAAAGATAAGCTTTGAAAAAAATAATAATGACAGAAAAGTTATTATTTATTCAACATGTTTTGTAAATTTTAATAAAAAAGATACAGGAATTGCAGCTTTAAAAGTTCTTAAAAAAAATGGAGTTGAGGTCCAAGAGACCTATCCTGGTTGCTGTGGTATGCCTTTTTTAGAACAAGCAGATTTACCAAGAGTAGTTCAACAGGCAAAAAAAGTTTCAAACGACCTGTTAAAATGGATAGATAAAGGCTACAAAGTAGTAACTCTAACAGCTAGTTGTGGGTTAATGTTAAAATTTGAATGGCCTTTATTATTACCAAAAGATGAAAATATCAAAAAATTATCTGCTAATGTGATGGATATTGACGAGTATGTAGTTGATATTGCAAATAAAGAGGGATTAGTTGATGGTCTAAATGAAATTGATGGCGGAGTAACAGTGCATCACGCATGTCATGCTAGAGCTCAAAATATGGGTATTAAAGCTCGGGACATGTTGAAGTTAATTCCAAATATAAAAATAGACGTCGTAGAAAGATGCGCGGGTCATGGAGGAACATTTGGTGTAATGAAGGAAACCCATGACTTAGCTTTAAAAGTTGGCAGGCCTGCTGCAAGACAAATTAAATCTAAGAATAACAAATATATGGCATCTGATTGTCCATTGGCTGGTAAACATTTGAATCAATTACAATCAGATACAAACATATCAAATGATGAGGCACTACACCCTATAGAATTATTGGCTAAAAGTTATAAACTATAATTATGTCAAAGGATAAAAGAAAAATAGAAAAAGAAGATATTTTGCCTTTAGACCTCTACACAAAAAAAAGAAAAGATTTAAGAAAAAATATAGTTGAATTCAAAAAAGACAGAAGAGTTCCCTTAGGACCATATGCAACTTTTTATTTTGAGAGTTTTGAAACAATGTTAGCTCAAGTACAAGAAATGCTTTACATTGAAAAAGGTGGAGATGAACAATTAAAAGATGAATTAATGGCTTATAACCCTTTAGTTCCTAATGGCTCAGAATTAACAGCAACTCTAATGTTTGAAATAGACAATCCAGTATCCAGAGCAACTTTTCTGGGTAAAGTAGGAGGTATAGAAGAAAAAGTTTATATGAAAGTTGATGGAGATCTAATTAAAGCAACACCTGAATTAGATGTGGATAGAACTTCCGCTGAGGGTAAAGCATCATCAGTCCAATTTATTCATTTTAACTTTAATAGTGACCAGATCAAAAATTTTAAAATGGCTTCCTCACAGGTAGAAATAGGTATTGATCATAAAGAATATTCTCACTCAACAAGATTGAGTGAAAATACTTTAAAATCTTTAGCATTAGATTTTAGTAAGTAAGGCCCCACATATTTTTTGAGGTAACCCAACCACTAAATTTCTCAGTTTTAATTTTACACCAATTACCATTATTCTTTTTTAAGATTAAGATTTTTCCTCTTTCAACTTTAGCTAAAGGTATGGAAAAATTTGATGGTTTTTTAAATAATATTTTATCTTCTAAAGGTATAATTGAATTGGCCTTTTTGAGTTGTGACCAGTGTATCCATCCACTATTATTTTTTGAGTCTATTATTCTTCGCCAATTTTCTTTCTTATCTATTTGTTTAATAGGTAAGTTTATTTTTTTATAAATAAATTTTATAGGAGAGTCAAAACTTGGTCCATATCTAACATTTACCTTATTTTTTTTTAATGATAGAAAGATATTTTCTGCGTTTGCAATAGTAAAAAAAAATAAATAAAAAATAATAATTGTAACTTTTTTAATCATTTTTTAACTTTTTTAATTTTACCTTTCTGAAGTTAAGATTTAATAAATCAATAATTAATATGTAGCCATTTAAATTTTTACCAATATCCAAAATTTTTTTTAAAATTTCGTTAGCTAACATAGTACCAATTATACCTGCAACTGTTCCTAATATACCCTCAAATTCACAATTTAATACATCATCTGAAATTTCATCTTCTTGAAAAAAATTTCGAATACATGGAGTTATTTTGTTTTTAAAATCAAATAAAAAAATATGACCATCAAATTTGCTTATAGCCCCAGTTACTAGAATTTTTTTTGTTTTTTTACAAAAATCATTAATTAAAAATTTTGTTTTAAAGTTATCTGTACCATCTATGATATAGTCATATTTATTGAAAATTTTACTACAATTTTTTTTACTTAATCTTTGTTTATAACAATCAATTTTAATCTTTTGATTTATCTTTTTTAATTTTTCTCTAGCAACATATACTTTAGATTTTTTTAAATCTTCAATATTAAAAAGACTTTGACGATGAATATTTGATAAATTTATAATATCTGGATCGATAATTCCTAAAGAACCAACACCTCCTCTAACTAAAAATTCTGCAGCTGGACATCCTAATCCCCCCATACCAACAATTAGGACTTTGGATTGTATTATTTTTTTTTGACCTAAAGCACCGATATTTTTTAGAATGATTTGTCTTGAAAATCTCTCAATTTGATTTTTATTTAATTTAAAATTCATTTACCAGTAGATCCAAATCCTCCCTTTCCTCGTATAGTTTCGGGTAAATCATTTGTTTCTTCTAATTCAATTTTGATTATTGGAGTTAACATCATTTGAGCAATTCTATCTCCGTTTTTAATAATAAAATCATCACCACTATGATTGTAAATAATAACTTTGATTTCTCCCCTATAGTCACTATCTATTGTTCCAGGTGTATTTAAAATGCTTATACTTTTTTTCGCAGCTAACCCTGATCTAGGTCGAATTTGAATTTCATAGTCTTCAGAAAATGCTACAGAAATACCTGTAGGAACTAAAAAAGATTTCTTTGCTTTTATAATAATTGGTTCTTTAGTAAAGGCCATTAAATCCATACCGGAAGCACCAATAGTTTTATATTCAGGCAATTGAACTGTCGGATCTAACTTTTTTATCAGTACTTTAACCATTAATGAATCTGCGCAATAATTCGATCTACAATTTCTTCTGATATTTCAGATTTTTTTTTTAATAAAAGTTTTTCTTTATTAAGATGATTATTTTTATAGTAAATAGTTACTTCATTATAGTCACTATCAAATCCACTTTCTTTTTTTGAAACGTCATTAGCAATAATCCAGTCACAATTTTTATTAATTAATTTATCAGTTGCATTTTTATCTAAGTTTGTTGTTTCAGCTGCAAAACCAATTACAAGTTTTGGTCTCATTGAATTATGATTAGAGATATAATTCAGAATATCGATATTTTTTTCAAAATTAATCATAAAATTTTCCTTTTTTTTAATTTTATCTTTTTGTTTTTTATCCACTTTATAATCAGCAACTGCTGCCGCAAATATAGCAATGTCAGTGGGCAAATGATCTTGGATTGCTCTAAACATATCTTCTGCAGTCTCGACTTTAATTAGATTAATATTTTCACTAATATTTAGATTGGTAGGTCCAGATATAAGTGTGGTCTCAAAGCCCCTTTTATGTAAAGATTTTGCTATTTCATAACCTTGTTTTCCACTGGATTTATTTGAAATAAATCTTACAGGATCAATATATTCATTTGTTGGTCCTGCAGTCACTAATGCTTTAATTTTTTTATTTTTTGTTTGATTAGATAAAAAACCATAAATTTGGTTATATATATGGAGAGGACTTGACATTTTACCTTCACCATATTCACCACATGCCATATCACCTACATCAGGACCGATTGTTTTATATCCATAACCTTTTAAAATTTTTAAGTTATCTTGGGTTGATGGATGTTCCCACATTCTGAAATTCATTGCGGGAGCCAAAAATATTTGTTTATTTGAAGCAAGTAATACTGTTGAAGCTAAATCTTCAGATAAGCCTTTACTTAGTTTAGTAATAGTATTTGCCGTAGCTGGTGCCACAATAATAACATCTGCCCATCTTGATAAAGAAATATGATCCATTTCTGTTTCATTTTCTACACTAAAGAGATCTTCATAAACTTTACCCTGAGATAAAGATGCAATAGATAGTGGCGTTACAAACTCTTTGGCATTTTTAGTTATTATTGTTTTTATTTCAGCATTATTTTTTCTAAATAATCTTATTGTTTCAAGACTCTTATAAGCTGAAATGCCTCCACATATTATAAAAAGAATTTTTTTGTTTGTTAAATCGTTCATCGGCTGAATTAAAATATCAAAAGGCCAAAAATTACAAGTATTAATAAACCAATAATAGATTGATTTCTAAAAGCTGTCATTTCTGATTTTTGAGTATTTAAGGCTGTGTAAGAGTTTGAATTTTGAGGAATTTGTCCGCTAGCCAAGAATGTAAGAGCTTGATTGGCTTTATCCATAATTTCAGGAAATTCCGGCAGTCTTTTAATTACTTCTGATGTATTTTTAAGTGTTTCATCTAGTTTTGTCATTGGATCTTTTGTTTCTTTTAGCCAACTCTCAAGAACAGGTTTTGATGTTGTCCAGATATTTGTGTTTGGATTTAATTTTCTCGCCACTCCTTCAACAACTACCATAGTTTTTTGCAACATAAGTAGTTGAGGTTGAGTTTGCATATTAAATTTTTCGGTAACATCGAACAATTGTTTTAGCAGTTTTCCACCAGAAATATCTTTAACTGCCTGGCCAAAAATTGGTTCACCAATTGATCTTAATGCTTGCGCTAAATCATCTATAGGAACTTCCTTTGGAACTAGGCCAGCAATTAGGTGTACCTCAGCAACTTTTTTATAATCTCTTTGAATAAAACCAAATAAGATTTCTGCTAAAAATCTTTTACTCATTTTATCAAGCCTTCCCATTATACCAAAATCGATTGGCACAATTTGACCGTCATTATCTATAAAAATGTTACCTTGATGCATGTCTGCATGAAAAAACCCATCTCTAACAGCATGTCTCAAAAAATTTTGAATTATATCTTCAGCTATTTTTTCAGTATTAAAATTTTTATTCTTAAGTTCTTGTGTTTCTCTAATTGATACTCCATCTACCCAATCTAATGTCATTACATTTTCACTAGTATAATTCCAATATATTTGAGGAACTCTAAATCCAACGTCATTTTTTGTATTTTCTGCATATTCATTAGCTGCTGCTGCTTCAAATCTTAAATCCATTTCTAGATTCGTAATTTCTTTTAGTAAAAAAACTACTTCAACTAATTTTAGTCTTTTAGTTTTTTTTATAAATGACTCAACTAAAAAAGCAAACAACATTATTGAGTCGATTTCTTCATTAAATATTTTTTTAATATCTGGTCTTAAAATTTTAATAGCAACATCTTTTATAGTTCCATTATCATTTATTTGTGCTTTATGCACTTGAGCAATAGATGCAGCTGCCACTGGTTCGCTTAGATTTATGATAGAATTATAAGTATCATCACCCAAATCATTTTTGATTATTTCTCTTGCTTTAAGTAATGAGAATGGTGGCAACTTATCTTGAAGATTTTCAAGTTTTTTTGAAAGTGTATCACCAATTATATCTGGTCTTGTAGCTAAAAATTGTCCAAGTTTTATAAAAGTTGTACCCATAGATTCCAATGAGCTCGATAATCTTTCACCTTCATCTTGAATGAAATTTTCCGGTTTTTTTGGAGTGAAAGTGAAAGATAAAAGTTTAAATATAATTTTTATTGGAATAGGAGGTTTTACAAATTTTGAAACTATATTAAGTATATCCGATTTAGCTACTTTCCTTCCAAGTTTAAATAATATTATAAATTTTCTTATCATTAAACTTTCCAACCACTATGTATAGATACTATTCCACCCGATAAATTTCTGTAGCTACATTTTTTAAAATTATTATCTAACATTAGATCTATTAATTCATCTTGAGTTACAAATTTTTCAATACTTTCAACTAAATATTCATATGGTTGTTTTTGACCAACAATAATCTCTCCAATAGTTGGAATTATTCGAGAATAATTTCTATAGATAATTTCCAAAGTTGTATTTTGTATTTTAGAAAATTCTAAACACAAAAAACGGCCACCAGGTTTCAAAACTCGATATGCCTCAGAGAGTGATTTATTTAAATCTTTTGTATTTCTTAAACCAAAACTTATTGTATAAAAATCAAATTTATTATTAGTGACTGGAAGCTTTTCTGCAGGTGCGATAATCCAATTTATATTATTAAATTCACTCAACTTTTCTTTACCTTTTTTAATCATTCCTTTGTTTGGATCAACGCAGGTTAGATGAGATGATTTACTTACATGTTTTAAAAAAAGCTTAGCTATATCACCGGTTCCACAGGCAACATCAATTAATTTCTGTTTATCTGATGGATTCATGATATTTAAAAGACTTTTTTTCCACAACCTATGAATACCAAATGACATAAAGTCATTCATTAAATCATATTGATCATAAACTTGATCAAAAACATTTTGGACTAGTCCTTTTTTATTTTGTAGATATTGTTGCATAAAAAAAAATATATAATCAATATAATATTAAATGCCAGAATTACCAGAAGTAGAAGTTGTAAGACAGTCACTTTGTAAAAAAATCAGACATAAAAAGGTTAAAAAGGTAATAGTGAGAAATAGAAATTTAAGACTCAAAATCCCTTTAAATTTTGAGAAATTATTAATAAATCAAAAAATTATAAAAGTTGATAGATTTTCAAAATATCTAATTTTACACTTATCTAATAGCATTTATTGTTTAATACATCTCGGTATGTCAGGAACTATTCATATAATTTATAATAAAAAAAAAAATTTTCTCACTAATGCTAGTTTTTATCACTCACCCACATTGCCAAAAAAACACAATCATGTTGAATTTATTTTTGATGATTTGAAAATAGTTTATAATGATCCAAGACGTTTTGGTTTTTTTCAAATTATTGAAAATTTTTCATCTTTACAAAAAAAAATTTCTTTTTTTGGACCAGAGCCATTTCAATCAATTTTTGACTCAAAATATATTCACTCATTTTTTTATAAAAAAGAAAAAAATATAAAAAACTTTCTATTAGATCAAAAATTTGTTTCAGGAATTGGTAATATTTATGCAAATGAAATTTTGTTCTTATGTAAAATTAATCCTTTTAGAAAGGCACGTTTGATTAATATTCAAGAGTGTAAAAAGATAGTAAAAAATTCAAGGAAAATTCTTTTGGATGCAATTAAAAAAGGTGGTTCAAGTATTCGTGATTTTAAAAATATTAAAGGTAAAAAAGGAAATTTTCAAAAAAGTTTTAAAGTATACGAGAGAAATGGATTAAATTGTAAAAGATTAAATTGTAAAGGTTTAATAAAAAAAAAAAATATTTCTAATAGATCAACTTTTTTTTGTGATATGTGCCAAAAATAATTAATTATTTGATTGACCAAAATAAATTCTCAATATATACCCCTGCGCATATGGCCAATACAAAATCTGCAATTAAGAGAATAAGAAGAATATCAAAACAGACTTCTGTAAATAAAGCTAGGAAAAGTAGATATAAAAACGCTTTGAAAAAAATGAATTTGCTTATTCAGAGTAAAAAAAAATCGGATGCTCTTAAATTCTTACCTAAGTTGAATTCGGAATTAATGAAAATTGCTAAAACTGGAATAATAAAAAAACAAAATGCTTCTAGAAATGTTTCTAGAATAACCAAGAAAATATCAACACTTTAAAATTGTACTCTTAAGGTTGTTATATTCGATACAACCTTAGGATATACAAAATCTATTATTTAAATTTTATTAGATACAATATTTAGATTTAGTAAATATTTAATTTTAATCTTTTCAATTATAAATTTTATTTATGAAAATTAAAAATAAAAATTACAAATAAATTAAATCTAATTATCTTTCTAATTGAAAAAAAAACACAATCATAGATTTTATTTTTTTTCTAAATATATAAATTATTTGTTGCATTAATTTTATTATGGCTCTAACTGAACTCTCTCCACTAATTATGAGTAATTCAAATATAAATAAAAATTTAAAAAGTAATAATATATCATTTGATTGGAATTTACTTCAAGATGAAATGAAAAATAAGCTAGGCCTAGAAATTTATGAGAGTTGGCTAAAAAAAATTGATTTTGTTGAAGAATTCAAAAATTATATTTTGTTATCAGTTCCAACAAGATTTATTCGTGACTGGATTACTTCAAGATACTTAGATCAAATATTACAAATTGTTAAAAACCATAAAAAAGATATTGTTAGGATTGAATTTAAAATTATTGAGCAAAAAATTACGGAGATTAAAGGTCATAATAATTTTAAAACCTTAGAAATACCTGAAAATGTTTCATTTATTAAAGATTCGTATCTGCAATATAATAGAATAGATCCAAATAAAAAATTTGAAAATTTTATTATTGGATCAAGCAATAAACTTGCTTATGAGGCTTCTCTAAAAGTTACAGAAACTGTGTCTCATTATAATCCTTTATATATTTATGGTGGTGTAGGAATGGGGAAAACTCACTTATTAAATGCAATTGGTTTAGAACTGAAAAAAATTAACAAAGTAATGTTTATTTCTGCAGAGAGATTTATGTATCAATTCGTAAAATCTATTAAATCTAATGATATGGTAAGATTTAAAGAATACTTTAGAAATACAGATATTTTGTTAATTGATGATATCCAATTTATAAGTGGTAAAGAAGCAATGCAGGAAGAATTTTTTCATACATTTAACACATTACTTGATAAAGGTTCTCAAATAATAATATCTGCAGATAGAGCCCCAAGTAAGTTATCACGAATTCAAGAGAGAATAAAATCAAGATTTTCCGGTGGGTTGGTAGTTGATATTCAAAAACCAGATTTGGAACTTAGAAAAAAAATTATTGATAGTAAAACAGAAGAATTAGAAAGTTTGTATTCTGGTCAATTTAAAATTTCACAAGAGATAAAAGATTTTTTAAGTTTGGAGATAACTGGGAGTATTAGAGAACTAGTTGGTGCAGTAAACAGAATTATATCTTTTTCAAGAATTTATAACAAATCACCAAATTTATCAGAGGTGAAGGTAATTTTAAAAGATCTTTTGAATTTTGGAGAAAATAAAGTTACGATTGATTTGATTCAAACTTTAGTTTGTAAATTTTTTAAAATTAGTAAAAATGAAATGTTGTCCTCACGTAGATCTAGATATCTAGTAAGACCAAGACAAACAGCAATATATTTAACAAAGATATTAACATCGAAATCTTTACCTGAAATTGGAAGAGAATTTTCTAACAGAGATCACACAACAATTATTCATTCTGTTAAAACTATTGAAAAATTGAAAGAAAATCAGCCTGATATGGTTGATAATATAAATAAATTAAAAAATCAAATTTTATACCATAACAAAGATAATGAAATTTAGTGTAAATCAACAAGACCTACAACAAGCTTTAAGTTATTGTCAGGGAGTAATTGAAAAGAGAAGCACACTTCCAATTTTGTCAAATATTTTGTTGAATGTGCGTAACTCCAAATTAACGATAACAGCAACAGATTTAGATTTAATATTTATTCACGAATTAAAAGATGTGGAGATTTTAGAAGAGGGAGATACCACCACGACATCTTCAATTATGTATGATATTGTAAGGAAATTTACATCTGGAAAAAAAATAAATCTAACATTAAAAGATTTTAGCAAACTTCACTTGGAGTCTGAAAAATCTAATTTTAATTTAAATTGTATTAACGCTAATGAATTTCCTTTAACTGATGAAAATTTCAACCAAAATGAATTTTCAATTAATTCAAAACAACTTCTAAAACTACTTAACAAATGTAAATTTTCCATTTCAAATGATGAAACAAGGCATTATTTAAGTGGAATCTATTTACATCAAAATGAAATCGAGGATAAGATATATTTAACAGCAGTTGCAACTGATAGCCATAGAATGTCAATTTCTAAAGTAAGGTTAGATAAAAAAATTGATTTTGATCCGATAATTTTACCAAAAAAAACAATTTTTCAGTTATGCTCATTATTAGATAATTTCGATGGTGAGGTGAAAGTTTCTAATATTAAGTCTAAAATCAAGTTTGAGCTTAGTAATAGTATTTTGATTTCTAAGCTGATTGATGGAAAATTTCCAAATTATATCCAAGTTATTCCAAAGAGTAATAAAAAAAAATTAGATATAGATTTAAAATTATTTTTGAATTCGGTAGATAGAGTTGCTTCAGTTTCACTAGATAAAAAAGATGGAGTAAAATTTAATCTTACAAAAGATACATTAAATTTATCTGTAAATAATGCTAATAGCGGTGATGGAAAAGAAACTTTAAACGTGAAATTTGATCATGACCTAGAAATAAGTTTTAATTCAAGATATTTAATTGATGTAGCGGCCCAACTTGATGGAGAAAAAATTGAGCTTTTTTTTAATGATACTGGATCCCCTGCTTTAATTAAAGATCCAGCTGATTTTGATAGTATTTATGTTGTGATGCCAATGAAAGGCTAATTGATTAGATCAAGCTCTAAATAGATATTTTTTTCAAGTGTTTTAATAAATTCATCTTTATTTAAACCAGGACCTATTGGTTCTAAAATTGAAATAGTAATTTGCTTATTATAATTTTTTTTCCCACTTTTTGGCCAAACATTTCCTGAATTAATTGCTATAGGTAAACAAAAAATTTTAAGTTCCTCATAAATTCGAGCCGCTCCTTTTTTAAAGGGAGGTCTATCTAATGGGGATACTCTAGTTGCTTGTGGAAATATAATTAGAGGTCTATCAGTCTTTTCTATAACTCTGGAAATATCTTGAAAAAAATTTAGATTTTCTTTAGTAACCTTGTCTCTTGTAATTGAAATAGATCCAATTTTCTTTAAGTACCAACCAAAAATAGGAATTAGCAAAAGCTCTTTTTTTAAAATAAAAACAGGTGAATTAAAAATTGTCTGAAGAAAAAAAGTCTCAAACATAGATTGGTGCGAACAAGCAATAAAAAATTTTTTATCTTTTATGATATTTTCCATTCCTTTGATTATTATTTTTGTAGATAAAAAAAACTTAAGACAAAAACTTGACCAATACCCCATAAGTTTACCACCGAATAATACAATTTTTTGAGGTAATAAAAATGATGGAAGAAATAGTATTGATATAAAAATTATTCCTAGAAAAAAAAAGAAGGAAAATAAAAAATTTCTAAGCATTAAATGTTAAAATTACATTAATTCTTTTAAACTTTGTCTTTTGCTGATAATCTTTATTTGAGAGTTTTTTATTAATATCTCAGATGGTTTTGGTCTTAAATTATAATTTGAACTTAATGACATTCCATATGCTCCGACATCACAAATAATAACTAAATCTTTTTCTTTTAATTTTTGAAATTTTTTAACAGATAAAAATTTATCAGTACTTTCACATATTGGCCCAACAAACTCATGAGTTTTTTTAGATTTTTTTTTGTTTTTAGTAACAGGAATAATTTGATGTTTAGCATTATATAAAGCCGGTCTTATTAAATCATTCATTGCAGCATCTAAAATGATGAAATTTTTTTTTTCATTTTCTTTTATATAAGTTATTTTAGAAATTAAAAATCCAGTGTTACCAATTATTGACCTGCCTGGTTCAAAAATTATTCGAGAGTTATGTTTTTTCATAAAACTTTTGATATTTTCTGCATATTTTTTTAGGTTTAATTTTTTCTTATTTTTTCCATAATTTATTCCCATTCCGCCACCTAGATCAATATATTCAAATTTATATTTTGTTTTTTTTATAATCTTATCTAATATTTTAAGCATCTTTTGATAGGGTTTAATTTCTAGAATTTGACTCCCAATGTGAACACTTACACATTTTAAATTTAAATTTTTAGATTTATTTACATATTTTACTAATTCTAAGAAAATTTTTTCTGATACACCGAACTTATTTTCTTTTTTGCCAGTTGATATTTGACTCAATGTTTTTGCGTCTGTATTTGGGTTTAATCTTATGCCAATATCAACTTTTTTATTTCTAGTTTTAGCGATTTTTTCTATTTCTAAGATTTCACTTTTTGACTCGGCATTGATTAATAAAATTTTATTTTTTATAGCATAATCTATCTCTACATTGGTTTTACCGACGCCTGAGAATACTATTTTATTTGGTTTAATACCCGACTTGAGGGCTTTCATTAGTTCTCCCATTGAGACTACATCTGCACCTAAACCTAATTTTCTTAATTCTATCAACAATTTTTTATTGGAATTTGCTTTTACTGCAAAACAAATTAAAGGATTTATTGTATTAAAATCATTTTTAAAATTGACGACATTTTCTTTTATTTTTTTATAAGAATAACAATATAAGGGTGTTGAAAATTTTTTAGCTAAAAAAGAAGTTTTAATTCCATCAATAAAATAATTATTCGCTTTATATTTCATCTCATTATTTTTAGTTTGATATCACTTTAAGTTTGATATCTGTCTTTTTTGATTTTGGTTCCTCATAAATAGGATCACCTTTTTTTCCGCATGAAAGTACCAAAATATTTATCACAATTAATAAAAGTATTTTTTTAATCATAATTTTTTTTTATATTTTAATATCATTTTTTTAATATTATCAAAAGATGTTCCTCCATAAGACCTTTTTGATTTTACAGAGTTTTCAAGATTGAATACATTTAAAACATCAGAAGTTAATTCAGGAAAAATTTTTTTTAAATCACTGATATTTAAATCCTCTAATTTTATCTTTTTTCTTTCGGCAAAATTTACTATTAATGATGTTTTTTCATAAGCCTCTCTAAATGATATTGAATGATTTTTAACTAAATAATCTGCTAAATCTGTAGCTGTTATAAAGCCTGTATCTGCAAGTTCTAACATTCTTTTTTTATTTGGACTTAAGTTATTTAAAATTTCGTCTAATAATTTGAGACAATTAATTAAATTATCGTTAGAACTAAAAACATTTTCTTTATCATCTTGTAAATCTTTAAAATAAGATAAAGGCAGTCCTTTCAACAAAGAAAGCATAGAAAATAAATTTCCATAAAATGTTCCAGTTTTACCTCTTAAAAATTCTAAAATGTCTGGATTCTTTTTTTGAGGCATTATTGAAGATCCAGTTACAACCTTATCTGATAATTTAATCAAATCAAAAGCATCTGAATTCCATATAATTAATTCTTCAGCAATTCTAGATATATGCATTGAGCAAACTGAGCAACTATAAAGATAGTCTAAAACAAAATCTCTATCTGAAACAGTGTCTATTGAATTATTAGTAGGTTTTTTAAAACCTAATTTTTTAGCTGTATATTCTCTGTCTATATTAAAGGATGTTCCTGCCAAAGCAAGTACACCGAGAGGACTTTCATTTAAACTTTCAATGTTATCATTAAATCTTTTTTTATCTCTAGTAAACATTTCGACATAAGCCATAAGATAATGTGCAAAAGATATAGGCTGTGCATTTTTTAGATGTGTAAATCCTGGCATTATAGTTTTGATATTTTTCTCGGCAATCCTTAAAGTAGTTTTAATTATTTTATTAAGATGATTTAAAATTTCTTTATTCGATGATCTCATCCAAATTTTTAAATCTGTAATAACTTGATCATTTCTAGATCTAGCAGTATGAATATAACCAGCTTCCTCACCAATTATTTCAAATAGTCTCTTTTCAATATTCATGTGAATATCTTCGTATTTTAAATTATACTCAAATTTGTTTTTAGATATTTCTTTTTCAATTTTACCAAGTCCATAAATAATTTTATTTTTTATTTTAAAAGAAATGATTTTTTGTTTAAAAAGCATTTCTACGTGAGCAATAGACCCCATTATATCTTGTTTAAATAGTCTTTTGTCAATATCTAAGGAACCCCCAACTTTTTGAAAAAAACTAGATGTATTTTTTTTTATACGATTTTTCCAAATTGCCTTATTGTTTTTATTTTTTGCCATGATAATTATTTATACCTTTTAGCATGAGATTTTTAATAATAATTATTTTTTTAATATCTAATTCATATGCAGAAGAATCTATTGATATAAAAAATCTTATTATCAATAAAGAGTTAAAAAACCACTCTGCTTTAACGTTTCTAGACGCTAAAAACAATCAATTAAATATAGGCGATTATAAAGGAAATTTGATTTTATTGAATTTTTGGGCCACTTGGTGTGCTCCTTGTAAAGAAGAAATGCCCTCTTTAGATTTATTAAAAACGAATGAATCTTTAAATAATTTAAAAATATTTCCTATTAATGTTGGCCAGGATAACATTAAAAAATCATTAAAATTTTTTGAGGATTTAAATATTAAAAATTTGGATATTTATTTTGATACACCTGTAACTTTAGCAAAAAAATTTCAATTAAGGGGGATTCCAACTTCAATTTTGATTAATAAAGATGGTTTAGAGTTTGCTAGAATTATTGGATCAATAGATTTTCAGGATAAAAAGTTTATAGACTGGCTAAGTAATTTTAATTAATTCTTAAAAAAATAAGCAAAACTTACCAACAATATAATTGCTACAAATTGTAGTAAAACTCTCAATTGCATCAACTTGTTTGAATACTTTTTGCTAGATTCGCCACCTTTAAATAAAGTCCCTATTCCCAGAATTAAAACAATAGCAACTCC
The DNA here is from genome assembly GCA_902570425.1 of uncultured Pelagibacteraceae bacterium. Taxonomy (GTDB): domain Bacteria; phylum Pseudomonadota; class Alphaproteobacteria; order Pelagibacterales; family Pelagibacteraceae; genus Pelagibacter. The sequence continues at coordinate 39,822 of CACFYB010000003.1, forward strand.
AATTAGTAGAGCTATAGATAAAAATTTGACTAATATTCCAGAAATCATAAATGTATTGTAGGGTGTTTTCAAAATAAAAAAACCTAAATTATTAAGTATGACATTTTGTCTAGATACAACCATTATTAAGCCAGAGAATAATGCAGATATTAAAAATGCGATTGTCTTACTTCACGGATATGGAGGAGATGGCAAAGATATAAGCATGTTGTCTTTAAATTGGAAAAGACATTTACCCAACACAATTTTTATTTGTCCAAATGGCCATGAACCTTGCCCAATAAATCCAAATGGTTTCCAGTGGTTTGATTTGACTAAAGATGATCCAGAATATATTTTGGAAGAGTCAATTAAGGCAGAAAAAGTTTTATATAAATTTATTGATGAAATTAAAAAAAGATACAAATTAGATAATGAAAAAATTATTCTTTCAGGATTTAGTCAAGGTTGCATGATGTCCATAAATTTAGGTTTGACATCAAGTGAAAAATATAATTGTATCATTGGTTTTTCGGGTAAAATAATAAATCAAAAAGATTTAAAGTTAAGAAAAAAAGTTTCAACAGATATTTTATTAATTCATGGTGATGCAGATCAAGTTGTTTCACCCAATTTTTTGTTAGAAGCAAAAGATTTTTTTCTAAGAAATGATATTGAAATTGAAACTCATTTAATAAAAAATTGTGATCACCATATACCTATTGCCGCATCTAGTATAGCATTAAATTACATTTTAAAAAAAATTAATGATTGCTAAATCTTGAAATAATTTTTTTTTTAAGTTAGAATTTCAATATGAATAGCTTTGTCGAACATGATGTATCTTTAGAAAAATGTCCAGCTTTGGTGTTAAATGCAGATTATAGACCCTTAAGTTATTATCCTTTATCATTGTGGTCATGGCAAGATACAGTTAAATCAGTATTTTTGGATCGAGTAATTATAGTTAGTAATTATGATAGAGTTGTTAGAAGCCCCTCTTTTAATATGAAATTACCAAGTGTTATAGCTTTGAAAGATTATATTGTTCCACAATCTAAACCAAGTTTTACGAGATTTAATGTTTTTCTTAGAGATAAATTTTCATGTCAATATTGTGGGAGCAATGATGAATTAACATTTGATCATTTATTACCAAGATCAAAGGGTGGAGAAACTAATTGGAACAATGTTGTTACTGCCTGTTCAGCTTGTAATGTAAAAAAAGGCGGCAAACTATTGAAGTCATCTGGGATGAAACTTTTTCAGTATCCTTATCAACCTTCAACAGAGGATCTTCATCGTAACGGTAAAAATTTTCCTCCGAATTATTTACATAAAAGTTGGATGGATTATCTATACTGGGATGTAGAGTTACAGCCGTAAGGTTAAATTTTTTCAGATATACTGATAGCTATTTTAGAACCAGTTTTTATTATTCTATCCATTATTGAATATAAGCCTTTTTTAGTTGCCCCTTTCTCATAAGCTATATCCTTATGATGTAATTCATCTTCTCTAAATTTAATAATTTTTCTTTTAAGTTCTTTTTCATTAGAGCCTAGTTGATTTATTTGATTTAGATAATGTTCGTCAATTACTTCTTCAACCGAAGCAGTGCAAAGCATTGCAGCTTTTTTTCCTAATATTGTTGACCCAAAACCTAGTCCTACACCTAGCAGATCCCATAATGGTAAAAATTTGGTTGGCTTTATTTTTCTTTTTTTTATTTCATTCTCAAAGAAATCACAGTGTTCTTTTTCATGAATTCTCATTTCCTCTATAGTCTTTTTTAACCTTTCATCTTTTATAAATGTACTTAATGCTAATAATTGACCTTCGTAAATTTTAACAGCACCTCTTTCACCTGCATGATCAACTCTAATAAATTCTTCAACTTTATTTTCTGTATTTTTCATAATTTTTTAAAATTTTAATCAAAGTTATAAATATTACTAAACTTATTATCATATTAATGGTTGTTAGAGAAAATCCAAAAATTCTAAATGTCACATCCTTACAACTTATGACCTTAATTTGTAATTGTTTCAATAATTCTTCTTTAGAATCAAATTCTGTTATATTATTAATCACACAAACACCTGACTCTTCAAATAGATTTTGTTCAATCCCAAAATGATAAAATGAGATTAAAAATGAAAATACAAAAACCATAATCAAGAGTAGAATAATAAATTTTTCATCTTTTTTAAAAAAGTTATTTGAAATAACCAAAATTATAGCAAGTCCATAAGGGATCCTTTCAATCAAGCATAAATTACAAGGCTGATGTCCAAGAACATTTTCAATAAAATATGCAGTAATTAATGAAATAAAACTTATTATAAGAATTATTTTTAAAATGGTATTTTTTTTAAAATTATTCATAAAATTTGGATATCAAATAGATTATAATTCCAATTATAACAATTAATATTCCAATTATTGTAAACCATTTAGATCCGTGTTCATTCATAAATTTGGTAAATAGATCCCCAAATTTATAGGTCAAATAAGATACTATAAAAAAACGTAAACCTCTCGAGATTAGACTAATGAATATAAATACCAAAATATTAAAACCAATTAAACCGCTTGCAATAGTAAAAACTTTATAAGGAAGAGGAGTAAAGCCAGCTAAAAACAGAATCCCAAGCCATGCATAAAAACTTTCACTATTAATTAGATTACTTTTAATATTGGATAATTTTTCTTCGTATCCATAAAAAGTCATTATTTGCATTCCAATATCAAAAAAAACTGCCCCTATGAAGTATCCTAAGATTCCACCTAAAACAGAAAATATTGTGGTAATTAGAAAAATTTTGAAAAAGTCATATTTTTTTGCAATAACCATGGGTATTATCATCACATCTGGTGGAATAGGAAAAAAAGAACTTTCAATAAATGATATAAAAGCAAGATAATATTTGGAACTTTTATGAGCTGCTAAATCTAAACATTTTTTGTAAAGAGAAGTAAACATTTTTTGGTTTTAATATAATTTTAGTTCTTATACTATTTAATAAATTATTAAACAACCAAGGGCGAATGGCGGAACTGGTAGACGCGCACGACTCAAAATCGTGTTTCGCAAGAAGTGAGAGTTCGATTCTCTCTTCGCCCACCAGATTATGGAATTGAATAATATAAATAGTTTAGTGGAGCTTTTTTTTAAAAAGCACGAAGAAAAAAAAACTCAGATTAATCAACCATTTTTATACTCTTTAAAAGATCAGGATAAGAATTTTTTAACCTGGGATAAAGTGGAGCAAAATATTCAAATTTTATCTGAATACTTAAATAAAATTTTATTTCCAGGTGATAGATGTGTTTTATTATCAGAAAATCGACCAGAGTGGTTAATTGCGGATATAGCGATTATGAACTCTGGAGGTGTAACTGTTCCATTATTTACCACATATTCTGAAAGAGATTATGAGTATATTATAAAAGATTGTAAACCAAAAATATGTATTGTTTCAAATAATGTTCAATATAAAAAAATTGAAAAGTTTATCTCTAAAGAGACTAAAATTTTATCAATAGAAAATTTTAACGAAAGAATTGAAAGTATTCAAATCATTTTAGAGAAAAAAATTGATAAAAATAATAAGTATATTTCTAAAGGCTATAATAGCGGAATTAAAAGAAAAGATCTTGCTTGTATAATTTATACTTCAGGAACAACAGGAAGTCCTAAAGGAGTGATGCTAAGTCATGGAGGCATCTTATCTAATTGCGAGGGTGCACAAGATATTTTAAAATTGTTAATTAAAAATGATATTCCAGTTTTTTTAACTTGGCTTCCCCTATCACATTCATATGAACATACAATACAATATGTGCAAATTTCACTTGGTGCAAAAGTCTATTATGCAGAAAGTTTAGAAAAATTATTATCAAACATGGCCATTGCTAAGCCAACCATTATGACAGCAGTGCCTAGATTTTATCAAAATTTGTATAGTAAAATTTCGATAAATTTTTTAAAACAAAAAGGCCTAAAAAAAAGATTAGTAGAAAATACAATTTTACTTGGAACAAAAATCTTGAATAAAGAAAGACTTAATTTCAAGGAAAGGATAATTAATTTCTTATGTGAAAAGCTTGTGAGAAAAAAAATCAAAAACCAGTTTGGTGGAAAATTGAAGGCTTTTGTTTCTGGAGGGGGTGCTTTAGATAAGAAAATTGGTGAGTTTTTAAATTCCGTAGGTTTGCCAACTTTACAAGGTTATGGATTAACCGAAACTTCACCAGTAGTGAGTTGCAATGTTCCAGGAAAAGTCAAAATTGAAACTGTGGGTCCTCCTTTTAGAACAAACCAGGTTAAGATAGCTAATGATGGTGAAATTTTAGTAAAGGGAGAAAATGTTATGCTAGGTTATTGGAACAAGAAAAAGGAGACAGAAGATATTATTAAAGATGGCTGGTTACATACAGGAGATATTGGAGAGATTACCAAAGAAGGGAATTTAAAAATAACTGATAGAAAAAAAGAAATTATAGTTAGTCTAGGCGGTGATAATATTTCCCCATCCAAAATTGAAAATTTATTATGTCTTAATGAAAAAATTAAGCAAAGTTTTGTTTATGGAGATAAAAAAACTTATTTAGTCGCATTGATTGTGAGTGAAACAGATATGAACTTTAAAGAAATTGAAATTTATTTAGAAAATTTAAATAAAAGTTTGTCTTCGGTTGAAAAAGTTAAAAAATTTAAATTAATAAATGAGGAGTTTACAATTGAAAATGGAATGTTAACACCAACTTTAAAACTAAAAAGAAAAAAAATTTTAAATAAATATAAAGAAGATTTAGAAAAACTTTATTAAAATAAATTAATTATTTGATTATAAAGCGCATAAACATTAACTTTTTTACACTTTAAAATTATTAAAATTTTATTTCATTTACAATTTAATTTAAAAAATTTTAACTTTAATTAAAGAATTGACATAACGGTTATAAAAAAATAAAAATAACGTAATAGCGAATCATTTTGATTCGTATAACAAAAAAGGGAGCTAAAGATGCCTAAGAGAAGAAAAAAAGCAAAGAAAGCTAAGAAAGCTAAGAAAAAAGCAAAAAAAAGAAGAAGAAGATAAAAACTTAGTATTCTTTATTAAAAACGCTTCTCATAACGCTATGTGTGAGAGGCGTTTTTTTTATTCTTCTACATTTTCGTCTGGCTCTGAAATTGTTTCTTCCTCTTCCACAGCACTTGATGGCTTATTTGATTGGACTTGGGTTTTTTGTTGCGTATCTAAATTTCTTTTTAAAGCTTTATCTAATTTTTTTTGAGTATCTTCTGCAGAAGAATTAAGAATTATTATAAATTCAGATAGAATTCTTTCGTAAGCTTTCTCAAATAATTGTCTTTCACTATAAGATTGATCTACCATTAGATCATCCCCTTTATTTAAATCTCTTACAACTTCGGCTAATTCATAAATTTTTCCTGATGAAATTTTAGCCTCATATTCTTGAGCTCTTCTACTCCACATTGATCTTTTAATTTTTGGTTTGCTTTTTAATATAGAAATACATTTATTAACTTGGTTAATTGTTGCTAAAGGTCTTAAATGTGATTGTTTATTTACGGGGACCATTCCGTTAGCTTTATCTTTTTCAAATTTTATTATGTAAGTTTCTACATCTATACCACCAATATTAATTTTTTTGAATTCAGTAATTTGACCAACGCCATGTTTCGGATAAACAACATAATCTTTTATTTTATATTCTCGTTTTTCTGTTTCTTGTTTTTTTACTTTTTTAATTTCTGGTTTTAATTCATTACTTTTGGAAATTCTTAAGCCTTCATTTTTGGCTTCACTCTTTTCATTTTGTTTTTTAGATTGAACTTTCTTTTTTATTTTTCTTAATTTTTTTATTTTAGGGATAACTTTTTTTTTTATTTTTTTGTTTAAGACCTTTTTAGTTTTTTTAACTTTAGGTTTGATGGTTTTTTTTTTATTTTTTTTGCTAAATGTTTTCTTTAAAATATTTTTCAAATTTATTTTGTTCATCTTTAAACTTTTCGTGATCCGAAGGTGGATCTTTTTTTCCAGTAATATTTGGCCAAATTTCTGAATACTTTTTATTGATTTCTAGCCACTTTTCACTGCCAGGCTCTGTATCAGCTTTAATAGCATCAACAGGACATTCTGGTTCACAAACGCCACAATCTATACACTCATCAGGTTTAATTACAAGCATATTTTTTCCCTCGTAGAAACAATCTACAGGACAAACCTCAACACAATCGGTTAGTTTACATTTAATACACTTATCATTTACTAAATACGTCATTATATTTTTTCTTAATTTTTTCTTTAATATCGCCCATTACTTTACTGTCAATATATAGCAATCCCGTAAGTCGTCTCATTAAACTAGTTTCATATATATCTGCCTCATTATTGGAGTAGATAATTTCCCATAATGCCTCAATAATTTTAATTTTTTTGTCTTCATTCATATTTTTTACTTCTTTTGTGAAATCTAAAATTTGAATAGAATTTTCCTCAATTTTTTTTGCATTTATAATTATTTCCTTTAAATCATCTTTATTTGTACCAATTTTTAATAATGCTTGTTTAATTATATTTTCCTCTTGTTGAGAATAATTTTCATCAATTTTTGCGGCGTGTATTAATAATGCAGTAACTTTAGTTATATCCTCATTTTCATTATTTTTTTTATCTTTTTTAAAAAACATAGTTATTTACTTAAATTTAAATTTTTCAGTATCTTAAATGGATTTTCTTTTGAATTTCTATTGCTAAAATTTTTTTTGGTTTTTTTTGGTGGAAAATATTTAAAGAATATATCGTTGTCTTTTATATTAATTTTGTAACCCATATTTTTAAGAAGTTTCTTAAAATCCTCTTTATTACATCCAAGAAGATTTAACATTTCAGGAATTAATTTTATTTCTTTTTTATCCTCTGTATTTGTATTGATAATTTGTACAAATAACCTTTCTAAAATATCAATTCTCACAAAGAAATTTTCAAATTTTTCGAAACCACAAAGTAACATGAAATTTTTGCTTCTAGCATTTTTGTTGCTTAAAAAATTTAATCCAAATTTAGGAGGGCTTAAATCAAAATATTTTTGGTGATAGTTTTTCCAAAGTAAGGTCCTTAAAGACACTGCTTCAGGTTTTATTAGTCTATGTAAATAAACATGATATCTTCCGAACTTTACACCAAGATCTCTTAAGATTTTCCTATCATTTTGATCTAGATCTTTAAGATAATTCGAAACCTGTTCCCTTTTGAGAACACCATTATTTTCATAGAGTTGAAATGCTAAAGCTTTAATAGAAGAATTTTTTTCTTTTATATTTTTTAAGTCAACAAGACTTTTTAAAATTGTATCAATCTTATTTTTCAACCACTTATCAATAAAGATAATCAATTTTTTTTTCTGATTTGACTCTAAAATATCATCTATAATTAACTCAAAAGTTGGGTTTAAGTAATCCCTACCTGGTATTAGCTTTGCAATTGGTGATTTGTTCCAATAAATCTTAAAGTCATTATGCAGATCAATTAAACCAGTCTCAATAATCATGTGCATTCTTTTTTCAAGTTCGGGGCCAATTGTTTGTCTTGCAGCTTTTTTCAGAGACTTAATGTCAGTCTCAAGTGCTCCCTTTTTAAGATCTAACTCTAATTTTAAACCATTAATTTTACCTATAAATTGATCATCAATCATAACATCATTATTTTCTAAAATCTTAGTATTAAATTCCATATCTTGTTTTAATCCTCTAGCCAGAACACTTGCTCGTTTATCAATAAATGTTTTTGTAAGTTCTTCATGAAGTCTATCTGAAAGTTTATCTTCTAACAGTTTTGTTTTTTGTATCCAATAGTCATGATTTTCTGTCCAATTATTTTTATTTGCAACATAAGACCAAGTTCTTACATTTGCAATTCTATTTGACAAAGAATCTACATTTCCCTCTAATTTATCTAATTTCATAAGCTGAAGATGCATAAAATCGTCAGTAATTTTGCCTTTTTGAGTATTTAAGAATTTAAAAACATTTTCAATTACCTCGTAGTGATTACCATAAGTTTTTTTGACAAAATCAGGTATTTGACAACATTCCCACAAAAGTTTTAATTTTTCATTTTCTAGTTTAGTATCTTTTAAATTTTTTTCTCTTGTAAAAAATTTAAGAGCTTTTTCATCTTCACATTCATATATTTTTCTTTGCCAGTCTTTGTTGGGTTTTTCATCTAAAGATTTTAAAAGTGTTGTTGGATTATTAAAGTTCAAATTGGAATTTCTCCAATACAATGTTCGAAGATCCTCAAATTTATGATTTTCAAGCAAATCAACCTCTTCAGCATTAATTTCTTTACATTGACCTGTAATACCAAAACTACCATTATTCAGATATCTTCCTGCGCGACCTGCAATTTGACCAATTTCTGATAAATTCAATCTTCTTAATTTTTTTCCATCGTATTTTTTTAGATTAGAAAAATACACATGGTTTAAATCCATGTTGATGCCCATACCAATAGCATCTGTTGCTACTAAAAAATCTACGTCACCTGATTGATACAATTCTACTTGAGCGTTTCTTGTTTTTGGACTTAAAGATCCCATTACAATTGCTGCCCCACCTTTTTGTCTTCTTATTAACTCTGCTATAGCGTAAACTTCCTCAGCAGAAAATGCTATTATTGCAGTCTTTCTATCAATTCTAGAAATCTTTTTATGACCCGAGTAAGAAAGTTTAGATAACCTGTCTCTTTTAATAAACTCTATGTCATCATCTAATTTTGAAATAATATTTTTTATTGTGTTAGAACCCATTAACATTGTTAGTTTATTTCCCCTCATATTTAATAATCTATCAGTGAAAATATGCCCACGTTCGTGATCCGAACACATTTGTATTTCATCTACAGCAATAAAATCTAATTCTTTGTCTATGGGCATGGACTCAACAGTGCAGAGAAAATACTTGGCATTGGTTGGTATAATTTTTTCCTCTCCAGTTATTAATGCAACTTGATCTAAATTTGTTATTTTAACTATTCTGTCATACACTTCACGAGCTAAAAGTCTCAATGGAAAACCGATCATTCCACTTTTGAAAGACAACATTGTTTCAATAGCTAGATGAGTTTTGCCTGTATTAGTAGGTCCAAGAACTGCAGTTATTTTATTTTTAAGCATTTCTATCTTTGGTGTGTATTTATTTTTACCTACCAGATATAGTTGGCGTCAAAGAACAAAAATAGACTAAAACATGACCGAATCGGAAGGTAAAAAGTTCTCATTTTCAAAATTAATTAATAATATTTTAGCACAATTAACCAAATTTTTATAACAATATAAATTTGAAAAAATTAAAATATTAATGTTAAAAGATTTAGTAAAAAACTTAGAACCCTCGTCGACTTTAAGAATAAATGAAATTTCAAAAGTACTAGAAGAAAAAGGTAAGAATATTTTTAAATTTGGGTTTGGTCAATCTCCATTTGAAGTACCTGAAAGTATTGTTAGGGAGCTACAAAATAATGCACATCAAAATAAATATTTACCAATGCAAGGACTCAAAAGTTTAAGAGAGTCAGTTGCTAAATATACTTCAAATAAGAAAAATTTTGATTATAAATCTGCTAATGTAATTATAGGTCCTGGCTCTAAAGAACTTATGTTTTTACTGCATGTAATTTTTGATGGAGAGATAATTCTTCCAGCTCCTAGTTGGGTTTCTTATGCTCCTCAGGCGATACTTGGTAGAAATAAATCAAGAATTATACAAACAAAAAGGGAAAATAATTGGTTTCCCACAGCAGATGATTTGGAAAAAATTATTTTGAAAGACAAGAAAAAAAATTACCTGTTGTTTTTAAATTCACCAAATAATCCATCAGGACAAATTTGTGAAAATCTTGAAGAAATAAGTGAAATTACAAAAAAATATAATTTGATAATTTTATCTGATGAAATCTATTCCGAACTTGCTTTTAATAATGATTATAAATCGATCTCAAATTATTGCCCAGAAAAAACAATTATAAGTACTGGACTGAGTAAGTGGTGTGGAGCTGGAGGTTGGAGATTAGGATATTTTATTGTACCTAATGAATTAGAGATGATTAAAGAAAAAATAAATGTTCTTGCTAGTGAAACTTTCTCTGCCGTTAGTGCCCCAATTCAATATGCAGCTATTAAAGCTTATGATGAAGATCATAGCATTTATATAAATTTATCAAGAAATATTTTAAAAAATATAGGAAATTATGTTTATGAAAATCTTAAATCGAACAAAGTATTGATTAACGAACCACAAGGTGGATTTTACTTAATGCCAGAATTTATTAGTAAAAAATTTAAGTCTTCATCTGAAATATGTAAAGAAATTTTACAACAAACAGGGGTTGCATTGTTACCAGGATCCGATTTTGGTTTTGATGAAAAAAGACTAATTGTGAGATTAAGTTTTACAGATTTTGATGGTAAAAAATTAATGGATGAATTTAAAAAAAATCCTATTTTAACTAAAAGTACCATGAATAAACTCGCTCCCAAAATAGTTGCAGGTGTAAATAAACTTAGAAAATGGTCTGAGTTAATATAAAAACGCTCTATACAAAGACCTTAAATTACTGTTAGTATTAGAATATAAATAATTAAACAGAGGGGAAAATATGAGAAAAATAATGTTATCTCTATCTAGTGCCCTGCTTATTTTCTTTGCATCATTATCTTTTACAAGTATTGCAAAATCTGCAGAGTTCTTCACGATAGGAACGGGAGGTCCAACTGGGGTATATTTCCAAACAGGAAATGCTATATGTAAGATGTTACATAAATCAGCAATTAGTGCTGAGCATGGAAGAAAAAAAGGAACAGCTAAAGCTTATAGATGTACCGCTCCTTCAACAGGTGGATCAAATTATAATATTGGTCAAATAGCGGCTGGAGAATTTCAATTTGGTGTTGCCCAGTCTGACTGGCAGTTTCATGCTGTTAATGGATCCAGTAAATGGGAAGGAAAACAATTTAGTGATTTGAGAGCTGTATTTTCAGTTCATAATGAGCCTTTTCAAATTTGGGCTAGAAAAAAAGCAAAAATAAAAGACTTTAATGGCCTAAAAGGAAAAGTTGTAAACATTGGTAATCCAGGTTCGGGACAAAGAGGAACTATGGAAGAACTTATGAAAGCAATGGGAGTTGATAATAGTTTTTTTAAATCAACAACTGAACTTACTTCTTCAGAGCAAGTAAAAGCTTTGTGTGATGGTAAAATTGATGCTTTTGGTTATTCTGTAGGTTTTCCAAATGGAGCAATGGAGCAAGCAGCAACTTGTGCAGCAAAAGCTTCACCAATTAATTTAACAGGTTCTGAAGTTCAAGGTTTAATTAGTGGTGCTGATTATTATGCAAAGGCCGTTATTCCAAAAGGAACTTATACAGGTCAAAAAAAAGATGCTACTACTTTTGGTGTAAAAGCTACAGTGGTTACAAGCGCTTCAGTTTCTGAGGAGTTAGTGTATTTAGTGACAAAAGCTGTGATGGAAAATTTTGATGATTTTAAAAAACAACATCCTGCTTTTGGATTTTTGGAAAAGAAAAACATGATTAAAGATGGTTTATCTGCTCCATTACATCCTGGTGCAATTAAATACTACAAAGAAGCTGGATTAATGTAATCTAGAAATAAGATGAAATTAAAAGGCCTGGTATTTTTACCGGGCCTTTTTTTTATGATAAGATATTATTAATGAGTCAGTCCTTTAGTGAAAAAGTAAAAACTAAAATAAATGAAGATTTATCACCAACAAGAAATTTAACAGGTTTTCATTTAAAAGTAGTTGCCGCGATTGCAATTATTTGGTCTTTATTTCAGCTTTGGTACGCTTCTCCATTTCCTTTTTTATTTAATTTTGGAATGTTTAAAGGATTGCCAGCAAGAGCTATACATTTAGGATTTGCTTTATGCTTAGCTTTTTTAATATATCCTATTTCAAAAGGAAAAAAAATTTCTATAATAGACATATTCATTAGTTTTGCAGGGGCATTTTCTTGTTTATACATTTATTTTTTTTATGACCAACTTGTTGAAAGAGGTGGAGTTTTATTAACTTTAAAGATCAGTGAAAATTTTGATTTACCTGTAGAATTAATAATAGGAAGTTGTGGAATTTTAATTCTTTTAGAAGCAACAAGAAGAGCTATTGGATTACCATTAGTAATTATTGCAATTTGTTTTTTATTATTTTCATATTTTGGAAGATATGCACCTGATATAATATCTCATGGTGGTCTATCTTTAAATAGACTGGTTGGTTTTCAATGGTTAGATCAAGAAGCGATATTTGGGATACCTATTGGGGTGTCAGTTGATTTTATTTTTTTATTTGTACTTTTCGGAGCTTTATTAGAGACCGCAGGTGGAGGTAAATATTTTTTAGATTTAGCATTTGCAATGGTTGGAAAAATGAGAGGTGGTCCAGCTAAAGCCGCTATTCTTGGATCAGGTATGACAGGCCTTATCTCTGGATCGTCTATTGCAAATACAGTTACAACTGGAACTTTTACAATACCAATTATGAAAAAAACTGGTTTCTCTCAAGAAAAAGCTGGTGCAATTGAAGTATCATCATCAGTTAATGGTCAAATAATGCCTCCTGTAATGGGAGCGGCTGCATTTGTAATGGCAAGTTTTATTGGAGTAACATACTTCGAAGTTGTTAAACATGCATTTTTACCAGCAATTATTTCATACATAGCTTTGTTTTATATATCTCATTTAGAAGCATTAAAATTAAACTTAAAAGGAATGGAAGATTCTGATGTACCTAATCTAAGAAAAACTTTTTTATCTGGATTGCATTTTTTAGTCCCTATTTTTGTGTTAATTTATATGTTGGTTTATTTAAGATTTACCGCTTCTTATTCAATTTTTTATGCAACTATATCCTTAATATTTGTAAACCTTATAAACAAAATAATTATAGTTGAAGATTATAAAGAAGGTTTAAAAGTTTGGTTTAATCAAACAGTAGTTGGATTTGAAAAAGGTGCTTTAAATATGGTTGGTGTAGGTATTGCCATTGCTACTGCTGGTATAATTGTAGGCGCTGTTGGATCAACAGGATTAAGTACAAATCTGATAATAGTTATAGAGTCTATTGCAAAGGATAATGTAATTATTTTATTATTCCTTACAATTGTATTATGTCTTTTACTTGGAATGGGTTTGCCAACTACTGCAAATTATGTAGTGGTAGCATCATTAATGGCAACAGTTTTAGTTGATGTTGGTAATGCATCAGGTTTCATATTTCCTTTAATAGCAGTCCATTTGTTTGTTTTTTATTTTGGATTAATGGCAGATGTAACACCACCAGTCGGGCTTGCATCTTATGCAGCAGCAGCTATTTCTGGTGGAGATCCTTTAAGAACAGGTGTTCAAGCATTTTGGTATAGTTTAAGAACAGGAATTTTACCAATAGTTTTTCTTTTTAATCATGAACTTCTTTTAATTGGTATAGAAAATGTTTGGCATGCTCTTTTGGTAATAATTACATCTCTTACTGGAATTTTAGTATTTACATCTGCTACACAAGGTTGGTTTATTAATAGACTCAAATGGTATGAAATAATGATTTTTTTATTTATATCAATTTCTCTACTAGCACCAGAATTTGTATTAAATAAATTTTATCCTAAATATGATTATATTGATGTAAGTAAAGTAAATGATATGAAATTAAACCCCGAAAAAGAAGCTCGTATTAAAGTCACTAGAATAACTGAATATGGAGAGAGATATAAATTATTTGTGATTGATAAAGACACTTTTGAAGAAGAATATAGTATAGAAAATTTTGGAATGAATTTAATTAAAAAAGATAATAACCATGTCGTAGATACAATTAAATGGAATGGAGAGGCAAAAAAAAGTGGAATTGAAATGGGTGACTATATAAGTGAGATCAAAATTGAAAATGCTGATAGACCATCAAAAAGTATTATATATCCAATTGCAATTTTATTACTTTTTATATTTGGTTATTTTAATTCAAGAAGAGAAAATTCATCCACCGGGACCCAAATCTGAGGGTTTTATTTTCAAAATTTTCCAAACGCCAGAAGCAGAGGTAATAATTTTATTATTACATTGTAATTCACAGAATAAAAAAACCAAAGTTTTTGTTTTTTTTAAAATTTTAACTTTACCAATAATTTCATCTCCTATTTTCGATGCTCCAATAAACTTAATATCAAGAGAAATAGTTACGCAAGGAGCATTTTCTGCTGAACGATGTGCAGCTGTTCCAGCACCAGCATCAATTAAAGCTGACAGGTATCCTCCATGAGTAATACCAGAAGCATTTAAATGATTTTCATTTATGGTAGTTTTAAATTCAAATTCGGTATCAGAAATGTTTTTAAACATAACACCACCATTATGTTTCATAAAGCCAGGCTTTAAACTAATTTGTTCAAATTTATTGGACATAATTTTTTATAGTACAAAAGTTAAAATTAATAAAATTATAAAAATGACTAGAAAGAAATAAATCACTGACTTTTGTAAAGAAACTTTCATTAACCATTTAAACACATTAGCCCCTTTTTAATGGTGCGCCTGCTAGGAGTCGAACCCAGAACCTCCTGGTCCGTAGCCAAGCGCTCTATCCAGTTGAGCTACAGGCGCATTTATAATTTTATTTAATTATAGTATATTAATTTTTAGTGTATTTTAATGATAAGACAAATTTAAAATTTTATGGGCAATAAATCAAATGAAGTTGTTATTATAAGTGCAATTAGAACACCAATTGGCACTTATAAGGGTTCATTAAAAAAAATGAGATCTGATCAACTTGGATCCATAGTAATAAAAGAAATATTAAAACAGTCAAAATTTAGTAAAGATGAAATTGATGAAGTAATATTGGGTCAAGTATTAACTGCTGGCGCAGGACAAAACCCAGCTAGACAAGCTGCAATAAATGCTGGTATACCTATTACAAAACCAGCTTATATAGTAAATCAAGTTTGTGGTTCTGGCCTTAGAGCAGTCATATCAGGTTATCAATCAATTAAATTAGGAGAGTCCATGACAATAATTTCTGGAGGTCAAGAGAATATGTCAATAGCTCCACATTCAATATTTTATAGAGATGATAAAAAAATTTCAGAGAATGAACTTTTAGATACAATGGTTAATGATGGGTTAATTGATGCATTTAACAATTATCATATGGGAGTAACAGCAGAAAATGTTGCAAAAAAATTTAATATATCAAGACAAGAACAAGATGAATTTGCTTTGAATTCGCAAAAAAAAACAGAGAAAGCTTTTAAAGATAATAGATTTAGTGATGAGTTAGTCAGAATAAATCACAATGGAAATATTTTAGATAAAGATGAACATCCAAGAAATAATTTAAAGATGTCTGATTTAGAAAAATTAAGAACTGTATTTCAAGATAATGGAACTGTTACACCGGGTAATTCTTCAGGAATAAATGATGGCGCAGCAGCTTTATTGCTAACATCTCTAGAGCAAGCAAAAAAAAAATCTATTAAACCACTTGCAAAAATAGTTTCTTGGGCTTCTGTTGGAGTTGATCCTTCTTTAATGGGCTTAGGGCCCATAGATGCAGTTCGTGAAGCGACCAAAAAAGCAAAATGGAGATTAGATGAAATTGATTTATTTGAAATTAATGAAGCTTTTGCTGCTCAAAGTATTGCAGTAATTCGTGAATTAGGTATTAGTCAAAATAAGGTAAATGTTAATGGTGGGGCCATTGCCCTTGGTCATCCTATTGGTGCTTCAGGTGCAAGAATACTTGTAACTTTAATACACGAAATGAAAAGACAAAAAAAAAATAAAGGTTGTGCAACACTATGCATAGGTGGAGGGATGGGTATAGCTTTGTGTATTGAGGGAATTTAGGAATTTATCTTTCCGTATTTTTCCTCTAATAAAATTTTTTGTATCCAGATTTTAGCATCTATATAAGCACTAACTTTTGGTTGAAAAAGTGTTTTTAAGAACTTTTTAATCATTTTTGAAGCATGCACATAAAGAGTGTCAAAAAATTGAGCAGAATGTGTTAAGATTTGCAATTATCTACATTTTTATAGTGTATAAAACATTTAAATATGACTGAAAAATTATTAGTTCCTGACATTGGTGATTTTGAAAATGTTGAGGTAATTGAATTACTTGTCAAAGAAGGACAAGAAATAAAAAAAAATGACCCAGTAGTCACTATTGAAAGCGATAAATCAAGCGTTGAAATACCATCGACTTTTTCAGGAAAAGTTGACTCTATTGAAATAAAAGTTGGAGATAAAGTTTCAAAAGGCGACTTAATTCTAAATATATCAAATTCTAATGAATCATCGTCCTTATCTAAAGATGTTCCAAAAAATACTGAAAATTTAATTCAAGAGGCTGAAAATTCATTGAAAAAAAATCAAAAACAATACGCATCAACACAAATAATTACAAAAGAAAAGCCTAAGATAATTCAAACTGTAAATGAAGGAGACATTGATCCACTAGAGACAAGTGAATGGCTTGAGTCACTTTCTGATGTTATAAAAAAAGATGGTAATCATAGAGCACATTATTTGATTAAAGAACTAATTAATAAAGCATATATGGAAGGAGCCAATATTCCATACACGCAAAACACTCCTTATATAAACACGATTCCTGTAAGTGAAGAGAAAAAATCTAATGGTGATCAGAATATTGAAAGAAGAATAAGATCTTTAATAAGATGGAATGCCGCTGCAATGGTAGTAAGAGCAAATAAAAAATTTCCTGAACTTGGTGGTCATATTGGAACTTTTGCATCAGCAGCAACTCTTTATGATGTTGGTATGAATCATTTTTGGAGAGCTAAAAATAACAAATTTGGAGGTGATTTAGTTTATTTTCAAGGCCATAGTGCTCCAGGCATGTATGCAAGAGCATTTCTTGAAGGTAGATTAAATGAAAAACAATTAGATAGTTTTAGACAAGAAGTAAATCCTGGTGGTTTATCGTCTTATCCACATCCATGGTTGATGCCAAATTTTTGGCAATTTCCAACTGTATCAATGGGATTAGGACCGATGTTAGCAATCTATCAAGCTAGATATATGAAGTATTTAATAAACCGAGGATTAATAAAAGATGAAGGAAGAAAAGTTTGGACGTTTTTGGGTGATGGAGAGATGGATGAGCCAGAATCTTTAGGTGCTATTGGATTAGCAGCAAGAGAGAAATTAGATAACTTAATATTTGTAGTTAATTGTAATCTTCAAAGACTAGACGGACCAGTACGAGGTAATGGAAAAATAATACAGGAACTAGAGGGAATATTTAGAGGGGCAGGCTGGAATGTTATTAAAGTAATATGGGGTTCTTATTGGGATCAATTATTAGCAAACGATAAAACAGGCCATTTAGTGAAAACTATGAACGAGACTGTTGATGGAGAATATCAAGCTATGAAAGCTCGAAACGGCGCGTATGTTAGAGAAAAATTTTTTGGGAAATATAAAGAAACTCAAGAATTAGTTTCAAGTCTTTCAGATAAAGATATCTGGAGATTAAACAGAGGTGGACATGATCCACATAAAGTTTTTGCTGCATACGATAAAGCATCAAAAAATATTGGAAGCCCCACAGTAGTGATAGCAAAAACTATAAAAGGTTACGGTATGGGTAAAAGTGGAGAAAGTGTTAATACGACACATCAAACTAAAAAATTAGATATAGATGACTTAATGTATTATAGAGATAGATTTGATGTTCCTTTGACAGATCAACAAGTCAAAAATATTGAGTATTATAAGCCTGATCAAAGTTCCCCGGAGATTAAATACATCAAGGAAAGAAGACTTCAATTAGGTGGATTTATTCCAGAAAGAACTACTTTTGCTAAACCAATTAAGGCTCCCCCTAAAAATATTTTTGATAACATGAAAGAGTCCACGGGAAAAAAAGAAATGTCTACTACGATGGCATTAGTAAGAATGTTAACAAATCTTCTTAGGGACAAAAATGTTGCACCACGTTTGGTGCCCATTATTCCTGATGAAGCAAGAACATTCGGAATGGAAGGTTTTTTTCAAAAAGTTGGTATCTATGCTCATGAGGGACAAAAATATGAACCTGAGGATTCTGCACAATTGAGTTCATATAGGGAGGAAAAAAGCGGACAAGTTTTGGAGGAAGGAATTACGGAAGCTGGAGCGATGTCATCTTGGATTGCTGCTGGAACTTCTTACACAAATCATGACATTGAGATGATACCTATCTATCTTTTTTACTCAATGTTTGGATTTCAAAGAATAGGAGATTTTGCATGGGCTGGTGCAGATAGTCAGTCTAGAGGTTTTTTGATCGGTGCTACTGCTGGAAGAACCACTTTAGCAGGCGAAGGTTTACAACATCAAGATGGACATAGTCATCTCATGGCATCAACAATTCCCAACTGCGTGTCATATGATCCTACTTTTCACTATGAATTAGCAGTAATTTTTAGGGATGGATTAAAAAGAATGCATGAAAAAAAGGAAAATATTTTCTACTACATTACAACCATGAATGAAAACTATTCTCATCCTGCGATGCCAAAAGATAAATCTTGTGAGGAAGGAATTTTAAAAGGAATGTATAAGATTAAAGAATTTAACAAGTATAAAAAAACTAAAATTCAATTTTTAGGATCTGGCACTATTTTAAGAGAGATGATAGCAGGTGCAGAAATACTTCAAAAAGAATATCAAATAGATAGTGAAATTTGGAGCGTAACAAGCTTTAATCAGTTAAGAAAAGATGGTTTAGAAGTAGAAAGATATAATCTTTTAAATTCTGACAAGGAACCAAAAAAATCTTATGTTGAAAAATGTCTTGGTAAAACGGAAGGCCCAATTTTAGCTGCTTCCGATTATATGAGAATGAATTCAGATCAAATTAGACCTTACATAAATAAAAGTTTTTATTCATTAGGAACAGATGGATTTGGACGAAGTGATACAAGAAAAAATTTAAGAAATTTTTTTGAAGTTGACAAAGAACATATTGTTACTTACGGATTGAGCGTACTAGCAAAAGAACAACTTGTTGCCTCTAAGTATGCAAAAGAGGCAATCAAAAAATATAAAATTGATGTCAATAAACCAATGCCAACAAAATTATAATGTCTGAAATAGAGATAAAAGTTCCCAATATTGGAGAATTCAAAGATGTTGAGGTAATAGAAGTTTTAGTTTCTGTAGGTCAATCAATAAAAAAAAACGATGCTTTAATAACAATTGAGAGTGATAAATCTAGTGTAGAAATTCCATCAAATTTTGATGGCAAAATAAAATCTTTAAAAATAAAGGTAGGAGATAAAGTTTCAGAGGGAGACTTAATATTAATTTTAGACAGCGTTAATGAAGCAAAGATAAAGGCACAAAAAAAGCCAGCAATTGAAAAAGAGATTAAAAAAAGCCAGGAAAAAAAACCAGAAATTCAAAAGATTTCAACTAATCAAAATAAAGTTTTTGATATATCGTCAGCAAGTCCAAAAGTACGAAAATTTGCGAGAGAACTTGGAGTAGATATTAAACAAGTTACAGGCAGTGAACGAAAAGGTAGAGTTGTTGAAAGTGATGTAAAGTTATTTGTAGCCTCTAAATCCAATAATTTAGTTAATAATGAATATAAAAATAACGAAAAGATAATACAAGAATACTCTCACTCGGAGTTTGGAGAGATAGAAATAAAAAAGATACCAAGAGTAAAAAAATTATCTTCAAAATATTTAATGAATTCTTGGAGAAACATTCCTCATGTAACAAATCATGATGAAGCAGATATAACTGAACTAGAGGAGTTCAGAACATCTTTAACTGATATATATACAGGAGAAAGAAAAAAGATCACTCCTTTAGCTTTCATTGTAAAAGCTTTAACTGCATCACTAAAAAAATTTCAAAATTTCAATAGTTCTATTGATGATATTGATAATGGAAAAATGACTTTAAAAAAATATTATCATATTGGTATAGCTGTGGATACCCCGCATGGTTTAATGGTTCCAAAACTTAGAAATGCAGATAATAAAAATATTAATTTAATAAGTTCTGAACTCAAAAAAATCAGTGATCAGTGTAGAAATCTTAAAATTGATAAAAAAGAATTGTTTGGAGGATCTATGACAATAACAAGTTTAGGTGGAATTGGAGGGTCGTTTTTTACACCAATTATAAATTATCCTGAAGTTGCGATTTTAGGTGTTGGAAAATCTCAAAAAAAACAAGTTTTTTTGGATGGTAAATTTATAACAAGAACGATGTTGCCTTTGTCATTATCTTATGACCATAGAATTATTGATGGAGCAGAGGCAGCTCGTTTTAACAATGACTTAAAAGAAAACTTAGGTAAAAATTTTGCTTATAAACTAGCAGTCTAAGAAGTATGTCAAAAACTGTCTCATTATTTAGCGCATTATTGTGCACATTCATTTGGGGAACTACTTTTATCGCACAAGATACAGGTATGGATAATATAGGCCCATTCACATTTAATGCTGTTAGATTTTTTGTAGGTTTTTTAGCAATTATTCCTCTTGCTTTTTTATTTGAAGTAAAAAAATTTAAATCAGAGTTTGAGTTAGATTTTAAAACGTTTCTTATTCTCTCTTTTTTAATAGGTTTGTCTCTTTTTCTGGGCTCTGCTTTACAACAGGTTGCTCTTCTTTATACAGACGTTGCGAATGCAGCATTTTTTACGATTTTCTATGTTCCAATGGTACCAATTATAATTTACTTATTTAAAAAAAAATCAATACATTGGAGTGTATGGCCTTCAGTTATTCTTTGTCTTATTGGTGGCTATCTCCTCACAAACTTTTATAATGCCACAGTAAGGCTAGGAGATACTCTTGTTATATTAGGAGCTTTGTTTTGGAGCACACATATCATTTTTACTGGGATAATAGTAACTAAATATAATTTGCCTTTAACTTTAGGTGCTATCCAAACTTTATTGGTAGCTGTATTTTCTTTTGTGATTGGTTTGATTTATGAAGAATTTATAATCGAAAATATTTTTAGTGAAATAGATTCAATTTTGTACGCAGGAGTCCTTTCAGGTGGTTTCGCTTTTGTATTACAAATTTATGCTCAAAAAAATATAACACCTGCTCCAGCAGCAATAATTTTTTCATTGGAAGGTGTTTTTGCAACAATTGCTGCTTGGTTTTTATTAAATCAAATATTGGGTATCAATAATTTATTAGGATGTTTTTTTATATTATGCGGCGTTTTATTATCTCAATTATTACCTCTTGTAAAAAGATCATTTTAAAAATAAATTACCGATAGCAAAATTAAAGCAATTATGAGTCTATAAATTATAAAAATATTTAAAGAAAATTTATTGAGGTATCTTAAAAAAAATTTTATTGTTACATAAGAAAATAAAAAAGAGATAATTACGGCAAAAATTATCAATATATTCATTTCTAAAGGCTCATTCTGAATATCTTTTAATCCAAGAAAGCTGGCTCCTGCTAAAGCAGGTATAGAAAGTAAAAATGAAATTTTACCCGAGTCTACCCTATTAAACTTTAAAAATCTTGCAGCAGTCATAGTAATACCCGCTCTGCTCACACCAGGTATTAATGCAAGTATTTGAAATAAACCAATAAATATAATAGATCTTGTGTTTAGGTTTGAAGAAATGTTTTGATCTATTTCCCTCTGATCAGCAAAGTATAAAATAATTCCAAAAAATAATGTTGTCCATGCTATTAACTTTATATTTCTTAAAAGATGAATTAATTCAGTCGTATGAAGCAAGTATCCAAAAACAATAAGTGGCAAAGAACCAATTACGATTAGTTTTAATAGTTTTCGATTATATTTAAGGTCAAATAAATCTTTTCTAAAAAAAAATATTATGGCCAGTAAAGAACCTAAATGTAAACTTATGTCAATTAATAGTGAACTCGCTTTTAGCTCATATAAGCTAGAAACTATAATTAAATGTGCGGATGAGCTTATCGGCAAAAATTCTGAAATTCCTTGAATCGCAGCTAAAATGAAAATTTCTATAAAATCTTGGAGCATATAAGTGTCGTAACTTAAAAAATATCCTTTTAAAACAATTCGATTTAATCATATTAGGTATGCAAAAATTAAAAATTCATTATTTTAAGCATATTTTAAATAAATATAGGTCATATATGTTGACCTAAATATTTCTTTTACTATAAAAAACAATGTATATTTTGCCTTGATTCTTAAAACTAATATGACTGATAAAATGTTAAAATTTGTAAAAATAGGTCAACAGTCTCCACCTAAAAGAGAAGTGAAAAATCGGAAGGAAGACTTTAATGAAATTTATGACGATTTTATTAAACAAAAAGCTGAAGAACAGTCAAGTAGGTGTTCTCAATGTGGAGTTCCATTTTGCCAAGTTCACTGCCCTCTTAGTAACAATATCCCAGATTGGTTAAAATTAACCGCAGAGGGAAGGTTAAAAGAAGCTTACGAATTATCTCAAAGCACTAATAATATGCCCGAGGTCTGTGGAAGAATATGCCCACAAGATCGTCTTTGCGAAGGGAATTGTGTAATTGAACAATCAGGACATGGAACAGTAACTATTGGATCGATGGAAAAATATATAACAGATAATGCTTGGGATAAAGGTTGGGTTAAACCAATTAAGGTTAAATATGAGAAGGATCAAAGTGTTGGTATTATTGGTGCAGGACCAGCGGGATTAGCGGCAGCTGAACAATTAAGAAAGAGTGGATATAAAATCACTATTTATGATCGTTATGATCGTGCAGGAGGTTTATTAATTTATGGTATTCCTAATTTTAAATTAGAAAAACATGTAGTCCAAAGACGAACCGAACTTCTTAAAGAGGGTGGTATTGAATTTGTACAAAACTTCGAAGTCGGTAAGGATGCTAACTTAGAGCAATTAAGAAAAAAGCATGATGCGATTTTAATCGCTACTGGGGTATACAAACCTAGGGAAATTAACTTACCAGGAAATGATTTGGAAAATATTTTTCCAGCTATGGAATTTCTAACAGCTTCAAATAAAAAAGGTTTAGGTGATAAAGTTGAATTATTTGATAAAGGCATTTTAAATGCTGAGGGTAAGGATGTTGTTGTTATTGGAGGTGGAGATACCGCAATGGATTGTGTTAGAACTTCGGTAAGACAAAAAGCTAAATCAGTCAAATGCCTTTATAGAAGAGACAAAGAAAATATGCCAGGCTCAGCAAGAGAAGTTGCAAATGCTGAAGAGGAAGGTGTTGAGTTTGTTTGGTTATCAAGTCCAAAAGAATTTAAAGGTACAAATAAAATAGAAAAATTAATTGTTGACCAAATTCAATTAGGTGAACCAGATGACTCAGGTAGACGAAGACCTAAAGTAAAAGAAGGTTCAGAATTTGAAATTAAAGTAGATATGGTTATTAAAGCTTTAGGATTTGATCCTGAAGATTTACCATATTTGTTTGATTCAAAAGAATTACAAATAACAAGATGGGGAACTTTAAAAACAAAATTTGATACTATGGAAACTAACTTAAAAGGTGTATTTGCAGCAGGAGACATAATAAGGGGCGCTTCACTTGTTGTCTGGGCAATAAAGGATGGTAGAGATGCTGCGAAGGCCATAAAGAATTACTTAGAGAATAGTGAGCTAAAAAAAATAAAAGTAGCTTAATGGAAATATATAAAAAAAATTTAAAACTTCTTAATGAAAATCATGTGTATTCAAAAAACATGGAACACGATTCCTGTGGAGTTGGTGTAATTGTTTCAACTGAAGGAAAAAAATCAAGAAAAATTGTTGAATACGGTATCGAGGCTTTAAAAGCAGTTTGGCATCGAGGAGCTGTTGATGCTGACGGAAAAACAGGTGATGGTGCAGGCATACATGTTGAAATTCCAAAAGACTTTTTTATAGAAAAAATTGAAGTAACAGGACATGACTATGATAATTCAGAAATCTGTGTTGGTATGATTTTTCTACCCAGAAATGATTACTCTGCTCAAGAGAGTTGTAAAACTATTGTAGAGAGCGAGTTAACGAAAAATAATTTTAGCATTTATGGATGGAGACAGGTACCTGTAAATCCAAAAATATTAGGTGAAAAAGCATTCCAAACTATGCCAGAAATTATTCAGGTATTATTTAAGCCTAATGAGTCAAATTTAATCGATAAAAACTTAGAAAGAAAAATTTATGAAATAAGAAAAAAAATTGAAAATAAAGCAGTTGAGATATCATTGAATAATTTTTATATTTGCTCAATTAGCTCAAAATCGATTATTTACAAAGGACTATATTTAGCTGAGGCGATTTCCGACTTTTATTTAGATTTGAGGGATAAAAGATTTATTTCACGATATGCTATATTCCATCAAAGATTTTCAACAAATACTGCACCTAGCTGGAGCTTAGCTCAGCCATTCAGAGCAATTGCTCATAATGGAGAAATTAATACTTACAAGGGAAACAAAAATTGGATGCGAGTTCATGAACAAGAAATGAGTAGTCCACTTTTTGATGATATAGAAAATTTAAAACCTGTGATCCAAAAAGGTGTTTCTGACTCTGCAGCATTAGATAATGTATTTGAGTTACTAAATAAATCAGGCCAGCCAGCACCTTTAGCTAAATTAATGTTAGTCCCAGATGCTTGGTCAAAAAAAAATAAAACTCTTCCTAAAAATCATCAACAACTATTTAATTTTTTAAACAGCACAATGGAACCCTGGGATGGACCTGCAGCTATTGCTGCTACAGACAACGAATGGGTTATTGCTGCTAATGATAGAAATGGACTAAGACCTCTTAGATACGCAATCACTAAAGATAAGATGCTTTTTGCAGGATCAGAAACAGGAATGATAGAATTAAATGAAAAAAAAATTTTATCTAAAGGAAGACTAGGTCCAGGGGAAATTATTGGAGTTAGAATTGAAAAAGGTAAAATATTTTCAAATAACCAAATAAAAGATTATTTAGCTAAGGAGTTTAAGCATTTCAATTCTCAAATTATTGACTTAGATGAGAAATTACCTATTTCCAATGAGCAAAATAACTTTGAAGGGGAAAATTTAAGAAGAAGACAATATGCTTTTGGAATAAGTTTAGAGGACTTAGAGCTAATTTTACACCCAATGGCAGAGGATGCAAAAGAAGCAACTGGCTCAATGGGAGATGATACACCTTTAGCTGTTTTATCTGATAGATATAGACCTTTATATCATTTTTTCAGGCAAAATTTTAGCCAAGTTACCAATCCTCCTATAGATTCATTAAGAGAGAATAAAGTTATGAGTTTAAAAACAAGATTTGGAAATTTAGGAAATATTTTAGATTTTGATACTTTAACAAAAGAAAATATTTATGTACTAAATAGTCCAATTTTATCTAACTCACAATTTAATAAATTTATAAATTTTTTTGGTAAAAATTCCATAAATATAGATTGCACATTTGTACAAGGTGAGAATTTAGATAATGCTATTAAAAGAATTCAAAAAGAAGCTGAAATTGCTGTCAGACAAGGTGTTACGCAGCTTATTTTAAGTGATAAAGATCTTTCTTCCCAAAAACTACCCATGCCAATGTTATTATGCGTGGGTGCCATAAATACTTTTTTAATAAAAAAAAAATTAAGAGGATATGTCTCTATAAATGTTCAATCAGGAGAAGCTTTAGATACACATTCTTTTGCAACAATAATAGGTGTTGGTGCTACCACAGTTAATCCATATTTAGCTTTTGATAGTTTGTATCAAAGACATTCAAAAAAACTTTTTGGTCAGTTCAGTTTTGATGAATGTGTTCAAAGGTATATTAAATCTGTAAATGCAGGACTTTTGAAGATAATGTCAAAAATGGGAATTTCAGTTTTAAGTTCATACAGAGGTGGATGTAATTTTGAAACTGTTGGCCTTAGTAGAACTATTGTTGACGATTATTTCCCAGGAGTGACATCAAAAATATCAGGAATTGGTTTGACTGGGATTGAAAAGAAAATAAGAGCAATTCATAAAGAGGCATTTGAAAGCACAGAAACTGTATTACCAATTGGTGGTATTTATAGATATAGAAAAAATGGAGAAACTCATCAATACCAAGGAAAGCTTATACACTTATTACAGAGTGCAGTGGCATCAAAATCTTATGATGCTTATAAGAAATATGCAGAGGGTATTTATAATTTGCCACCAATAAATCTTAGAGATTTAGTAGATTTTAGGAAAAAGAAATTAGGACCATCAATAAAATTATCAGAAGTAGAACCAATAGAAAAAATTCTAAAAAGATTTGGAAGCGGAAGTATGTCTCATGGAGCATTATCTAAAGAAGCACATGAAACACTAGCTATAGGAATGAATAGGATTAAAGGAGCATCTTGTAGTGGCGAGGGTGGTGAAGACGAAAAAAGATTTAAAGTTATGGATGATGGAGATAGTGCTAATTCAAGGGTAAAACAGATAGCCTCAGCAAGGTTTGGAGTAACAATAAATTATTTAAATAATTGTAATGAAATTGAGATAAAGATTGCTCAAGGAGCTAAGCCTGGTGAAGGTGGTCAATTACCTGGATTTAAGGTAACAAATGAAATAGCTAGATTGAGACATTCAACTCCAGGAGTTACTTTAATTTCTCCCCCACCGCATCATGATATATATTCAATTGAGGACCTAGCTCAGTTAATTTATGATTTGAAGCAAATTAACCCAAAAGCTAGAATTGGAGTGAAATTGGTAGCCTCTTCAGGTGTAGGAACAATAGCTGCAGGAGTGGCAAAAGCAAAAGCAGACATAATTCTTATTTCAGGGCACAATGGTGGAACTGGAGCAACTCCGCAAACAAGTGTAAAGTATGTTGGTATACCTTGGGAAATGGGCCTGACAGAAGCTAATCAGGTTCTAACATTGAATAATTTAAGACACAAAGTTACCTTAAGAACAGATGGCGGTATTAAAACTGGAAGGGATGTAGTTATTGCAGCCATGATGGGAGCAGAAGAGTATGGGGTTGCCACAACTGCTTTAGTTGCAATGGGATGTATTATGGTAAGGCAATGTCATTCAAATACTTGCCCCGTTGGCGTTTGTACACAAAATGAGCAATTAAGAGAGAAATTTACTGGTACACCAGATAAGGTAGTAAATTTATTTACATTTATAGCGTCTGAAGTAAGAGAAATATTGGCTGAGTTAGGTTTCAAATCTTTAAATGATATTATCGGGAGAACAGATTTACTGATGCAAGTGAATAAAGCTTCACCAAATTTAGATGATTTGGATTTGAATCCTTTATTTGTTCAAGCAGACCCGGGAAACAATAGAAGATATTGTGACTCCACAGAGATAAATGAAGTTCCAAAAACTTTAGATCAAGAAATTTGGCCTGAGATAGAGAAATTATTAGACAATTCAGAAAAAGTTGAAAAAGAGTATATCATTAAAAATACAAACAGAGCAGTTGGAACAAGAATTTCTCATCACCTTTATAAGAAATTTGGTTATGAAAAATTAGAAGATAATTTTCTCACTTTAAATTTTAAAGGTTCTGCAGGACAATCCTTTGGAGCTTTTTCAGTAAAAGGTTTAAAATTAAATTTAAAAGGAGATGCTAATGATTATGTTGGTAAAGGATTATCAGGAGCATCAATAGTAATTAAACTGCCAGATGAAAGCAATTTAATATCAAACGAAAATACAATTATTGGAAACACAGTCCTTTATGGAGCTACATCTGGAAAACTTTTTGCTGCAGGTCAGGCAGGTGATCGATTTGCAGTCAGGAATTCAGGTGCTATAACTGTTGTTGAAGGTTGCGATTCAAATGGCTGTGAATATATGACTGGTGGAACAGCCGTAATTTTAGGCACAGTTGGAGATAATTTTGCAGCTGGAATGACCGGTGGAATGGCTTTTATTTATGATGTATCTAAAGAATTTGAAAAGAAAGTAAATTCTGAGACTGTTGTTTGGCAAAATATTGAGACTGATTATTGGAAAAATTATTTACAAAAATTAGTTTTAGAACATTCGAAAGAGACAAATTCGGAGTTATCTAAAAAAATCATTTATAACTTTGAGACAGAAGTTGAGAATTTTATTCAGGTATGTCCAAAAGAAATGATTAATAAACTTGATCATCCACTTACATTAAATCAAAAAATAAAAGAAGTTAGTTAACAATAAAACTTAATTCTCTTTCTAAGATCTTCAGCCATTTTGGTGAAGAAAGACTATGATCACCATTTTTAATTATTAATAATTTTTTTTCACTTGTTTTAAAAATTTTCAAAATTCTCTTTGAATAATTGACAGGAACTGAGCTATCTTTGGCTCCATGTATTAGAACAACTTTTAAATTTTGATATATTTTTTTGTTTAGAACTTTATTATTTCTTCCATCTTTAATAAGCTGATATGTAATTGGATATTCATAATCCCCGTGTTTTAGATTAATTATTCCTTTTTTTTTAATTTCTTTCTTAATTTTATTTGAAAATTTTTTCCACATTAGATTTTCTAAAAATTCTGGTGCAGAACCTATGCCCATGAATCCTTTAATTTGCTCTTTAAATTTTAAAATTTGATTAATAGCAATCCAAGAACCCATGCTAGATCCAATAAGTATGATATTGTTTTTTTTTACAACTTTTTTTATCAAGCTTGATGTTTCTCTAGACCATTTAGAAATATTTCCATCAGTAAATTTTCCTGAAGATTTACCATGTCCAGAATATTCAAGTGCCAAAAAACCTAGTTTTTTTCTTTTTGAAAAATTTAGAAAGGATTTAGGTTTCTTACCTTCAAGATCAGACATGAATCCATGTAAGAAAACAATATAAGTGCCTTTTTTTTTAAAAATCTTTAAAAATCGAATTTTTTTACTTTTTGTTATTCTAAAATAGTTAAAATTATTCATAAAAGTTTATAAGTTTTATTGATTATTATATAAGCATATCAAATGTCATTTAATTTTAAAGTTTTACAAGTTATTCCAAAACTAGGTTATGGAGGTGCTGAAACTGGTTGTTATGATATAGCACATTACCTACCCGAAAATAATTGTGGTTCATTTGTGGTTACAAGTGGTGGTGATTTAATTAAATTTATAGATAAAAAAAAAGTAAAATTGATTCGCCTTCCTGTACATACTAAAAATCCTATTTTAATGTTTATCAATGCAATTATCTTAATTGGAATTATTTTATATTATGATATTTCAATTGTTCACGCTAGAAGTCGTGCACCAGCATGGTCATGTTTAATTGCAACAAAACTGACTAAAAGGAAATTTGTTACAACTTTTCATGGAACATATAATTTTAAAGGAAGATTAAAAAAATTTTATAATTCTGTAATGGTAAGGTCTGACCTAATTATAGCTGGCTCAAATTTTATTTTTTCGCATATTAAAGATAATTATTTTAATTTAATTGATGCTAAGAAAAAATTCTTAGTTATTTTTAGAGGTATTAATGTTGACTATTTTGACCCGACTACAATAATAGAAGATGAGGAAAAAAAACTTTTAAATAAATGGCAAATTTCAGATAAAAAGAAAATTATATTGATGCCTGGAAGGCTCACAGCCTGGAAGGGGCACGAATTATTTATTGAGGCAATTAATCTAGTAAATGTTGAGCTTGGCTATGAGGCATTTTATGCAGTAATTCTTGGTAGTGATCAAGGAAGAAAATTATATAAAAAAAAATTGAATAGATTATGTGAACAATATCGTATTTTTAAACAAGTAAAATTTGTAGACCATTGTGAAAATATGGCATTAGCATATAAAGCATCAGATATAATTGTGTCAGCATCAATTGAACCAGAAGCTTTTGGAAGAGTTTCCGTAGAAGCTCAATCAATGAAGAAAATGATAATAGCAAGTAATATTGGGGGATCTAATGAGACAATTATTGATGAAAAAACTGGCCTTCTTTTTCAAGCTGGAGATGTAAAATCTTTAAGTGAAAAAATTATAAAAGCTCTAACAATGGATGAAAGTTCATTGAAAACTATATGCAATGAAGGTAGAAAAAACATTGTTAAAAGATTTAATGTTGAAAAAATGTGCTATTCTACTTATTCAGAGTATAAAAGACTACTTAAATAAATGTTTACAATAGAATTACCAGACGGAAACAATATAAAATTTTCTAAAAAAGTTACAGGTTTAGAAATTGCAGAAAAAATTAGTAAATCTTTAGCAAAACAAGCTATAGTTATAAGTGTTGACAATGAATTGAAAGATCTCAATTTTTTAATTGATAAAGATTGTAAAGTTAAAGTTTTTACAGCAAAAAATGAAGAGGGGCTTGATACAATTAGACATGATACTGCACACATATTAGCAATGGCTGTTCAAGAACTGTTTCCTAAGACACAAGTAACGATTGGTCCAGTAATTGAAAATGGTTTTTATTATGATTTTGCAAGAAAAGAACCTTTTACAGAGGATGATTTAAGAAAAATTGAGGAAAAAATGAGAGAAATTGTGGATAGAGATGAAATTACTAAAAGAGAGATTTGGGATAGAGATAAAGCTATTAAACATTTTAAAAAGAAAGGTGAATTTTATAAAGCTGAACTTATAGAAAGTATTCCTAAAAATGAAGAAGTTTCAATTTATTTTCACGGAAAATGGCATGATTTATGTAAAGGTCCACATTTACCATCAACAGGAAAAATAGGTAAATTTTTTAAATTAACAAAAGTTTCAGGAGCTTATTGGAGAGGTGACTCTAAAAATGAAATGCTTCAAAGAATATACGGCACAAGCTGGGCTTCACAAAAAGATTTAGATGAACATTTAAAAAGAATTGAGGAGGCAGAAAAAAGAGATCATAGAAAATTAGGTAAAGAAATGAATTTGTTCCATTTTAGAGAAGAGAGCCCAGGGTCAGTTTTTTGGCATGAAAAAGGCTGGGCATTATTTCAAAAGTTAATAAACTATATGCGAATGAAACAGGATATTGCTGGTTATAAGGAAATAAATACTCCAGAAGTTTTAGATAGAAGTTTATGGGAAAAATCTGGTCATTGGGAAAAATTTGGAGCAAATATGTATACATCAACCACTCCAGATGAAAAAATATTTGCAATTAAACCCATGAATTGCCCTGGATGTGTAGAAGTTTTTAAACAAGGTCTTAAAAGCTATAAAGATTTACCTTTAAAAATGTCTGAATTTGGCAAAGTTCATCGTTATGAACCATCGGGGGCGCTTCATGGTCTTTTAAGAGTAAGAGCATTTACGCAAGATGATGCACATATATTTTGTACAGAAGATCAAATAACTCAAGAATGTTTAACTGTAACTAATCTTATTTTGGAAATTTACAAAGATCTTGGGTTTGAAAATGTTATTTTGAAATATTCTGATAGACCAGATTTAAGAGTTGGAGATGATAATGTTTGGGATAAAGCTGAAGCTGCATTATTAGAGGCTGTAAAGGCTACAAAATTAAAATATACTATTAACAAAGGTGAAGGGGCATTTTATGGACCTAAGATTGAATTTGTTCTTAGAGATGCAATTGGAAGAGACTGGCAATGTGGAACCTTGCAAGTTGATTTTAATTTACCTGGAAGATTAGGTGCATCTTATATTGATAAAGATGGTACAAAAAAAGTTCCTGTAATGTTGCATAGAGCATTATTTGGTTCATTAGAAAGATTTATTGGAATATTAATTGAAAATTATGCTGGCAAACTTCCGTTTTGGATTTCTCCATTACAAACAGTTGTTATACCAATTTCAGAAGATTTTGGTCACTATGCAATTGAAGTATGTAAAAAACTAAAAAGTGATGGAATAAGTTCAATCGTTGATTTAAAAAATCACAATTTAAATTATAAAATTAGAGAACATTCATTAGCAAAAGTGCCACTTTTATTGATTTGTGGTAAAAAAGAAGTTGACAGTAATAGTGTAACTATTAGAAGATTGGATTCTAATAAACAAGAAAATATGAAATTAGATCTATTTTTAAAAAAATATTCTGCTCAAAACAAAGCATCTTCAAATTAAGTGGCGGAATTCAAACAAAATTATTTTCAGAGAAGAACAAAAGATCGAGGTCCAAGATCAAACAATCGAATTTCATCACCCGAAGTTCAAGTAATAGCAACTGATGGAAAAAATTTGGGAATCTTAAGTACTAACGAAGCTATATCAATGGCAAAAAAAGAAGGACTTGATTTAATCGAAATAGCCCCAAATGCAAATCCGCCAGTTTGCAAAATTATGGATATGGGCAAATTTAAATATGATGCTCAAAAAAAAGCTAATTTAGCAAAAAAAAAACAAAAAATCATTTCTTTAAAAGAAATAAAAATGAGACCTGTGACAGAAACTCATGATTATGAGTTCAAGGTAAAAAATGCTAAAAAATTTATTGCTAAAGGAGATAAGGTAAAATTTACAATCAGATTTAAAGGAAGAGAACTTCAACACTCACATCTTGGCAATAAGCTTATGACTAAAATAAAAGAGGATATGAAGGAAATCGGCAAAGTTGAATTAGATCCAAAATTTGATGGCAAACAAATGATAATGGTAATTCAGCCTTTATAAATTTGAGTAGATATTAGTTGTAAATTTTTAACATTCTATGTATAACCTCGCACAATTATGCCTAAATTAAAAACAAAAAGCTCAGCAAAAAAAAGGTTTAAAATATCTGCAAGAGGAAAAGTAATTAGCGCTCAAGCAGGTAAGAGACATGGTATGATTAAAAGAACAAATTCACAAATAAGAAAATTAAGAGGCACTACAACATTGTCAAAGCAGGATGGAAAAATTGTTAAATCGTATATGCCTTATAGTTTAAGAGGTTAAAATGGCTAGAGTAAAAAGAGGCGTCACAAGTAGAGCAAAGCATAAAAAAGTTCTAAAAGCCGTTAAAGGTCAATGGGGTAGAAGAAAAAATACAATTAGAGTAGCTAAGCAAGCAATGGAAAAAGCGATGCAGTATGCTTACAGAGATCGTAGAAATAAAAAAAGAGATTTCAAATCTTTATGGATACAAAGAATTAATGCTGGTGTTAGAGCCGAGGGTTTAACATATTCAAAATTTATTAATGGATTAAATAAGTGTGGCATCAAAATTGATCGAAAAATACTTGCCGAGATAGCTTATGATAGTCCAGAAGCCTTTAAAACGATTGTTCAAAAAGCACAATCTGCACTAAATTAATCTTCTCTATTGTTTTATTTTTCTGAAGAAATAATCTGTAAAAATGTCAGATCTAAAAAAAATAAAAGATAAATTTTTATTAAAATTAAAAAACCAATTAAATCTTTCTGAAATAAATCAAATCAAATCAGACCTATTTGGCAAAAATGGAATAGTTACATTACAATTTAAAAAAATTAGATCTATACCTGAAACTGAGAGGAAAAAATTTGCCTCAGATTTAAATATTATCAAGGATCAGTTACAAGATTTAATTAACTTAAAGATAAATAAAATTGAAAATACAGAAATTAATAAAAAACTTAAAAAAGAAAAAATTGATATCACTTTACCCGAAAGACCATTTACAAAAGGTAAAATTCATCCTGTATCACAAACAATTGACGAGATATCCTCTATCTTTTCAGAGATAGGTTTCAGTGTGGAGGAAGGTCCAGATGTCGAAAATGAATATAATAATTTTACAGCACTAAATACCCCAGATAATCATCCTGCAAGAGACATGCATGACACATTTTATCTTGATGAAAAAAAAGAAAAATTATTACGTACTCATACTTCACCCGTTCAAATAAGGACTATGTTGAAAGACAAACCACCTTTTAAGATTATAGCACCTGGAAGGACTTATAGATCTGATAGTGATCAAACACACTCACCAATGTTTCATCAAGTTGAAGGTCTACATATTGATAAAGATATTAATATGGGTCATTTGAAAGGTTGTTTAAATTATTTTATCAAAGAATTTTTTGAAGTAGATAGTATAAAAATGAGATTTAGACCAAGTCACTTTCCTTTTACTGAACCTTCTGCAGAAGTCGATATAGGATATAAAATAAAAGACGGAAAAATTATAATAGGTGAAGGTGATAAGTGGCTTGAGATTTTAGGATGTGGAATGGTTCATCCAAATGTATTAAAAAATGTAAAAGTTGATCCATCGAAATTTCAGGGATACGCTTTTGGCATCGGTATTGATAGATTGGCTATGCTGAAATATGGCATTAATGATCTAAGATCTTTTTTTGATTGTGATTATAGATGGTTAAATCATTTTGGTTTTGACCCATTAGATGTGCCAACAAATTATAGAGGTTTGAGTAGATGAAAATCACATTTGATTGGCTGCGAGATCATTTGAAAACAAATTCAAAAGAAAAAGTTCTTTTAGAACAGCTTACGAATATTGGATTAGAAGTAGAAAGTGTAGAAAATTTATCTGCTGACAACAAATTATTTAAAGTAGCAAAAATAATTAAAACTGAGAAACATCCCAACGCAGATCGATTAAAAGTTTGTTATGTCAATGTTGGAGAAAAGGGATTTAAAAAAGTTGTCTGTGGTGCAGCAAATGCGAAAGAAGGATTAATTACTATATATGCTCCTCCAGGTGTTATAATTCCTAAAACAAAAACAAAATTAGTAGTGGCGAAGATTAGAGGCGTTACCTCCTACGGAATGCTTTGTTCAGAATCTGAATTAAATCTATCAGATGCAAGTGATGGGATTGCAGAATTATCAAAATCAAAATACGAGAAAAAAATTGGTATGAATTATTTTTCAAAATCAAAATCAAATCTTATTGATTTATCAATTACCCCAAATAGGCCAGATTGTCTGGGTGTTAAAGGAATTGCCAGAGATCTTGCTGCTTCTGGTTTTGGTAAATTAAGAGATATAAAAGAAAAAAAAATTAATTCTAAAACAAAACAATCTTTAACTATTAAAATTAATAAAGATAAAGTTCAAGGCTGTAGCACTTTTGGAAGTTGTTTAATTACCAATCTAAAAAATACTGAAAGCCCTCAATGGCTGAAAGACAAACTAATTTCTGTTGGTCAAAAGCCAATTTCTGCAATAGTTGATATAACCAATTATGTAATGCTCGACTTAAATCGACCGCTACATGCATATGACGCTGATAAAATTGAAAAAGGGATAATAGTACGAAACTCTAAATTTGGAGAAGAATTCACAGCTCTAGATAATAGAAAATATAAATTAGAGAATGGCATGTGTGTTATAAGTGATAGAAAAGGTATACTAGGATTAGGTGGAATTATAGGCGGAACACGATCAGCTACTGAACTATATACAAAAAATATATTATTAGAATCAGCATATTTTAATCCAAAAATAATAAGAAAAACTGCAAAAAAATTAAATATCGATACAGATGCAAAGTTTAGATTTGAGAGAGGTATTGATCCATTGTCAATTGAGGAAGGTTTGAATAAAGCAGCATTATTAATTACAGAAATATGTGGAGGTGAAGTTAGCAAGATAGATATTCAAAAAACTGAAAATTTTAAAACCAAAATTATTAAATTTGATCCTCAATTGTTTGAGAAGGTATCAGGTTTTAAAATCTCTAGTAAAAAAATGTTAAAAATTTTACAGGATCTGGGTTTTAGATATAAGAAAGAAAAAAAATTTTATAAACTAACAATTCCATCATGGAGACCAGATATTTCTCAAAATGTTGATATTGTAGAAGAATTAGTTAGGATATGTGGTTATGATAAGATTAAAACTTTAGATCCAATTAAAGAAAGAACGAAATCCACATTAACTCAATCTCAAAAATTATTTCATTTTTTACAACGATCAATAGCATCAAAAGGTTATTTAGAAGCAATTACTTGGTCGTTTACCGACTCAAATTACAATGATTATTTTAAGGATATAAATAAAGAAATTAAGATTGTGAATCCTATTAGTTCCGAATTAGATGTTTTAAGAAATTCTATATTTTCAAATTTAATTATGTTCATGAGCAAAAATCTTGACCGAGGATTTAAAGATTTATCAATTTTTGAAATAGGACCTGTTTTTACTGGACCAAATCCAGGTGAACAAAATACTATAGTTTGTGGATTGTCAGCAGGTAAAAAATCTAGACTTTCTTGGATTGAAAAAGAGAGAAATATTGATGTATTTGATGCCAAAAGAGATGTAATTCAAACTTTAGTTGAAGCAGGGTACAATGCTAGTAAGTTTTTTGTAGACAGTGAAACTCCAAATTATTATCACCCTGGCAAATCTGGAAGATTATTCTTAAATAAAGAAAAAAACAATGTAGCCGCTTATTTTGGTGAGATTCACCCAAATATTTTAAAGAAGATTGATATTAAAACAGAATCGTTAGTAGGTTTCGAAATTTTTCTCGATAATTTAGAATTATCAAAAAAAAAGTTAAATGATCAAAAAACAAATTTTGTCATTTCAGACTTCCAAAAATCTGAAAGAGATTTTGCATTTGTAATAAATAAAGATGTAAACGCTCAAGATTTGATAGATGCTGTCTATAAAGTAGATCAATCCTTGATAAGTAATGTTAAAATTTTTGATGTTTATGAGGGTGATAATATTCCTGAAAATCAAAAATCAATTGCGCTAAATGTTACAATACAATCATTAGAAAGAACATTAAATGATAGCGATTTAGAAAAAATTAATAAATCCATTATTAAAACAGTAGAAAATAAAACTGGTGCAAAAATCCGATCTTAAAATAAATGAGCACTATAGATAATATAAGAAATTTTGCGATTATTGCACACATTGATCATGGGAAATCTACAATTGCAGATAGGATAATTCACAAATGTGGTGGTCTTACCGAAAGAGAAATGAAAGCTCAAGTATTAGACTCTATGGATATAGAGAGGGAAAGAGGTATTACTATTAAAGCACAAACAGTAAAGTTGAATTATAAATCAAAAAATGGAAAAAATTATATTCTTAATATAATTGACACACCCGGACATGTGGATTTCAGTTATGAAGTAAGCAGATCACTCTATGCGTGTGAAGGCTCCATATTAATCGTTGATAGTACACAAGGTGTAGAAGCACAAACATTGGCTAATGTTTATCAAGCTTTAGATATTAATCATGAAATTATTCCTGTCCTTAATAAGATTGATTTACCAGCATCTGATTTAGAAAGAACAAAAAAACAAATTGAAGATGTAATTGGTATTGATACTGAAAATGCTATTCCTTGCTCAGGAAAAACTGGAGAGGGAATAGATCAAATATTGGAACAGATAGTAAATAAACTACCGGGACCTAAAGGTAATTTAAATCGGGATTTAAAATGTTTATTAGTTGATAGCTGGTATGACACGTATTTGGGAGTAGTAATATTAGTCAGAGTTATAAATGGTAAAATTACAAAAAATATGAAAATAAAAATGCTTTCAACTAATCAGGACTATGTTGTTGAAAAAGTAGGATTATTTACTCCAAAACCAAAAGATGTAAATGAACTAAATTCTGGAGAAATAGGATTTATAACAACAGGTATTAAAGTTTTATCTGATACAAAAGTTGGAGATACAATTTGTGATGCATCAAAACCACAAGTTGATGCTTTACCTGGCTTTAAGCCAAGTAAACCAGTAGTTTTCTGTGGTTTGTTTCCAGTTGATAGCTCTGAATACCAAAAATTAAAGGATGGATTAGCTAAATTACAGCTTAACGATGCTAGCTTTTCTTATGAGGCTGAGTCTTCATCAGCCTTGGGTTTGGGTTTTAGGTGTGGTTTTTTAGGATTGTTACATCTTGAAATAATAACTGAAAGACTAGAAAGAGAGTTCGATGTTAACCTATTAACAACTACCCCAGGTGTTGTTTACAAAATAGAATTAAATAATGGTGAAATAAGAGATTTACAGAATCCATCTAGTTTACCAGATCTAACATTTGTAAAGTCAATTGAAGAACCATGGATAAAAGCAACAATAATAACACCAGATAACTATTTAGGTTCAATAATAAAATTATGTCAAGATAAACGAGGTATACAAACTAATCTGACTTATTCAGGAAACAGAGCTGTCATATCATATGAACTTCCATTAAATGAGGTTGTTTTTGATTTTAACGACAGAATTAAATCAATGACAAGTGGCTATGCTAGTTTTGATTATGAAATAATTGAACATAGAGAAGGTGATTTAGTTAAACTTGGTATTTTAGTTAATGGCGAACCAGTTGATGCACTTGCAATGATGATACATAAAGATTTCGCACAAAAAACGGGAAGAGAAGTTTGTGAAAAATTAAAAAATTTAATACCTAGACACAATTTTATGATACCAATCCAAGCAGCAATTGGAGGAAAAATTATAGCTAGAGAAACAATCAAAGGTTTTAAAAAGGATGTACTGACAAAAATTCATGGTGGTGGAGCAACTGATCGAAAAAGAAAACTTTTGGAAAAACAAAAAAAAGGAAAAGCCCGATCTAAACAATTTGGAAAAGTAGAAATTCCACAAGAAGCTTTTATTGGTGTTTTAAAAATAAATAAAGAAACTTAAGAAACTATTAATGCAAATTAATAAAAAGATTATTCTTTTTGAAGGTGAACTAAAAGGTGGAAAAGGTCACCATTATGATCATTTAGTTGAAAATTCATTTTATTATCAAAATCGAGGTGAAATTATATGGGTAGTCAATAAAAAATTCAGAAAGGAGAATTTATTTATACCTAAATTTGTAAAAGTTTTAAATATTATAGATAGTGCTGATAGAAAAATAATTCAGAAAAATTTTAAATTTAATATTGAAATTATTTATCTTGCTATTAAAAATTTTTTCAAAAGTTATTTTTTTTTATTATTTAGAATAAAGTTAAATTCAAAATTTTTAATTTTTATTTTAAAAAATTTTTTCTCTTTTCCAAAATATTTTAGCTCCTTTTATGAAATTTATGAGATTTTAAATCTCAATAAAGATGATAAAATACTTTTTCAAACATCAAGAATTAATGATTTTGAATTAGCATATGCTCTAACATTACTAAATTGCAAACCACAAATTCATTTAAGAATTATTCAATTACATAAAAAAAGAAAATTAAAAAATTTTAATAATATTTTAAAAAAATTAAATGATGATAAAAAATTATTTAATGATGTATTCGTTTATACAGAGACAGATTTTCAAAAACAGGAAATAAAAAGATACACAAATATTGATGTTGATCTATTTTTTAATAATTTATCATTCTCAGAAAAAAACGAAAAAAAATCAAGATTTACAATTGGTATTCTTGGAGAGTCTAGATATGATAAAGGTTTTTATAAAACTCCTGAGTTAATAAGAATTTTAAATAATAAAGTTCCAAATAAAATAAATTTTATAATACAAATAAACAATTGTCCCTCAAATTTGATTAAAACAAAAGAAGAGCTACAGGAATTAGCTAGAGAATTTAATAACATTAAATTAATAAATGGTTACATTAATTTTTTTGAATACAGAGAGATATTAAAGACAATAGATATAATTCCATTATTACATGAATTAGATCAATTAAAAAATTGTGGGTCAGGTATAGTTTTTTCTTCCATGGTCAATGAAATTCCAATGGTTATACCTAAAAATGCAATATTTGTGAGCAGTTTTTTTAAATATGAGTCATTTTTAGAGGCAAAAAATATTAATGATTATTCTCAAAGTATTGAAAAAATTATTGAAAATTATCCAAAATTTCTTGAAAAGGCAAAAAAACAATCCAAATTATATTTGAATAAATTAAATCAAGACTTTTTAAATAATAGAATTTAACTTATTAAATTTGAATATATGTCAGAAGAAAATAAAAATTGTACTGTTGTCATAACAACTTTTTTTTCAGGTGAAAAACTTGAGACTTGTATTAAAAATATTCCTGAAACTTTTAAGATATTGATAATAGATAATGGTGGTGAAAAAGATAAAAAAAAATATTTTGAAAAAAAATTTGATAATTTAAGTTATTACGTATCAAATGAAAATTTAGGTGTTCCAAAATCTTATAGTCTTGCAAACAAGTTGGTTAAAACAAAATACATGTTTAATACACAACCTGATGTCATTATTAAAAAAAATTGTATTGAAAATTTATTAAAAAAAACAAAACTTTATCCAAATTTTGCTATAATGAGCCCAACGATATTCCATAACAAATCTTACCTTGTTGAGGGAGATTATAAAGTTTTAAAGATTCAAAATAAAAAATATAAGGAAACAAAAAAACAAGAATGTCATAGAGCTTATAAAAAACCACCTGAAGGAGATATATCAGTTGATGGTGTAACAGGAACGGCAATGTTAATTGATAGGGAAAAACTCAAGCTAATAGACGATTGGGATAAAAACATTTTTAACTATTTTGAAGATATGGATTTATGTCTGCGCTTTAGATTAAAAGGGTTTGAAATTATTAAAATATGTGATGCAGAGGTGGATCACGATGCGTTTGCTTCTCACGATGGTATACATTTAAAAGAAATGGATTTTTCGAGAAATTGGCATTATTCTTGGTCAAGAATTTATTTTCTTAAAAAACACACATCACAATCTCAAGCTTTATTATATGGCTTCTCTTTAATGATATCTTCATCTCTAAAATTTTTATTTTATTTTGCTTTTAAAAGATCTAAATCAATCACACATTTTGCAAAAGCATATGGAGCATTTTTTTCAATATTAAATTTAAAACCAAATTATAGGCCGAAGATAAAATTATGAATATAATAATTACAGGTGGATGTGGTTTTATAGGAAATGCTCTTAGTTTATTTTTGAAAAAAAATCTTAGAAATTCAAAAATTTTAAGTGTGGATAATTTAAGTAAAAGTTATTCAAAATTTAATCAAAAACTTTTGATCAAAAATAAAATTAAAAATAAAAAGATTGACTTAGGAAAATTCAATTCTCTGATTAATCTAAAGTTTAAAGCAGACATTATAATTGATTGTTCAGCTGAACCGGCAGTTGAAATATCAAGAAAAAAAATCAATAAAGTTATTAAAAGTAATTTTTTAAGTACATTAAACGTTTTAGAGAAGGCTAAAAAAGATAAATCAAAAATAATATTTATTTCCAGTAGTAGAGTTTATCCGATTAAAAGTTCATATGAGAAATTTAAAATTTTTAAAAAATTAAAAAAACATCAAACATTTAATGAAAATTCTAATTTGACTGGACAAAAAACTATTTATGGATTGACAAAATTTGCATCTGAAAATTTAATTGAAGAGTATAATTACTCAAAAAATTTGGATTATATTATCAATCGTTGTGGATTAATTTCGGGCCCTGGTCAATATGGAAAAGTTGAACAAGGATTGATAAGTCTTTGGATGTGGAGTCATATGAATAAACTTAATCTTTCATATATAGGTTATAAAGGTACAGGTGAACAAATAAGAGATGTATTATTTGTTGATGATTTTTGTAAATTGGTACTCATACAAATTAACAATTTTAATAGATTTAAGAATAATTTATTTTGTATAGGTGGTGGTTCTAAAAATGCTATCAAATTAAAAAAACTAACTGATATGTGTGAAATAATAACTGGTAATAGGTTAAAGATTTCCAAAAAAATGAAAACATCAATTTATGATATTCCATATTACGTAACATCACTTAATAAAATAAATAAATTCTCAAATTGGATGCCTGAAACAAATTTAGAAAAAGGCTTAAAAGAAATCTATAAATGGATGAAAATAAATCAAAATAAAATAAGGAATTTTTTTTGACGAAATATGTAATAATTACCGGATCTTCAGGATTAGTAGGTTCAGAAACCTCAGTTTTTTTTGGGAATAAGAATTTTAAGGTGCTTGGAATAGACAATGATAGTAGATCATATTTTTTTGGAAAATCAGCAAGCACAAAAAAGATGACAAAAAATTTAGAAAACAATATAAAAAATTTTAAAAGTTATAATATTGATATAAGAAACATAAAAAAACTAGAGAACATCTTTAAAAAATATAAAAATAAGATTAAGTGTATAATTCATTGCGCAGCCCAACCTTCTCATGACTGGGCGTCGAAGGAACCTTTAACAGATTTTTCTATAAATGCTAACGGAACATTAAATCTTTTATATTTGACCAACAAATATTGTAAAAAAAGTGTTTTTATATACGTGTCAACAAATAAAGTTTACGGAGATTTGCCAAATTTTTTGCCTTTAAAAGAAAAAAAGAAGCGATTTGAGATTAAGAGGCGTCATAAATTTTATAAAGGTGTTAATGAAGAAATGTCAATAGATAAATCAGTTCATAGTTTATTTGGTGTATCGAAAACTTCAGGTGACTTATTAACGCAAGAATTTGGAAAAAATTTTAAAATAAAAACAGGAATTTTCAGACTTGGCTGTATTACTGGAGAGAATCATGCTGGAGCAGAACTTCATGGTTTTCTAAGTTATCTTTTTAAAGTTATAAAAAATGGAAAAAAATATAAAATTTTTGGATATAAAGGCAAGCAAGTAAGAGACAATATTCACGCTAGAGATTTAGCAAATTGTTTTTGGAATTTTTATTTGAAACCAATGGCTGGTGAAGTTTATAATATTGGAGGTGGAAGAAAAAACTCTTGTTCAATTTTAGAAGC
This sequence comes from uncultured Pelagibacteraceae bacterium, assembly GCA_902570425.1. GTDB lineage: Bacteria > Pseudomonadota > Alphaproteobacteria > Pelagibacterales > Pelagibacteraceae > Pelagibacter. The sequence goes on from CACFYB010000003.1 coordinate 82,487, forward strand.
TATAAAAATGATAGAAATGCAAACTAAAATGAAATTAAATTATGAGTATATAAATAAAAATAGAACAGGAGACCACATTTGGTATATTACCGATAACAGTAAATTTAAAAAACATTATCCAAAATGGAAAATAAGATATTCTTTAAAAAAAATTATTAAAGAGATGGATGTTCATCACAGATAAAAAATGATCTGGAGAGATGGCCGAGTGGTTTAAGGCGCACGCTTGGAAAGTGTGTGTATCTTCATAGGTACCGTGGGTTCGAATCCCACTCTCTCCACCAGCATAATTTAAAATTGACTAATTAGCATTGAATTTAGGGGCTTATTTACCCTTTCAAATTTGATTATACGAATATAACTAAACAATTTTTTTTAAAAAATGGTATAATTATTTCTTTCCAATCTTAAAAAATGAAAGATAAAAAAATATATCAAGCAGATTCGATCAAAGTTCTAAAAGGTCTTGAAGCCGTTAGAAAAAGACCAGGAATGTATATTGGTGATACTGATGACGGTACAGGATTGCATCACATGGTTTATGAAGTTGTTGACAATTCTATTGACGAAGCTTTAGCAGGATTTTGTAAAAATATTAGTGTTCGAATTAACTCAGACGGAACAGTGACTGTGGCAGACGATGGAAGAGGGGTGCCTGTTGATATTCACAAAGGAGAAAAAAAATCAGCTGCAGAAGTAATTATGACTCAATTACATGCAGGAGGAAAATTTGATCATGATTCTTATAAGGTATCAGGAGGTTTACATGGGGTCGGTGTCTCAGTAGTAAATGCATTATCACAAAAACTAGAGTTAGAAATTTATAGAGATGGAAAAAAGCATTACATAGAATTCGATAATGGAGAAGCAAAAGCACCTCTTAAAGTAATTGGTAAATCTAAAGATACAGGAACAAAAATAACTTTTCTTCCATCAAAAGAAATTTTTTCATCAATAAAATTTAATCCAAATATTTTAATAAAGAGAATGAGAGAATTAGCTTTCTTAAATAAAGGTATTAAAATTGAATTGATTGATGCAAGTAACAAAAAAGAAAAAGATTATAAATTTAAGTTTGATGGTGGTGTTGTTGAATTTGTTGAATTTTTAGACGAAAAAAGAGAAAAATTGAGTAATAAAAATGGAAATGCTTTGTTTAAAAAACCAATATATGTGGAGGGAAAGAAAAACAACTTAGAAATTGAATGTTCTCTAAAATGGAATGCAAGTTATTCTGAGGATGTGCTTCCTTATACTAATAACATTTTTCAAAAAGATGGAGGCACACATTTATTAGGTTTTAGAAGTGCCCTAACAAGGATTATTAACAAATATGCAAACGAGCAAAATCTTCTTAAAAAAAATAAATTAACTATTTCTGGCGACGATATTAAAGAGGGATTAACATGTGTTTTATCAATTAAGATCCCAGATCCTAAGTTTTCATCTCAAACAAAAGATAAGCTTGTTTCCTCAGAGGTAAGAATGATTGTTGAAACAGTTATAAATGAAAAATTATCTATTTGGTTCGATCAAAATCCATCTGTAGCGAAAATCATTTTAGCTAAAATCATACAAGCAGCTTTGGCTAGAGATGTAGCTAGAAAAGCAAGAGAGAGCGTTAGAAGAAAAGGTGCTTTAGAATTAAGTGGATTACCCGGAAAGCTGGCAGATTGTCAAATAGGTAAACAAGAAGGTACTGAATTATTTATAGTTGAAGGAGATTCTGCAGGAGGTTCTGCAAAACAAGGAAGAGACAGAACTAACCAAGCTGTTTTGCCATTAAGGGGAAAAATATTAAATACATATGTGGAGGAATTGAAAATAAAAAAAAATGGAAATGGAAATACAAATGGGAATGAGTACCGAACAAAAGCTTTATCTAAAATGATTTCATCTAATGAAATTTTAACATTAATAAATGCCCTAGGTCTTGATCCTAAGGCACATGAAATCGATTTAAAGGATCTTAGATATGGGAAGATCATTATTATGACTGACGCTGATGTTGACGGATCTCATATTAGGGCATTATTATTAACTTTTTTTAATAATAAACCATTTAACAAATTAATAGAAAATGGACATGTATATTTAGCTCAACCACCTTTATTTAAGATTAATAAGGGTTCAAAAGGAATATATATTAAAGATGAAAAAGAGCTCGAGGAATTTATTGTCTCAAATAATTCAAAATTAAAAAAAATAAAAAAAGGCTCAAGGGAATACTTAAAAGAAATAGAAATTGAAAAATCAAAAATGAACATTCAGAGATTTAAAGGATTAGGAGAAATGAATCCCGACGAACTTTGGAGCACAACTCTTGATCCAAAAAAAAGAAATTTATTGCAAGTAAAATATTCTAAAGATTTTCAAAAAGACCAAGATTTAATTCACACTTTAATGGGAAATGATGTTGCGCTTAGAAAAGATTTCATAATTTCGAACGCGATAAACGTTGAAAATCTAGATATTTAAAAATGAAGTTTTTTGAAACTTCTAGATATTATTCTTTAAAAAAATCTACCTATATAAATTTAAGGTGGATCGGTATAATTGGTCAATTAATTTCTGTAAATTTAGTATTTTTTTATTTCGATTTTTACTTTGATTTTATTTTATCAAATTTAATTATTTTTTTAGGTGTTTTAAGTAATCTCTATCTAATTTTTATTTACAAAAAAACTCAATTATCAGAGAGATCTGCTTTATTATTCTTGATTATAGATATATTACAACTTGGTTCTTTAATATATTTAACAGGGGGTATAGCTAATCCTTTTATAATTTTTTTAATAATCCCGAGTGTATTTGCATCATCTAATTTAGGTTTTAGAACAAACTTGTTGTTGGTATTATTTACTACAGCATTAGTAATTTTTCTCTCTTTTTATTCTGAAAATTTACCATTTCCATTAGGAGACCACTATCATATTAGTCCTTACCTGCATTATTCTATCCCAATAGCTTTAATTATAGCCCTGTTTTTTTTGAATTATTTTGCAATTATTTTTGGCACTGAGTCACGATTAAGAAAAGAAGCTTTAAATAAAATGGAGGAAGTTATGGCTAAAGAGCATGAATTACTGTCTTTAGGTGGTCAAGCAGCAGCAGCAGCACATTCTTTAGGAACACCTCTCTCAACAATAAAAATAATTACACATGAATTAACAAAACAATTAAAAGATCAAAAAGACGTGATACAAGATATATATTTATTATCAAGTCAAGTTGAGAGATGTAATCAAATATTAAAAAAACTTTCATTAAATCCTTCGCAAGAAGATGATTTTATTGATGAAGATCTATCTATAAGAGAATATTTAAATGAGATTATCAGATCTTTTAAAGAAACTAGCGATAAAGAATTTATCTTGAATTTATCACAAGACTCCAATCCTCAAAAAATTACTAAAAGTATAGAAATTGTTTACGGACTGAGAAATTTTATAGGAAATGCTAATAAATTTTCTAAAAGTAAAGTCTTTATTAATTTAAAAAGTGATAGTAGTACTACTGAAGTAGTGATTGAAGATGATGGAAATGGATACCCATTTGAGATTTTAACGAAGATAGGAGAACCTTATCTGAAAACAAACAAAGGATCTAATGATAAAAATTCTGGTTTGGGCCTAGGAATTTTTATTGGTAAAACTTTACTAGAAAAAAATTTTGCAATAATCAATTGTAGAAATTCAAAAACTCGAGGTGGTGCTGAAGTAATTATTAAATGGAAAAATAAAGAGTTATTTAATATTTAGTGAAATTTTCTCTCTGTTTTAAATAAAGAGCTTAATTGAGATATCATCACATCACCAAGTTCGTTTACATCAGTAATTTTGATTGCTTTATTGTAGTATCTTGAAACATCATGGCCAATTCCTATAGCGAGAATTTCAATTTCGGTTTTATCCTCAATAAATTTTACCATTTTTTTTAGATGTTTTTCTAAAAAATCTCCAGAATTTACTGATAATGTAGAGTCATCAACTGGCGCGCCATCTGAAATAACCATAAGAATTTTTCTTTCCTCTTTCCTTTTTTTTAATCTATTAAATGCCCATAATATAGCTTCACCGTCTATGTTTTCTTTTAATAAACCCTCTTTGAGCATAAGGCCTAAATTATTTTTTGCTTGACGCCATTGAGTATCCGCACTTTTATAAATAATATGTCTTAAATCATTTAATCTTCCTGGAGTTTTAGGCTTATTATTTTTATTCCAAAATTCTCTACTTTGACCACCTTTCCAATTTTTTGTAGTAAACCCAAGTATTTCAACTTTTACTGAGCATCTTTCTAAAGTTCTAGATAATATATCTGCACATAAAGCTGCTATAGTGATAGGTCTTCCCCGCATTGATCCTGAATTATCAATTAACAAAGTAACAATTGTATCCTTAAACTCTAAATCTTTTTCTTTTTTAAAAGATAAAGAATTATATGGATCTATAATTATTCTTGGCAGTTTTGAACTATCAAGCAAACCTTCTTCTAAATCAAATTCCCAAGATCTATTTTGTTTTGCTAATAATTGTCTTTGCAGTTTGTTTGCTAGTTTTGTAATCAAATCTTGAAACCCGATTAGTTGTTGGTCTAATGTTTTTCTAAGTTTGTTTGTCTCTTCAAAGTTTTCTAATTTTTCTGCCTTTATTATTTCATCAAATTGATTTGTAAAAATTTTATAATCTAAATTTAAGTTATTTAGATTTTTCCTTTGCATGATTTCTTCTGAGCCATCTTTGTTTGTATCAGTATCCATTAATTGTTCATCGAGCTTAAGATCATCAATATTATAGTCTGCATCTACAGAGGCATCACTTTCCTCGTCATATTTTCCATCTTTTTGTTCATCGGTGTTATTTTCTTCATTATTTTCAGAAGATTTATTTTGTGTTTCGTCATCGTTTTCTTTTTGATTTTCGGTATCTTCAGTTTCAAAAATATCCATTTTTTCAAGTATTTCTGAAAAACGAGTAGAGTAGATTTCTTGGTTTTCTATGTTTTTTTTTAAGAATTCAAGGTGTTTTGTAATTGACTGATCAAATTCCTTTTCCCAAAAATTTAAAATTTTGTAAGACAAATCATTTAATTTAATACCATGAAAATTTTTAATCATATAGAGTTCAAATGCCTCTGATACTGGAACATCATCTTTTGTTTTAAGTTGATCTTTTTTTTTTAAACTAATTATTTGGTCGTAATTATTCTTAAAATTTTTTTCTATTCCTTTAAGCATTTTCGTGCCTAATGACTCATACCTTATTCTTTCAGCTATTGAATAAAGCGATTTACAAGAGAAGTTTTTTGGCAAGTTTTTTTTATAAATTTCATTATTTGAAAATTTTTTTTTTAGTGCAGTAGAGTCTGCATCCGCTCTCGCTTTTATAAAATCGTATTTAGTATTTAAATTATCAAGTTCAAAAAAATCAATTTTTTTTGAGTTTTTATCTTTTTTTAAATTTTCATCTAAATTCAAATCATCTGAAATAACTTTTATAGTTGAAGTCAGAGCTTGTTGAAACTTTTCTTTAATATTAGAGGAATTGTCTCGGTTACTCATTAAATTTGAATATTTATTAAAGACTCAGGCAGTTCTTCACCAAAACATCTCTGGTAATATTCGGCGATTATATTTTTTTCTATTTCATCACACTTATTTAAAAAAGTTACTCTAAAAGCATAACCAATATCTTTAAAAATTTCTGTATTTTCTGCCCAATGCAATACTGTTCTTGGACTCATAACCGTAGATATATCTCCTGCAATGAAACCTTTTCTTGTTAATGATGCAACTTTAATCATATTAGCAATTTTTCCTTTTCCTTTTGCATTATTAAAATTTTTATTCTTAGCTATGATTATTTCCATTTCTTTTTCAAGGCTTAGATAGTTTAAAGTTGAAACAATATTCCACCTGTCCATCTGACCTTGATTTATCTGTTGTGTTCCATGATATAAACCAGTTGTATCCCCAAGACCAATAGTATTTGAGGTAGCAAATAATCTAAAAAATTTATTTTGTTTTATTACTTTATTTTTATCAAGAAGTGTAAAGTTACCTTGTGCTTCCAAGACTCTTTGAATAACAAACATTACATCTGGTCTTCCGGCATCATATTCATCAAAAACTAAAGCTACGGGATTTTGTATTGACCAAGGCAAGATCCCCTCCTTAAATTCAGTAACTTGCTTACCATCTTTCAATATTATCGCATCTTTTCCAATAAGATCGATTCTACTTATGTGACTATCTAGATTAACTCTAACACATGGCCAATTTAGTCTGGCCGCTACTTGCTCTATATGAGTAGATTTTCCTGTTCCATGATATCCTTGAATTAAAACTCTTTTGTTAAATGCAAATCCAGAAATAATTGCAAGTGTTGTGTCTTTATCAAATTTATAGTTTTTATCTATTTCAGGAACATATTCATTAGTTTTAGAAAAGGCATCTACCTCCATCTCAGAATCTATTCCAAAACTTTGCTTAATAGATATTTTAATATCTGGTATTATATTTAAATCAGGTGTCAATTTTTTCTCTATAAGTATTTTTAAGCTGTGTATATGCTAATGTAATTAGTTTTAATTTTTCTTCATATTTTTTATTACCAGAATTCATATCAGGGTGAAATTTTTTGACAAGCACTTTGAATTTTTCCTGAATTTTTTGCCACTTTAAACCCACTGAAATACCTAAAATGCTAAATGCCTTTATATCTTTGTGATTAAATTTAAATTGCCGCATGTGATTAAAGTCACTTTTTAATCGTTCCTTATCAAGCTCATCCTTTAAAGTATCGTTCCACAATATTTTAAAAAAATTGTCTGAAGAGCTAAAACTTTGAGTAGGTTTGTGCCAGGTCATATCCGATTTTAAAAAATTCATAATTTGATCGTCACTCATACCTGAAAAGTAATTCCAGTTTTTGTTAAATTCTTTGATATGTTCCAAACATAACATTCTATATTTTTTACTATTATCTTTTTCTACAGGGGCTTTAAATTCACCTATTTCTTTACAATTTTTCCAATTACAAATATTTTTCATGATATAAATTATATATATGGATATAAATCAACTAATTGCAATTGTAAAAAAAAAATTACAAGACCAAATTCAGTTGGAAAGTTTATCTATAGAGGATAAATCTTTTATTCATAAAAATCACAGAAATAACCAACCAAATAAATTTCATTTGAAAATTTCTTTAGAATCGAAAGAATTAAAGCAACTTAGTAAAATTGATAGAAATAAAAAAGTTTATAAGATTTTAGATAAAGAGATTAAAGAATTTATTCATTCGTTACAAATCTTAATTAACTAATTCTTTAATTAAAAATCTTTTAAGTACACTTTGATCAAAATCTCTTATGATAGGGTTTCCAATTTTCTTAAGTAAAATTAAACTTATTTTTTTTGAATTATTTTTTTTATCATTGGACATAAATGTTAATATTTTTTTCAAATCATCTTTTGAGAAATATTTTTTCAAATTATAAGGCAAATTTGAATTATGCGTGTGATTTTTAATTAAGTTATATTCTTGATTTGATAAAAGCTTTTTTTCATTACTAAATCTTAACGCTGAATTCATTCCCAAGAGAACCGCTTCACCATGATTTAATTTTTTTGAATACCCAAACGTTGCTTCATATGCATGAGCAAAGGTATGACCAAAATTCAAAATTTTCCTTAAATTTTTTTCTTTTTCATCTTTTTCGATAGTAGTTTTTTTTATTATACAGCTTTTGAATATTGCTAATTCGATAAAAGGAGATGAAAGATTTAAAATTTTTGAAAAATTTGTATTCAGAAACTTAAAAAATCTTTTATTTTGAATTAAAGAGTGTTTTAAAATTTCACCATATCCACAAATTAATTCTCTTTTAGAAAGAGTTTTTAAAAACCCCATGTCACTTATTACTAATCTTGGTTGATAGAAACTTCCTATCAGATTTTTTCCAAATTTAGTATTAATTCCAGTTTTTCCTCCAATAGATGAGTCTACTTGTGCAAGAAGAGTTGTTGGTATATTTATGAATTTAAGTCCCCTTTTAAAAATACTAGCTGCAAATGCACCTATATCTCCCGTAATGCCTCCACCAATAGTAATTAAACAATCAGTTCTTAAAAATTCATTTTTTAGTAAAATATTTAAAATAATATTTATTTTTTTTTGATTTTTGTTTTTTTCATTCGCGTTAATATAAAATAGAAAAATCTTTTTATTTCTTAAAGATTTCTTAATTAATCGAATATTATTTTTTGGTATATTTTTGTCTATTATTAACAAACACTTTTCAAATTTAATTGAGTTTTGTTTTATTATTTTTCCAATATTGGAAATTAAATTTGAACCTATAATGACTCGATAATTAAAATCATTTGTTTTAACTATTATTTTTTTTGTTTTCATAAATATCTAAAACTTTTCTTGTGATTTGTATTTTTTTTAAGTTATCACATTCTATTTTATATAAAGCTTTTGAATAGATGTTAGAACGTTTTTCAATTAAATCAAATAATTCAACTTTAGAAGATTTTAAAGCTACAGGTCTTTTCACACTATTTGTAATTCTTTTAATAATTGTATCATTTTTCCATTTTAACCATATTGAAAAATGATTGCTTAAAATTTCATTTCTAATATTTTTATTTAAAAAAGCTCCTCCTCCTAAAGCAACTACAACGTCTTTTTTTTTCAATATTCTTAATGTTATTTTTTCCTCAAATTCCCTAAAAAATTTTTCTCCTTTTTTTTCAAATATCTTCACAATACTCATTCCTAGTTCTTCCTCAATTTTTTGATCTGTATCAATAAAATTTAATTTTAATTTTTTGGAAACTAATGAGCCTATTGAGGTCTTGCCAGAACCCATCATACCTAAAAAAACAATATTTTTTTTTGATTTCATAAGTTTCTTTATTGAAAAAACACAAATATGTCTTAATTTGAAATTAACTAAATTTATATGCAATTTATAAAAAAAACAAGTTCGAGAACAAATTATTTAAGCCTGATTGTAAAGATAGCGTTGTTTGTAGTTGCAGTTTTCGCAATTGTTTTTTTACTTAATAAAATTGATTTTCCAGCTCCCAATAAAGAAATTGAAAAAATAATTCCAAATGAAAATTTTAAGATTATTAAATAAAAAAATTTTTGTAAGTGTATTTATTTTTATAACCTTTATTTTTAAAACGACTCTTTACACAGAGGAAAAACCAGTTGATATATGGAATGTCGATGAAACAAAAAAAGATCAATCACTTGATGATAATAAGATTTTAGAAACAAATAATAATATTGATACAAATAACGAAACTGATATTTATAATCTACAAACCGATGATAAAATTCTTGAGATAAAACTTGACGAAGTTTTAGAGTCTAAGGAAGTAAAAATTGTGGGTTTATATGACCCAGAAGATTATGGATTAGATATCAATATGTGGTCCGAATCCGATGGTGAACAATTAAAAAATCTTTTTTCAAATATAAATAAAATTGATCTCTCTGATGATGCTGCAGAAATTATGAATATATCCATACTAACTAATTCTTATTATCCAGAAAAAAATATTTCAGAGGAAGAATTTTTGAAATACAAATCACAATGGTTAGTCAAAAACTCTAACCTAGATTTAATTGAAGAATATTTAATAAAGAACCAAATTATAAATAAACATCCAATTTTAACAAAGTTTTTAGTAAATGAATATTTGTCACAATCTAATTTAGATAAAGCATGTGAATTTTTTTCTAAAAATGTTAAACCTTTGTCAGATGAATATCTAATTAAATTTAATATTTATTGTTTAGTTAATGAAAAAAAAGAAGAAGAGGCACAATTAATTTTAGACTTGAAAAAAGAATTGGGTTTCAAAGATGAGTATTTTGAAAAAAAGATTAATTTTTTATTTGGTTATAATAAAGAATTAGACAAAACAATCTCTGAAAAATCTATCTTAGATTTTCATTTAGCGCATAGAACCAATCCAGAATTTTTCTTCGAACCTAATAATTCTACGTCAAAAATAATATGGAAGTATCTTTCATCATCAAATTTATTATATGACACACAAAAATTTGATATGACTGAATTAGACAAAATCTCTACTATAGAAAAAGCTGTACATAATAGAAATTATCCAGAAAAAGATCTTTATGAAATATATAAAAGATTTCAATTCAATATTAATCAATTACTAAATGCAAAAGATTCTTATAAATCTTTATCATTGATAGAAGGAAGAGCACTTTTATACCAAAAAATTTTATTGGAGTCCGAAACTGGTAAAAAATTAGATTTAATTAGTACATTAAAGGAATCCTTTAAAAAAGAAAATATAAATAATGCTTTTGATAATGAACTTAGAAATCTTTTGGAGGACATTAATCCTTCAGCTGTGCCATCTAATTTTACACGTTTTTATCAAAATAATATCAAAAAGAGTGAAAATGAAAATAAGAAGATAAAGTTTAATAATGATATTTTGCATCAATCAAAATTAGTAAATTATTTTAATGGAGATTATGCAAAATCAAAAATTGAAAAAGATGTTAATAATTTTTTAAAAAAGATAAAAAAGAATAAAAAATATTTTTTTTCAAAAAAAGATGTAATTTTTTTAGAGTCATTAAAGTCAGATGGTATTCAAATTTCCAAAAAATATGACGACTTATATGAAATTGATCAAAATGAAATACCTTCAGATATACAATTAATGATTAGTAATGATGAATTGGGAGCGGCATTATTAAGAATTGTTCAGGTGATAGGACAAGATGATGTAGATATAATTGATGCAGATACAATGTATTTTATTATAAGCACTTTAAATCAATTAAATGTAGATTTTATTAGAAATAAGATTTTACTTAAAGTTCTTCCTTTAAAAGTTTAAAAATTTTAATAGAATACTTTATAAAATGGCTATTAAAACTATACTCACAGAACCAAATCAATTACTTAGACAAGTATCAAGGCCAGTAGAAAAGGTTTCACAAGAAATCCAAAACTTAATGGATGACATGCTAGATACTATGTACTCAGCTAATGGTATAGGTCTCGCTGCTATTCAAATTGGAGTACCAAAAAGAATAATTGTTATTGATATAGGTAAAGATAAAGAAAAAAAAGAACCCCAATATTTTGTAAATCCTATTATTAAAAATACAAATTCAATTTTATCTACTTATGAAGAGGGATGCCTATCAGTTCCTAATCAATTTGCGGAAATTGATAGACCAAGTAAATGTGAGGTCGAATATTTAGATTATAATGGAGAAAAAAAATTATTAAAGGCAGAAGGTTTACTAGCTACTTGCATTCAACATGAAATGGACCATCTTGAGGGAATACTTTTTATTGATTATTTATCAAAATTAAAAAAATCTATGATTATTAAAAAACTATCTAAAAATAAATCTAATCGGATAGTTGTTTAGTAAATGTCAAAAAAAATTATCTTTATGGGAACACCATATTTTTCAGTTCCTATTTTAAAATCATTATATCAAAATGGGTATCCAATTTCTGTTGTTTATACTCAACCACCTCAAAAATCCCACAGAGGGCAAAAAATTAATAAATCTCCTATTCAAAGTATTTCTGAAACACTAAATATAGATTTTAGAACCCCAAATACTTTTAAAGATAATCAAGAAGAATATGAATTTTTAAAAAAGTTAAACGCTGATCTCGCAATAGTTGTTGCGTATGGTCAAATTATTCCAAAAGAATTTTTTAATTTAACTAAAAAAGGTTTTATTAATATTCATGCTTCAATACTTCCTTATTGGCGAGGAGCAGCTCCAATTCAAAGATCAATTATGAATTTAGATAATGAGACGGGAGTAAGTATTATGAAAATTTCAGAGGAATTAGATAGTGGACCTGTTAGCAATATTTACAAGATAAAAATAGATCATAATCAAAATGCTCAAGAAATTTCAGAAAAACTGTCATTTCTGGCAGCAGAAAAAATTTTAGATAATATAGATAGTATACTTGATAATAACGTAAAATTTATTGAGCAAGATCATTCAAAAGCTACTTATGCGAAAAAAATTGATAAGAAAGAATCGCAGATTGACTGGAATTGCGAGGCTATAAAAATTATTGGAAAAATAAATGGGCTTTGTCCTGACCCTGGTGCTTTTTTCAGTTTTAATGGTGAAAGATATAAAGTTTTGAAAGCAGAGATTGGCAACGGAATTGGTAAAATTGGTGAAGTAATTTCAGATCAGTTAGAGATTGCTTGTAATAATAATCAATCTATTAAAATACTTGAAATTCAAAGACAAGGAAAAAGACCACAAAAAATTAGTGAATTCATGTTGGGCTCCCAAATTAAAAAGGGCTCAAAGTTATTAAATGTTTAGATATCAGATATTAATTGAATATGTAGGTACTAATTTTAGAGGATGGCAAATTCAGAAAAAGGGAAAAACTGTTCAAGGACTATTACAAAGCAAAATTTCAAAACTATTAAAAGAAAATATCGCAATATATGGAGCTGGAAGGTTGGACGTAGGGGTTCATGCCAAAGAGCAGTCAGCACATTTTGATTGTAAAAATAAAATTAACAACATTGATAGGTTTTTAAAATCAATCAATCACTTTTTGAATAAAGATGGAGTAGCAATACTTAAGATTAAAAAAAGAAGTAAAAATTTTCATGCAAGATTTTCAGCTAAAATGAGAGTTTATAATTACGTGATTATAAATCGGATCAGTGGACCAGTTTTAGATGAAAATAGAGGCTGGCACATTATGAAAGATCTTGATTTAAAATTAATGAGAAAAAGCGCAAAAAAATTAATAGGAACCTTGGATTTTAGTACTTTTAGAAAATCTAGTTGCAGGGCTAAAAGCTCAATAAAAACCATGAAATTAGTAAAAATCAAATCTAGAAAAGATAAGATAGAAATAGAATTTAGATCCCAATCTTTTTTACAACAACAAGTACGGTCTATGGTTGGTTGTTTAAAATATGTTGGAGAAAAAAAATGGACATTAAAAAAATTTGCAAATGTAATGGAGTCTAAAAAAAGAGAGTTATGTGCACCACCTGCACCATCACAAGGTCTGTATTTAACTAGAGTTATTTATTAATTTTTTTTTATTACTCATCGCAAATTTACGATGAATTCTCCAACGACTTTCCTCACGAATTATAAAACCACAACAATTTTTTGATCTACATTTACACGGAAATTGTTTGTAGTCATCTTTGTCAAAACTAAAGCCATAATCACAAGTTATCTCTTCACCTTTCTTAATGTCTCTATCAGCTGTTATCCAAATTTTTAAACCCTTACCATCATAACGTGCGTTCGCATTACAACTATGATTTACTAATCCAGCAATATTAAATGAGAAATCACCATCCAAAGTATATTTTTTATTGAGAGTAAATAAATAAATAGGTTTTTTATTGTCATATTTGTCTGACTCTTCAACCTCTTTATTTGTAATTATTTTTCCTAAGTAATTAATAATTTTTGTACCTTCAGTGATATCTTTAGTAGCATAAAGTCCGCGACCTTTATTATCAATTTTTGATTTTTTTATTTTGTATGGTTTCATGAAGGTGATTATGATGTGCTAGATATTTATTAATTGAATTCTACCAATGCATTAACATGTTCATTGGTGCTTTCTGCTAAGGCATTTAAATCATATCCACCCTCAAGTATAGAAACAACTTTACCCGCAGTAAACTTATTGGTAGCTATTAATGTTCTTTTAGTAATCTCATAAAAATCTTTTGAACTTAGTTGGAATTGAGCTAATGGATCATCTTTATGTGCATCAAAACCTGCTGAAAATATTAGAAAATCTGGTTTATATTGTACTAATCTTTCTAACACTCTATCAAATGCATTAAAGTATTCTTCTGAGTTTGTACCAGCAGGTAAAGGGATATTTAATGAATTGTTAAAGTCTCCTTTATCTTTATCTGTTCCACCTCCAGGATAAAAAGGATATTGATGAGTAGAAATGTATAATGAATTTTTATTACCACGCATAACATCATAATTTCCGTTACCCCAGTGCACATCAAAATCTACACAGGCAATTTTTTTATATTTATATTTTTTCACTAAATAGTTCGTTGCTATCCCCGCGTTTGATATACAACAAAATCCCATCGCTTTATTTTTTTCAGCATGGTGCCCAGGTGGTCTAGCCAAACAGAATGCGTTTTTATATTCATTGCTCTCTATTCCATCTATTGCTCTTATTGTTGAACCAGCAGCATCAAAAACTGCTTTTTTACTCTCAGGTGAAACAATTGTATCGCCATCTAAAAACTTAAGGCCTTTTTGAGGAAAAGAATTTTTTAGATTAATTATGTAGTCCTTTGAATGCGTCATAGACAATATGTCTTCAGGAACACTATCTGGCTTATCCCAGATTAGATCTTTTCTTTTTTTTAATCTTTCTTTTATAGCAATTACTCTTTTAGGCTGTTCGGGATGACCATCGCCAGTATTATGTTTCTCATAAGAATCAGAATTTATGATTGCTGTTTTCATTTAAAATAATTTATTAAAATGTTTTCATAAATTGTCTTAAGATTTTTTAAATCTTTTAATGATACTACCTCATCCACACGATGCATAGTTCGTCCAACTAAACCAAATTCTAAACCAGGTGATATGGCTTTTATGAATCGTAGATCTGAGGTTCCGCCTGTAGTTGATAATTTTGGTTTTATCTTAGTGATCTTTTTTATGGTATTTTGTATCATATATGTAGTTTTATTTGGTTTAGTTAAAAAGGCTTCACCAGAAACTCTATAATTGATTCTAAATTTTGATCTATATTTTCTATTAATTTTAATAAAGATTTTATTTAGTCTTTTTTTAATAGAAGTTGATGAATGTTTGTTGTTAAACCTAATGTTAAAAGTTGCTTCAGCTGTAGCAGGAATAACATTGTCAGCAGTATTATTTATATTTATTTTTGTAACTTCTAGGTTTGAAGGTTGAAAATCTTTCGTGCCTTTATCAAATTTAATATCTTTTAATTCTTTTAAAATTTTTACAATTATAGTTGAGGGATTATTTGCTCTATGAGGATAGGCAACGTGACCCTGTAAACCGAATATAGTCAATTTACCCGTTAAACTGCCTCTACGACCAATTTTGATCATTTCACCTAATTTATTTGGATTTGTTGGTTCACCCACTAAACAAAAACTAATTTTCTCACTCTTTTTTTTTAAATATTCCACTACTTTTCTTGTCCCATTTACTGCATCGCCCTCTTCATCTCCAGTAATTAATAAACTAATCGATCCATCAAACTTTTTATTTAGTGATAAAAAAGTGCTTACAGCAGAAACAAAAGCTGCAACAGAACTTTTCATATCATTTGCACCTCTTCCAATTAAATAACCTTTTCTTATTGATGGTTTAAACGGATTTATTGTCCAATCTTTTATATTTCCTGGAGGCACAACATCCAGGTGACCCGCATAACAAAAATTAGGCTCTTTTGATCCTAATCTTGCATATAAATTCTTAACTGGTTTAAAACCTCTTTCTTTAAACTCTAGTATTTTTGTTTTGAAACCAAGTTTTTTTAATTTTTTTTCTAAAAATTTCATCACTCCAGCGTCTACTGGAGTTATAGTTGGAAACCTGATTAGCTCTTTAGCTAATTGTAATTCATTAATTTTTTGCATGTTTAATCTCTTAAAAGATCATTAATTGATGTCTTTGATCTGGTCTTTTCATCTACTTGCTTGATTATTACTGCACAACTTAGTGATAGAGCAGATGGATTATTTTTATCAGGCAACGAACCTGGAACCACAACTGAATAAGGTGGTATTTTGCCATACATTATTTTTCCAGTTTTTCTGTCAACTATTTTAGTTGATTGACCGATATACATTCCCATACTTAAAACAGAACCTTCACCAACGATTACACCTTCAACTACTTCTGACATTGCTCCTAAGAATACATTATCTTCTATTATAGTTGGTAATGCCTGTGCCGGTTCTAAAACTCCACCTACACCTGAGCCAGCAGA
Source organism: uncultured Pelagibacteraceae bacterium (assembly GCA_902570425.1). Classification (GTDB taxonomy): domain Bacteria; phylum Pseudomonadota; class Alphaproteobacteria; order Pelagibacterales; family Pelagibacteraceae; genus Pelagibacter. Next base: position 98,546 of record CACFYB010000003.1, read on the forward strand.
AATATGACAGTTTTTTCCTATTTGACAACAGCTACCGGCTCTTGCAAATGTATCTATCATCGTCCCTTCATCTATATAGGCTCCAATATTAACATAGCATGGCATTAGGACAGCATTCTTTCCTACAAAGGATCCTTTCCTAACTGGTGAATTTGGAACCATTCGAAAACCTGCTTTTTCATGATCTTCTTTTGACCATCCCGCAGTTTTGCCTTTTAGCAAATGAGCTTTATCATACCAACTACTATAAGGACCATTTAAATTTTCCATTGGATAAATCCTAAAACTTAACATAATAGCTTTTTTAAGGTATTGATGGGTGACCCATCCTCCTTTTATTTTTTCTGCAACCCTAGATTTACCATTATCTAAATCAGCGATCACTTGATTAATGGCATCTTTCAGATTTTGATCAGAATTTTGGTTTACTTGATCTTTAATTTCCCAAGCATCGTTGATAATTTTTTCTAAAGACATAATTAATTACTTTTTAATAGCCTTATTTCTTTTAGAAATAAAGATAGATTTTCAATTTTATGAGAAATATAATCTTTATCTGAGTCTATCTTTCCAAAATGTTCATCATTTTTTAGCCAAACAGTTGTACACCCACGTTTGTGACCTATGCTTAAATTTTTAGCTATATCTTCAATATAAATAGTTTCTTTTGGATTTATACCAAATTTTTTAACCATTAAGTCAAAAGTCTCTGCCTCAGGTTTGGGCACATAACCAGCATCTTTAATGTCAAAAACTTTATCTCTGCCAAATAAATCGTAAACTCCAAGATGAGTTAAAATATTTGCCGCATGTTCGGCGCTACCATTGGTGAAGATAAATTTTTCCATGTCTAATTGTTTTAGCTCACTTCTCATAATTTTATCTTCTTTCATAAATGACAAGTCTATTTTATGAACATAAGACAAAAATTCATCAGGAGATATTCCATTGTGTACCATTAAACCTCTAAGTGATGTGTTGTACTTATAAAAATAGTTTGTTTGTAATTCCTTAGCTTTATTTTTATCGATTCTAAGTTTTTCAGATATAAATTGCGTCATTCTTTTTGAAACTTGGCCAAACACACGCTCTAAAGAATAATTATTATGTTTTCCATAGCATACACCATCAAGATCAAGTAGAAGATATTTCTTTTCCCTTAAATTCATTTTCTAATTAATGTACCCGATCCTTTATCAGAGAAAATTTCCCATAAACATGAATGTTGTTTTGTACCATTAATTATACCGACAGCGGCAACACCATTATTTACTGCGTTTAAGCAAGCATTTATTTTTGGTATCATTCCTTCAGTAATAGTTCCATTTTTTAACATTTTTAAAATCTCTGATGAAGAAATTTCATCTATGAGTTTTTTTTCTTTATTTAATACTCCATCAACATTGGTCATTAATAATAACCTTCTTGATTTTACAGATTTAGCAACAGACATTGCTGCAGTATCACCATTTATATTATGCGTTTGATTATTTTCATCTAAGCCTAATGGAGAAACGATAGGTATCATATTTTGTTTGATAATATTGAATAAAATTTCATTATTAATCTTACTTGGCAATCCAACAAAACCAAGCTCTTTTGCCTCTGCTATCACATCAATTATATTATTATTTTTTGTGTGTATCGAGATTGCTTTTATATTTTTTTTTTCTAAAGAGTTAACAATATCATTATTGAAATCTATTAGAACTGACTCAACAATATCTATTATCTTTTCGTCAGTTACTCTCAATCCCCTAATGAATTTTGATTGAATATTTGATTTATCTAATTCTCTTTTAATTCGGGGTCCACCTCCATGAACGACAATAATTGAAAGACCTAATTTATTTAAAATACTCAGATCCTCTATAAAATTATCAAAGATTTTTCTGTCAATAAAAACATTTCCACCATATTTTATTACTATCAAGTCATTTTTATATTTATCTATATACTTTTTGACTTCATTTATTGGTGGTCCATTTTCAGGAAGTATTTTTTTTAAATCCATTTATTAATTATTAAATTATAAATCTTAGGTTGCTGTTTTGATTGTTGTTCTTTTCATTATGAAAACTTGTTGTGCCATAGTTAAAATGTTGTTAACTGTCCAATAAATCACTAATCCACTTGGAAATGGTGCAAGAATAACTGTCAGGAATAGAGGAAAGAATGCAAAAATTTTAGCTTGCATTGCATCAGTAGGTGCAGGGTTTAGTTTTTGCTGAATCCACATTGATACTCCCATTGCAACCGGCCAGGCTCCAATAACCAGAAAAGAGGGGACATCATAAGGCAACAAACCAAATAGATTAAATAAACTAGTAGGATCTTTTTCACTTAAGTCACGTATCCAACCATAGAAGGGCATCTGTCGCATTTCAATGGTCACAAATAATACCTTATAAAGAGCAAAAAATACCGGAATTTGAACAAGTATTGGCAAACATCCTGACATAGGATTTACTTTTTCTTTTTTATAAAGAGCCATCATCGCTTGTTGTAGTTTCATTTTATCATCTTTGTGTAGCTCTTTTAATCTTACCATTTCTGGTTGGAGAGCTTTCATTTTTGCCATACTTCTAAATGAAAAATTAGCTAAAGGAAAAAAAGCTAATCTAATACAAACTGTAATAGCTATAATTGCCAAACCATAATTTCCAAGAAGTTTAAAAAAATAATCAATTCCATAAAAAAGGGGTTTGGTAATAAAGTATAAAAAGCCCCAATCAATTACTAAATCAAATTTATCTATATTCAGTGTTTCAGCATAGCCATCAATTACGTCTACCCTTTTGGCTGCAACAATAATTTGTAGTTCTTCCTCAATAGAGCTATTTTCATTAAGTGTCAAAGGTTCTGTAGCAATAAAATTTGCTCTAAATTTTTTTTTATAATCGAATGTTGTTTTAAATTCCTTATTTTTTGGCGGTATTAAAGAAGTTATCCAATATTTGTCACTTATTCCCAACCATCCCTTATTAGCTATTTTAGTAAACTTTTTTTCTTGAATATCATCATAGTCTTCTTCTATCAATTCATCATCTAAAGTTGCAATTAAACCCTCATGAAGAATTAGAAAGTCAATTATTTCCGGAATTTCATTTCTTATAATTTGACCGTAAGAATAAAAGTCGTATTTTTTACTGCTATTATTGGTTATTTTTTGTTTTATAGTAAAGAGATATTTATCATCTAAAGATATTTTCTTCTCAAACTTTAAACCCTGTTTATTCATCCAAGATAATATTACTGGAGAATTCTTGGTTAGCTTATTGTTCCCAACTATTGACCAAATTGTATCTGAGTTAGGAACATCAATATTCCTATCAGATGTAACAAAACCACTATCTATTAAGTATCCTTCTTTTATGTTTTTTGGACCTAGTAAAGTTACTTTCTTTTCATCATCAAGATTTACTTTATAGTTTTTAAAAGTTAAATCATCTATAGATGCACCTTTAAGAGATATTGATCCTATTATGTTGTCATTCTCAAATTCAACTCTTTTACTTTCTTTTAACGCATCGTTACGAGATATTGTTATTTCAGTTTCTTTTTGCTCTAAGCTTGGTGCATCAGTATTTTTTTCAACTTTTTCTTTTTCAACTAAATTTTGATTTGTTTTTTTTTGTTCTGGTACAAAAAATAAAGAATACAAAACAATAACGGCAGATGATAATGCGATAGCTGCGATTACATTTTTTGAGTCCATTATTTTTTAATTTTAATTTCTTTTTTTACAGGATCAAATCCACCACTTCCCCAAGGATGACAAGATAAAACTCTTTTAAAACTTAAAAACATACCTTTAATGAGACCATAGGTTTTTAAAGCATCAATACAATATTCTGAACATGTAGGTAGATATCTACAAGATGGACCAAGTAATGGACTAATTAGAAATTTATAAGCCTTTATAAGTTTAATGAGTGTATATGTAAAAATATTCATTATTTTATTTTTTTTAATTCTTTAAATAAAGTCTCTTTTATATTTGTGTAATCATTATTTAACATAGTTGGTTTAGCAATAACAAGATATGAATATTTCAATTTAATGTTTATTTCATTCATAGCATTATAAAAAATATATTTTAACCTTCTTCTAATTTTATTTCTTTTGACTGCATTTCCTATCTTTTTTTTGGTAACAAATGAAACATTAAGCTTATTAATATTCTTATTTTTTAATATCCCAAAAAAAATTGTTACATATTTGTTGGATATTTTTTTTTCCTTCAATAAAGTTTTAAATTCTTCATTTCTAGAAAGAGCAATAATTTTGCTTCTCATTAATTTTGATTTATTTTCTTTTCTTTTTCGTGGTCGATGATACTGTCAAATTCTTTCTTCCTCTTTTTCTTCGTCTTTTAAGAAGTTTTCTTCCTCCTTTAGTTTTCATTTTTGATCTAAATCCATGTTTTTTTAATCTACGTCTTTTTTTTGGCTGAAAAGTTCTTTTCATAATTTTAATTAGTTAATTGTTTGTTAAAAAATTTGCTCCTTTATAGTAATTAATAATATAAATAGCAAATAGAAGATTTTAGAATTACGATAATAATTTATGGTTAAAATTAAAAATATTAAATTATTAGTAGGTTTATTATATTTAGTTTTTATAGGGTTGTTTCTATATTTCTTATTTTCAAAATACAGTTTTGATCAATTGACTTCCTATGACTTTATTAAAGAAAATATTAATTATTTTTCAAAACTAAAAAAAACTAATATAATTATCCTATCAATATCTTTTTTACTCTTCACAATTTTGTGGGTATTCCCATTATTAGGTTTTGGGTCACCAATTGCTTTACTTGGAGGATTTATTTTAGGAAAATGGTTAGGTGTTATTATTGTGGTGTTAGGATTAAGTATTGGTGCAACCTTTTTATATATTTTTAGTAATTATTTTCTTAAAGATTTAGTAAGAGAAAGATTTTTAGATAGATTTAAAAATTTAGAAATAAAATTTAAAAAATCTGAATTTTATTATTTATTATTTTATAGATTTTGTGGTGGTATACCTTGGCAATTAAGCTGTGTATTGCCAGTAATTTTCAATGTTAAGATAATAAATTTTTTTTCAGCTACTTTAATAGGCATTATTCCTCAAATTTTCTTGATGGCATCGATTGGAAGTGGATTAGAAAAAGTTATTAATAATAATTTAGAGGCACCAGGAATATTAGATTTAATAACGTCAAAAGATATCTATATTCCTTTAATTATTTTTGGTTTTTTGGTGATTACAACAATTTTTTTAAGAAAAATATTTTATAAAAAATAGTCTGGTGCTCCCACCCTGTACTGACCAGGGAACTAGTCCTTACCAAGGACTTGTTTTGCCATTAAAACTATAGGAGCAATTCAACCTAAAAGCTACATTTGCTTATTATTGCCATATTATTTTATTAGTTTATAAATATTTTAAAAATAATATTCATGAAAATTTATACAAAAATAATTTTAGATAAAGATAATAACTTGATATCAGAGGAATTTTTTCATTATCGGGGAAGAATTTCAATGGCTGGAATTCATTATGACTATAAAAGTACAAGATCAGCAAAATTAATGGAAAAGCAAGCCAAGAGAGAAAAAAAACTTGCTGAGAGAAAAGCAAAGAGATTAGCAAAAGAGGGATCAAAGAAAGACGATACTAAATCAAAACCATTAGATACATCGAAGCCTATAACTTTAGATTTTCTTACAAATCCTGATAAAGAATGAATAAAAAAATTCAAGCTAGAAAACTTAGAGAAGCCATTGCTTTAAGAAATAATTTAAAAAAAAGAAAATTGTTTCAAAAAAAAAAAAATATTAAAACTAAATAATGTCAGTGTTATCAGATAAGTGGATTAAAAAAATGTCCAAAGAGAAAAATATGATATCACCTTTTGAAGCAAAACAAGTGAGAGGGAAAAGTATTTCCTTTGGCCTCTCATCATTTGGTTACGATGCAAGAGTTTCAGATGAATTTAAGATATTTACAAATGTTAACTCTGAAATAGTTGATCCTAAAAATTTTAAATCAACAAATTTTGTTTCTAAAAAGTCATCAGAGTGTATAATTCCACCTAACTCATTTGTACTGAGCAGGACTATTGAAAGATTTAAAATTCCAAAGGATGTTTTGGTAATTTGCTTAGGTAAATCAACTTATGCAAGATGTGGGATTATAGTAAATGTTACACCTTTAGAACCTGGATGGGAGGGTTATGTTACTTTAGAATTTTCTAATACAACACCTTTGCCAGCAAAAATATATGCTAATGAGGGTGTGGCACAATTTATTTTTTTAAAAGGAAATGAAAATCCAGAAGTAACTTATGCTGATCGAAATGGAAAATATATGGATCAAGGTCCCGAGCCAACATTACCCAAAGTTTAATTATGCAAAAATTAGAGGTTTTTGGAGCAAAAAAGCTCAAAGGACAAGTTAAGATATCTGGTTCTAAGAATGCATCATTGCCAATTCTTGCCTCAACACTTTTATCTAGGAAGAAAATTTTTTTAAACAATCTTCCAAAGGTAAAAGATATTGAAACAATGTTAATTTTGCTAGAATCATTAGGTTCAAAAATCAAAAAAAATAAAAATAAGATTATTATCGACAACTCAAAACAAAAAAAAACATTTGCTTCCTATAACCTTGTTAAAACTATGAGAGCTGGAATTTTAGTGTTGGGACCACTTTTAGCTAAGTTTGGGAAAGCTAAAGTAAGTAGCCCAGGTGGATGTAGTATAGGAGTAAGACCTATTGATATTCATCTAAGAGCTTTACAAAAACTTGGAGTAAAAATTAAAATATCCCAAGGCTATGTAATAGCATCAGCTCCTGATGGGCTTGTTGGCTCTAAAATACATTTTTCTAAAGTATCTGTTGGTGCTACAGAAAATTTAATTATTGCTTCGTGTCTTGCTAAGGGGACTACAACATTATCAAATTGTGCAATAGAGCCAGAAATTCAGGATTTAATTAAATTTTTAAAAAGTATGGGATGTAACATTAAATGGATTTCAAAAAGAAAACTTAAAATTATAGGTATTAAAGAAGTTGGTGGAGGCAAATACTCAGTAATGTTTGATAGAATAGAGGCAGGAACATATCTTGTAGCAGCAGCAATTACACATGGAAACTTAAAAATTTATAATATCGTTCCAGAGATTATTAAAACAGAAATTAATATTCTTAGAAAAATTGGAGCAAATGTAAAAGTAAAAAAAAATTTGATTCATATAATTGGGAATAAAAAAATTAGAAAAGTAAACATAAAAACTGCACCCTATCCAGGCTTTCCAACAGATTTACAAGCACAAATTATGGTACTACTTTGTAAAGCAAATAAAAAGTCACTAATCATTGAGGATATATTTGAAAATAGATTTATGCATGCTGCTGAACTAAACAGAATGGGAGCAAAAATTTCTATAAAGGGTAATAAAGCATTAGTTAATGGAAATACAAATTTTGCACCTGCTGAATTAATGGCTACAGATTTACGCGCCTCAGTATCATTAATTTTAGCTGCTTTGTGTGCAAAGGGAAAATCAATAATTAATAGAATCTATCATCTTGACAGAGGCTATGAAAGTATTGAAAAAAAATTAAAAAAAGTTGGAGCTAAAATAAGACGTTTAAATTAAATGGAAAAAAAGTATTTAGCTAAAATAATCGCCAATGATCAAGAAGGTTTACAAATGATATCCACATGTATGGCAGGAGCCAAAGTAAGAATTGAAAATATTAAATATCTGAAAACAAACAAGATTTTTTTATTTTCTGCAGATAGAATCAAAGTTGAAAATGAAGATCAAAAAAAAAAAACTAATAGTATTTGTAAATTTGAATTTATAGATGAAGTTAAATCTAAAAATATTGATCAAAAAAACCAAGAACTGATTTTAGAATTAATTGGAATAAATTATCTAAAAAATAAAGATGATTATGAAATTAATTTGATTTTTGATAACAATGCTCATATTGTTTTATCAACTGAGACTATTGAAGTAAGATTGGAAGATCAAAACGAAATAAATTGAATTATGAAATTATTATTATGTAGTGAAAAAAGATTTAATAAGGATTTAAACAATTTATTAATTAGACGAAAAAAAAAAGTTGATTCTAATTCAGTTTCTGTATCAAGCATTGTTAAGGATGTCCAAAAAAATGGTGATAAGGCAGTTTTAAAATATGAAAAAAAATTTAATAAAAACAAAATTATTATTCCATCAAAAAGACAAATTTCAAAATCTATTTCATCTTTAGATAATAAAGTCAAAAAAGCTATCGATCTTGCTTTTAATAGGATAATGAAATTTCATAATTTGCAAAAACTTAGGAATATTACTTTTCAAGATAAAATGAAAAATAAAATTGATTATAAATATTTGCCAATAGATTCTGTTGGAATTTATGTGCCTGGATCAAGTGCATCGTATCCCTCAAGTGTATTAATGGCAGCAATACCCGGTATTGTAGCTAAAGTGAAAAGATTAGTAATGATTAATCCTGCATTTAAAGGTAAACAAAATCCAGCAGTTTTATATGCTGCTAAAAAATGTAAAATAAAAGAAATTTATTCTATTGGTGGTCCCTCAGCAATTGCAGCCTTCGCATATGGTACAAAAAAAATAAAAAAAGTTGATAAAATTGTTGGTCCTGGGAATGCTTATGTTGCTGCAGCAAAAAAAGAATGTTTTGGAGAAGTAGGAATAGAAAGTGGAATAATAGGTCCTTCAGAAATATTAATAATTTGCGATAAATTTTCTAATCCCAAGTGGATTGCAAGTGATTTAATTAGTCAAGCAGAACATGACATACTTGCACAATGCATTTTGATTTCAAAAGACAAAAAAATTATTAAAAATGTTCAATTAGAAATTTCTAAACAATTAAAAGAAATACCCAGAGCTTCTATTGCAAAAAAAAGTTTATCGAATAATGGAATAATTATTTATGCAAATTCTGACAAAAAAATAATCGAAATTTGTAATAAAATTGGTCCTGAACATTTACAGATTTTTAACAAAAATTACAAATCTTTAATTTCAAAAATAAAAAATGCTTCTTCAATTTGTCTTGGTAAATATGCTTTAATGTCAATGACAGATTATGGTGTACCTGGATCAAATCATATTCTTCCAACTAACACTTCTAGTAGATATTCGAGTGGATTGAGCGTACATGATTTTGTAAAAAAAGTATCTTATATAAAACTTTCAAAAAAAGGTATTGAAAGACTTGGCCCATCAGTTATAACTCTTGCAAATTATGAAAAACTAGTTGCTCATGCGCAATCAGTAAAAAAAAGAATGGAGAAAAATTAAATTTGTCAAAACAAGATCTACTTCAATTTAAAGGAACAGTAAAAACCTTACTTAAAAACGCAATGTTTGAAGTTGAATTAGAGAATGGACATACGGTGACAGCACATACTGCTGGCAAACTTCGCAAGAACAGAATCCGTGTTCTTCAAGGAGATGCAGTTACAGTTGAAATGACGCCATATGATTTAACCAAAGGAAGAATAATATTTAGAGGTTAAATATTATTGGGCAGTTGGTATAGTTGGTACGTACGCGTGCCTGAAAAGCACGAAGACCTAGTTCGATTCTAGGACTGCCCACCATTCATTTTTAATAAATTTGACAATTTTAAATCTTGTATTTTAAAAAAAAATAAAATAATTTTTTAATTAAAAAAATAAGGTAAGAATAAAATGACAACACTACTAAAGGGAACTGTTAAATGGTTTAACGGTAAAAAAGGCTTTGGTTTTATTGAAAGAGAAGATAAAGAAAAAGACGCTTTTGTGCACGTTTCAGCAGTAAAATCAGCAGGCATGAGATATTTAAATGAGGGTCAGAAATTAGAGTTTGAGCTGCAAGATGGTCCTAAGGGCCCATCGGCTGTAAATTTAAAGGCTATCGAGTCGTAATCAATAAATTAATATTTATAAAGGACGCTTTTTTTTGATTTTTAGGGATTAATGAAGCGTCCTTCTTTATGTAAAAGCTTGAATAATTATTTTTTTTGGCTAAAAAGCTTTTTATGATTATTAGTGTTATAAAAACAAGTTTTTTAACCAAAAGATTAATGTCTTTCGGTATTAATAGAGGTGTGCACGCTCATTTCCATGCTGGCTAAAGCTAGCATTTAATCATTTATATAATAATTTTAAATCCACATAAAATAAGATAAAAACAAAGAGGATAAGCCCGGGTGGTGTAATGGTTAGCACGGAAGTTTGTGGAACTTTAAGTTTGAGTTCGACTCTCAGCCCGGGTACCAAAAAATGAATAAAGAAAAAAAATTAATTCCTGGATTACCTTCAGGATTTGAAGATCGTTGGGATAAAAAACTTCTTCTCAAAAAAAAGCTTTTAAAAGCTATTGAGAATAATTTTATTAAATTTGGAGCAGAGGCTCTAGAAACCCCTTCGTTTGAGATAAGTGAAAATATAGGATCTTTTTTAGCAGAAGATGATGCTAATCCTATGTCTGATGTATTCTCATTTCAGGATGGAGAAAAAAGCATTACTCTTAGGTATGATCTTTCAAGCCCGCTTGCTAGATTTGTTGCTCAAAATAATCAAGAGCTTCCATCAATCTTTAAAAGGTATGCTATTCAAAATGTGTTTAGGAATGAAAAGGCTGGTAATGGAAGGTACAGAGAATTTATGCAAGCAGATTTTGATATCATAGGAAATGTTAATCCTGCCCAGGCAAATTCTGAGCTTTGCAATTTAATATCAAGTACTTTGTTAGATTGTGGTCTAAAAAAAGATCAATTTACAATTAACATTAGTAACAGAAAAATAGTTCAAGGATTAATTGATGATTTAAAAATATCAGAAGAAAAGCAAGCAAAAGTAATTAGGGCAATTGATAAATTAGATAAACCAGGTTTTGGTTTAAAAGGTGTTGAAGATCTGCTTAAAAAAGAGAGAAAAGATATAAGTGGTGCAATTACTAAGGGTGCAGATTTAAATGATGAACAAGTGTCCGAAATACTTAATTTTCTAAAAATTAAAGATTTAAAAGAATTAAAAGAAACATTAAAAAATTCATTGTCTCAAGAAGGTATAAAGGAATTAGAACAAGTATTTGAAGTATTGGGTTACAGTTCAAATTTAAATCAGGTCAAAACAAATTTTACAATTGTTAGGGGACTGGCTTATTATTCAGATTTCATTGTTGAAACAAACCTAAATTTTAAAGTTACCAATAACAAGGGTAAAGAGGTTGATATAGGCAGTATTTGTTCTGGAGGAGCCTATGCAAAATTAATTTCGAGATTTAGAGGTGTGGATATTCCAGGCACCGGAATTAGTTTTGGAATTGATCGATTGTTATTTGCTTTGATGCAATTAGATCAAATAAAAGTAGACAGTCAAAAACCAGTTTTAGTTTGTGTAATGGATGAAAAATATCTTAAAAATTATTATGAAATTTTAGATCTATTAAGAAATAATAATGTCAATGCTGAAATTTTTTTAGATCTAAAGAAAAATTTAGGTAAGCAACTAACCCTAGCAAATAAACGTGAGTTGGATGTTGCAATAATATGTGGTGAAAATGAATTTAATGAAAATAAAGTCACTATAAAAAGCCTTAAAGGTGTTAAGGGTGAAAACAATAAAACATTTCCAAAAGAAAATTTAATCGATGAAGTCAAAAAACTTATCTGAAAATATCCTTAGATCGGTAAAATCTAGAGGTTTTAAATATATTGATTTACCCTCAGTAATTGAGGCTAATCATATCGTTCAAAGATCAGGAGAAAATTTTAGAAAATTTATCTTCTCTTTTACTGATCAAAATGGAAGCGAGTTGTGTCTAAGACCAGATTTAACGATTGTATCTTGTCTAAGATATTTAGAAAATAATTTAAAGGGTAAGGAAAAAATTTTTTACAATGGTCAAGCTTATCGAAAATCGCAAAATAAAAAAGACTCAATCATTAGAAATCAAATTGGATTTGAAATTTTAGGATCTAAAGATGAGAAAAATGATGATAAAGAAATTATAAATACATCTCTTAAATCACTTCAAAAAATTAAATATTCATCAGGAACACTCACTATTGGAAATGTGGAAATATTCAATTTGTTAATATCAAAATTGGATATTCCAAAGAGATGGAAACTAAGATTATCGAGGCACTTCTGGAGAGAGGAATATTTTAATGATTTATTACAAAGATTAGAAACAAATTCAGATGTTGATCCAACAATTGTAGAAATAGATAAAAAGCGTTACGTGAAAATGCTCAAAGAAGATTTGTCAAATGTTGTGGCTGGAAGAACAATAAATGAAATATTAAAAAGATTTGATCAGAAAATAAAAGACCCTAGAAGAGCCAGTAAAGGAAAAAATGTTTCAAAAATAATAAAAGATTTCTTAAAAATAAAATGTCCAATAAATAAAGCAGCCATAGAGTTAAATAAATTTTTCAAAAAAAACAGAATAAATTTAGCTGTAGATCAAAGATATTTTCCAATCTCTAATAACAAGGTTTCAAAATTAAATGTAGTATTTTCAGCATCTTTTGGAAGGCAATTGGAATATTACACCGGAATGGTTTTTAAAATTGATATTAAATCTAAAAACTCATCAAAAAATATTATTAATGGTGGTCGTTATGATGGTCTAATTTCGGACTTAGGATCAAAAAAACAAACTCCAGCAGTAGGTGCTGCCTTAAATTTAAATTACTAATGACAAAAAATATTTTAAATATTGGAATCCCTAGCAAAGGTAGACTTAGAAAAGATGTTTTAAATATTTTTAAAAAAAATAAATTAAATCTCATTTCTGAAAGAGGAGAAAGAGATCTTTTAGGATCAATTAAACAATATAAAAATATTAAGATTTTATATCTTCATGCAAGAGAGATCATCGAAAGACTTGGAGATGGATCTTTGGATATAGGTTTTTCTGGTTTTGATTTATTAAAAGAAAGCGAAATAATCACTCAAAAAAAAATTAATGTTTTAAAAAGATACAATTTTGGTAAGGCTACATTAGTAGTTGCAATTCCTGATCCATGGATAGATGTGCAGACAGTTGCAGATTTAGAGGAAATTGCATTTGAATTTAAAGATAAGAAAAAGAAAAGATTAAGAGTAGCAACAAAATATCCAAACTTAACAAGGGGATTTTTGTTTTCAAAGGGTGTTACCCAATTCAAATTAATTGACAGTTTGGGTGCAACTGAAGCTTATCCTTTTACAGGCTCTTCTGAGATAATTACAGATATCACGTCTACTGGAGAAACTTTAAAAGCAAATAATTTACGTATTTTAAAAGATGGAGAGATACTACAATCAGAGGCTTGTATGATGATTTCTAAGTCGTCAAGTAATAAAATGGGTCTTAGAAAAATATTAAAATTACTTTCTAAAAATTAAGTCTTTCCAATAAATTAGTATTATTTTGATAATATCAAGGTTCCTACCAATTGCGTATAAAGTTACAATACCTACAATAACAAAGAATATTTTAATTATAAAAGCTAATTCCATCTGATCAGTTTAACTTATCTTTGTCTTCCTCTGGATCTGTAACTTCGGTAATATTTGCTTGCTCAGGTGGTATTTCAGGAATTTGTTTTCCAGGTATAACACCATGTTCATCTTCAAGTTTTTTTATTTGTTTCTCTAATCCTTGTGAGCCCCAAGATTTTGTAACTAGGCTTTGTAGTTGATTTGCATGCGTTTTATATGATTGCAGTGCTCCTTTAATCGCAGTTTTAACATCTGAGTATTTATCGAATATCTTACTAGCAGAGTTTATGATCTTACTGATATTTTCAATTTGCTTCTTTTCACTTTTGATTTGTTCAAAAACCTTAATCATATTCAACAGCTCAGTAGGGGACGATAAAATAAAGTTTGCTTTAAGAGCCTCTGTTTGAAGGGTCTTATCAGCATCAAGAGTTACAGAATAGAGGTTAGATGCCGGAAAAAAAACAATGACAGATTGTAAAGATTTTATTCCATAGAGCTTATTGTAATTTTTCTTAGCCAATCCTTTTGGTCCAAATAGGTGATTTCTAACAGAAGCTAGATGATCTTTTAGATATTGTTTTTTTTGATTTTCATCTTTCTCATTAATATATTTTGTCCAATGAGTTAAAGAAACTTTAGCATCAACAATATAATTTCTCTCTGGAAATTTTAAGAGCATATCAGGGATTACATCTTTGTCTTTATTGTCATCAATGTCGTAAGTTGTCTGTTTTTTTTGAGGAAAAAAATCTCTATCTTTTACAAGATTTGCACTAGTTAGAAGATTTTCTAAAATTTCTTGATTAAATTTTCCCTGATATGTGATGTTAGTTGTGAGTTTTTCCCACCAATTCGTGTGTCTAGCTACTGCCTCGTCATGTTTATTGATAGCCTTTTGAGTTTGAGTTTTATATTCATTAATACCATCTACAACTTTATATAGCTCTGTAACCTCAGCCTTTTTTTCATCAAGTTGTTCTTGCATATCATCTTTTGCTTTTACAACTCCTTTTAACTCCTCTTCTTTTCTAGCTAACTCTATCTTTATTTCAGTGTCATCAGATTTATTTTCATCTTGCTTATTTTTAAGAAAAAATTGGTAGTAAGCACCACAAATTATTATTCCTGCTAAAAATCCTATTAATAAATATTCCATATCTAATTTAACCTTTTATCATGTCTATTATCAATAAACGGCCGTTCGCATGAATTACTTTTTCAATATCTGTTTTTTCTTCCATAATTACTAGATAATTATTAAACTTGATAGTACAAGGTATCAACCGATTCATCATGAAATGGAATAAAAAATATGACTATCCTAAATCCTCAAGAGCAACTGTAGATGGAATTAGAAGATATTTGCTAGGAGAGAAAAAATTACCAAGCGTTACCTCAATACTTGATGCAACAAAATCAGAGGAAGATAAAGCAGCACTAGCAAATTGGAGAGAAAGAACGGGGCAAAAAGAAGCTGAAGCAATTACAAAAGCAGCAAGTAGCAGGGGATCTCAAATGCACAACTATTTAGAGTCTTTTCTTTTGGGTAGAGAAAATTTAAGTTTCTTTGATGACAATGAGCAATATAAAAAAATGGCAATAGAAATTATTGATAAGGGATTAACAAATAGATTAGAAGAAATATGGGGAACTGAATGCACCCTTTATTATCCTGAAAAATATGCTGGTACCGCAGATTGTGTAGGAGTTTATGAGGGAAAAGAGACTATAATTGATTTTAAACAAAGCAATAAACCAAAAAAAATTGAGTATATAGAATCCTGGTTGTTACAGACAGCAGCATATTCTCTTGCACATAATATCGTGTATAACTCACATATTGATGCTTGTGTAATTTTAGTTTGCACTATAGATAATTTATTTCAAGAATTTAAAATTAAAGGCTCTGAATTAATAACATATCAAAATTTATTTTTAGGAAGATTAAAAAAATTTCATGAGCTTTCAAATTTAAATTAAGTACTTATATAAGAGATAATGGATAAAATAGTAATTTACGATTATGAAACGACAAATAGCACTAATTGGGGATCAATAATTGAAGTTGGGGCAGTTGTAGTTGATAAAGATTTAAAAGAAATTGGTAGATTGAATATTAGAGGCAGAATGCCTGAGGGAGAAGTCCCAAGTGCAAAAGCATTACTTGTTAACTCAACAAGTATTGATCTTTTAACAAAGGGTAATTATTCTCATTATGATTTTTTAGGAGCTCTTGAAAATTTCTTTTTAAAAGCAGGACCATGCATGTTTATAGGTTGGAATAATACAAATTTTGACAGATTCATGACTCAGCATAATTTTTTTAAAGGAAATCGATATCCTTACATTACTCACTCTTCACCCAATAGCGAACATGATGGTATACACATAGCTAGAGCTGCACAACTTTTAAATCCCAAAACTTTGAAAACAGGATTAACAGAAAAGGGTAATCCTTCATTTGCTTTGGAGTCACTTGCAACAGCCCAAGGATTTGATACTACGCAACAACATACTGGATTTCATGATGCTTATACAAGTTGTGAAATTCTTAGAATTGTAAAAAACAAACATGAAGAAAATTGGGAAAAATTTTTGATAACCGCAACGAAAGCTGGCTGTGAAACCCATTTGAAGAAAGAGGAAATATTCACAATAAATGAAATTATACAAGGAAGGGATTTTCCTTATCTTGTGGGTAATTTGCATCCAAATCATAATTCTCATCTTTTTCATAAAAAATCGAATGATAGGTTTGTTTATGACTTAAGAAATGATCCTAAGCCTTTATTAAATCTGACAATTAACCAATTAAGATCTATTTTTAGCAAAACTTCTCCAAAAATAATTCGAGTGTTGAAAATCAACAAAGCACCAGTATTTTTAGACAAAAAATGTGCGCTGGAATTTAAATATCCAAAAGGAAATCCTTACAATAAACTTGGGACTGATGTGATACAAAAAAGAGCCAGAATGGTCAGAGAAAGTGAAAAGTTTTGTCAAAATGTCCAAACAATCTACAGAGAAATTGAGGAAGAAAAAGAACAAACCAAAACTCAAGAAAATTTATTACCTGAAGAAACTTTATATGAAAAATTTATACCCAACAAAGATACAGCTCTTTTTAAAATATGGCATAGCTCTTCATGGGAGGATAAATTAAGAATGTTAGATAAATTTCAAGACAAAAGATGTAGTTGGTTTGGTCAAAAAATTATCTATCAAGAAGCTCCTCAAATTTTACCACCAGATTTATATAAGAATATTAAAAGTGAGATTGCTAGAAGAATTTTGAGTAAGAATAAGGAAAATTGGCAAACTATAGGAATGGCATATAATGAAATTGATACCCTTAGAAATCAAGCAGACAATAACGATGATGAGATGGAGTTAAAAAAATTGGATGAAATAAATGAATTTGTTATGTCAATTGAGAAAAAATATGAAATTGCGTAGTTGACTTTAAAATACATATTTATAAAAGATAATTATGCTTATAGATTTTAGAGATGATGACTTTGAAAGCAAAGTAAAAAATGAGGATGTTTCAGTAATTCAATTCAGTGCTGCTTGGTGTGGTCCTTGTAAAGCCTTAAAGCCAATAATGGATAAGTTAGCTGATGAATACAAAGATAAAGCAGGTTTTTATTATGCAGACATTGAGGATGGTGGAATAAATACTGGAAGTGCAGCAGGAATTAGAGGCGTGCCAACAGTAATTATTTATAAAAAAGGTGTTGAGGTAGACAGAAAAGTTGGTGGAGTTCCAGAGAGTAATATGAAAGAATTTCTAGAAAAAAATATCTAATTTAAATTTAACATTTCACCTGCCAAATATAAAGATCCAGTTATTACCACTAAATCATTTTCTTTTAATGGCAACGACTCAATTGCCTGCACGATGTCTTTTTTATATTGGACATTTTGGTTACCTTTAAATTTTTCTTTTAATTTTTTTCCACTTATAGAATTAGATTGTCCAGGGATATCAATAGTTGTTAAAGAGGTAATATCTTTAAAATAACTTATATATTTTTCATGGTCTTTATTAGCCATCATTCCCAAAATAATATGTTTTTTACAATTTAAAGTTTGAAGATACTCATTTAAGACTCTTGCACCATCCTCATTATGACTTCCATCTATAATTAATTGATTGTTTTTAAGTAATGCTTTTAATTTCCCAGATTTTATTTCTTGAAGTCTAGCAACACTTTTAATTTTTGTTACCCCATTTTTAATATCTTCATCTTTGATATTAAAATCTAACAATCTTAGTGTTGCTATTGCAGTTGATATATTTTCTAACTGAAATTGTCCTAAAATATTTGGAGTTGGGAGCTTTAACCCACCAAATTTGTCTTCGTAATAAAAGAAACCATTTTCTCCCTTAGAATAACTAAAATCTTCATTAAAATAAAATTTTTTGGAAGAGTTTTTAAAAAGTGTTTTTTTAATACAATCGGTTGTATTTATTGAGTTTTGTTTAGATACAATTATATTTGAATTTAAAAGTGACGAAGTTTTTTCAAATACAATTTTTTCGATTGTTTGTTGATCTTTTGGTAACCAATCAAGATGATCTTTACTTATTGAACACACAATACTCGCCAAATTACTCTTAAGAATATTTGTTGCATCAAATCTATGAAATAAACCTGCTTCAATTATATTTATATTATTAGGGTATTTTGATGCTTGATAAAAAAAACAAGCTGATAATATTTCAAAAAATGTAATCTGTTGGTTATCGTTAATTTTTTCGACTTTTTCAAAAAGATTGGCTAATTTTTCATCATCTAGTTCTTGATTATTAAAAATAAACCTTTCATTAATTTTTTGAATATGAGGACTTGAGTAGATATTACATTTTATTTTTGCCTCTTTTAAAATTGAAAAAATTACATTTATTGTAGATTGTTTGCCATTTGTCCCCACTACAGATATTGCTTTAATTTGATCTTGAGGATTACCTAATTTTTTACAAAGGTTTTTTATACGATCTAAACTAAGATCTATTTCTTTAGGATGCAGCTTTTGTAAGCGATTGACTATCTTCTGAAGTTTCATTATTTTCAGAACTTATAACAGAATTTTTCTTTAACAATATCGATAATATAATTCCTATTTTTTCACTGAGATCTTTTCTGTCTACAATTAGGTCAACAAAACCTGTTTTCTCTACATGTCGACTTTTCTGAAATCCCTCAGGAAGATCTTCCTTCACTGTTCCTTGTATCACTCTAGCACCTGCGAAAGCTATTAAGCAATGATCTGACTCAGCAATTTCAAGGTCACCTAACATTGCATAAGAAGCTGTAATACCTCCAGCTGTAGGATCTGTTAAAACAACAATATAAGGTAGATTTTTACTTTTAAGTTCATTAATTGCTAATGTTGTTCTAGTCATCTGTGATAATGAAATTAAGCTTTCCATCATTCGCATGCCTCCGCCAGAACTAAAACACACAAATGGGGTTTCATTTTCAATAGCATGTTGAATACCATACAAAAAAGCCTCACCCTCAGCTGATGCCATTGAGGCGCCTAAAAAATTAAAGTCAGATGCTACTGCTGTTATTTTAACGTTTTTTACTGAACCACTGACAACCATCATTCCGCAATTCATACCAGTTTTTTTTCTAGCAGCTTTTAATCTATCTTTATATGACTTTGAGTCTGTCCAGTTTAATGGATCATCTTTTGGAATTGGTGTTTTAAATATCTCGTATTTATTTTTTCCAAAAAAAATATCAAATCTTTGTTTAGGATTTATTCGATGGTGTTTATTACAATCAGGACAAACCCAAAGGTTTTCCTCTAAATCTTTTTTAAGAATTGGACCTTTGCAACAAGAAGTCCAATCGCTATTTGCAATATCTTCTTTTGTAGCTCTTTTGTGAATAGCAGATTTAATTTTTTCACCTGCTTTGATAATTTTTGTTATCCAATTCATTTAATTTTATTTTTTAATCTTTTCACTACATTAGTAACATTTGTGACAGCATTTTGTCTTTTTTTTATTGAATTAGTTATTTCCTTACAAATTGCACTTCCAACAACTAAACCATCAGCTTTTTTAAGCAAATTTATAGTTTTTTCTGTGATACCGAACCCAATCACTACATTTTTTGATTTATTTAATTTTTTGATTATCGAATATTCTTTAAGAATCTTTTTTGGGGAAACTTTAAGCTTCCCTCCAGTGGTAGATAGCATACTTATGTAATAAATCATATCGTGAGAACTTTTGATTATCTGATTCATACGTATTTTTGATGTTGTAGGTGAAATAAGTTGAATAAAATTTATATTATTTTTTTTACATTTTAGAGCAAATTTTTTATTTTCAGGGAAAGGCAAATCAACAACAATTAACCCATCTACTTTTGACTTTTGACATTTTTTAATGAATTTATTTTCTTTATATTGATAAATCATATTGTAATAACCCATTAAGATAATTGGCTTATCCTTTTTTGATTTTTTGAATTGATTTACGATAGAAAATATATCATTAATTTTAATACCATTTTTGATTGCCCTATAAGCACTAGTTTGTATCTGACCACCATCAGCAATCGGTGTATTATGTGGGAAACCTAACTCACAAATATCAGCATATTTAGAAATTGATTTTAAAATTTCTAATGATTTTTTTTTTGTATTATCTCCTGCAACTGTATAAGTTAAAAGAGCTGGTCTATTTTCCCTCTTTGCAATTTTAAATGCCTGATTAATCAAAGAGTCATTCATTAATATTTTCCTAATCTTTGTTTTAAAATGTCTCTATCTTTTTTTGCATCTCCACAGGAATTTACAATACAAATTGTGTCTTTGCTAAGCTTGGGAGCAATCTTAATTACTTCAGCGAATGCGTGGCTTGGTTCTAAACTAGGATTTAATTTTTCATATTTAGTAACCAATTTGTATGCACCAAGAGCCTCTTCATCAGTAGCATATGTATACCTTGCTCTTTTTGTATCTTTTAAAAAACAATGAATTGGACTGACTCCTGGATAATCTAAACCAGCACTAATTGACTCTGTTTCATGAATTTGACCCTCATTATTTTGACAAACATATGAGGCAGCTCCGTGTAAAATTCCAATTTTAGCATTCCTACTCAAAGGTGCCGCATGTAATTTTGATTTTTTTGGTCCTCCTGCTTCAACACCAATTAATTCAATTTGCTCCTTATCATAATCTATAAACTCACTCCAAAAACCATATGCTGAACTACCGCCACCAACACAATTTATAAGTTTAATTTTTTCAGGCATAACATTAAATTTTTCTTTTAATTGCAATTTAAGTTCCCTTGAGATTTGTGAAGTGCTCCACCCACAAATTTTGACAAAAATGTTAGGACCCACTGTAGAACCTACACACATGTGAGTATTATCACAGTTTGAAACCCAATATCTCATACATTCACTCACAGCATCAACCAAAGTTTGACTTCCAGAATAAACAGGCACAATTTCAGCTCCATTTTTTTTAATTGCATCACAATTAGGTTTTTGCCTTTTTATATCTTTTGCACCCATAAAAATTTTACATTTAAGGCCAAATTTTTTTGCTGCCATACTCAACATTTTACCCGCATATCCAGCCCCGGTATCTCCTACAATATATTTTTTTCCCATAGTTTTACATATCAAAGCATGTACAGTAGCATTATAAATTTTATGAGCACCACCATTTGCTTCCGACACTACTTTTGCCCAAATTTGAGCTCCACCTAAGTGATCGGATAATTTTTCTAATTTTATGAATGATGTGGGAGAACCAATATAATTTTTAAAATAAAAATCTCTTTTTTTTAAGAACTTTTTATCTTTTCTTAATTTTTCAAATTTATTGGTTAAATCTTCTACTGGTTTTTTTAGAGTTTCAGGAATGTAGCTTCCACCAAACTTTCCACCCCAAAATCCATATTTGTCGTGCTGATCAATTAAAGGAATATTTTTTTTAAGTTTCATATTGTAAATCTTTAATTTTTTTTAAGAAAATTTCTATTTTGGAAATATCTTTTAATCCAGCAGTTTCTAGTCCACCAGATATATCTATAATATCTGCTATTTTCTTGTAATTTTCAAGATCATCATCAATTTGTATATTTCCTGCAATCATTATCTCCTTTTCAATATTCAAATTTTTAATTAAATTGTGATCAAATGACATACTGTTCTCATAACCTTTACTATCAAACAAAAAAATATCAGTTGAGCCAGAATAAAGCTTATATTTATCTATATCATTCATATTTGATACTGTTATTGCAGTGATAATTTTTCGCCTATATTTGTTTTTAATAAATTTAATTTTGATAGGATCGCAATCATAAAGTTGATAATAGTCAAACGGTAAATCTTTAATATCTTCTAGTATATTTTGATCAGGATTAACAAGAACAGCTACATATAAAGAATTTTTTTTTTTTATTTTTAATAATTCTTTTAATTTTTCTAAATTAACATATCTTTTTGACTTTGGATAATTAACAATAAATCCTATGAATTGTGGGGAGTAAGAATGATTAACGATAAAGTTTAATGTTTTAGTATCTGAAATTCCACATATTTTAGATTTAAGGATCATTGACTTAAATGATCAATTAATGATTTCATATTTTTTTTGATATTACCTTTAGTTATAGGTCTCCCTACAACAAGCCAATCACTACCATTTTTGTACGCTTCTTTTGGAGTTAAAATTCTTTTTTGATCATTAGTTTTTAAATTAAATCTAATACCTGGGGTAATTATTTCTTTTTTAAATATTTTTTTAATCATTTTTACTTCTTGTGCACTACAAACAATAGCATCTAATTTTGCTCTATTTGCTAATCTTGCCTGGTGCAAAACTAACCTCTTTACATTCTTATTAAATCCAATTTCCTTTAAGGCTTGATTGTCTAAAGAAGTTAAAATAGTAACACCTATTAATTTTATTTTTCCTGAAACTTTTTTAGCTGCTTTAAGCGCCTCCAAGCCAGAACTTATATGAATTGTTAAATAATCAACATTTAAATCCTTAATTGCTTTTACAGCAGATGCACAAGTATTAGGTATATCGTGTAATTTTAGATCAGCAAAAATAATTTTGTTTCTTAATTTTGATACAAAATCACGTCCATTTTTTGAATTAAATACTTCTAGTCCAAATTTATAACCTATCTTTAATTTTTTATTATTTGTTTTATTTATAATTTTTTTTATTTTTGAAATATTGGTGCTATCGCAAGCAACAAATATTTTATTCTTTTTCATCATTTAATTTTTTAAACAAATCTTTAGCCATTTTGAAGTGAATTGTTCGTTTCTCAGGAACATTAATTTTTTCAGCTGTTTTCGGATTTCTTCTTATAGATTGTTTTTGAATACGTGAAGAAAATACACCAAATCCTCTTAGCTCAACACGTTCAGATCTTTTCAAAGAGTTTTTGATTTCACTTAGAATCAATGTTACCATTTTTTCTAAATCTTTATTGAGGAAATTTGGATATGATTTTTTAAGTTGTTTTATTAGATTAGATTTTACAGCCAATTTAATCTTCTTCTTTTATTTTTTTTCTTTATCTTTTTTCTTTAGGTCCTCTGATAGTGATGAGAATGGTAATTGTTTACCTGAACCTTCTTCAGCTCCATATTTTTCAAGTGCTTCTTTTTTTTCAATTTCTTCTAAAAGTTTAATTGATAAAACTATTTTTCTTCTTCCTAAATCTTTTTCAGCAATACATACATCAACTGACTCCCCACCAGTCCAACGTTCAGGTCTTGCATCGCTTGCATTCATAGCTATTGATGATTTTTTTATAGTAAATTCCATTTCACAGCCGACTGGTTTTACTAGCAACCCTTTCTTTTTGTCAGTCGAAATTACTTTGCATGTAATTCTATCATTAATATTTTTATCATTGAAAAACTCTATAGGATCAGGACCTGACGCTTCTCTTAAGCCTACTCTAATTTTTTGTTCGTCAATTTTTGCTTCTAATATCTTAACTTTAATCTTATCACCAACTTTATATTTCTTTAGTTCTTCTTCACTATCATTTAAATAAGTTAAATTATTTTGATGCAAAAAAGCCTCAAGATCTAAATCAGCAATTTTTACAAATAAAGAATATTCGTTTTTTGAAACTACTTTTGAGTCAACTATGTCACCGACTTTATATTTTTTTTCAAAAGTCTCAAAAGGATTCTCTAGAGTCATTTTATAACTTACCGCCACTCTTTTTTGCTCTTTATCAATTTCTTTTATAACAACAGATATTTCTTGCCCAACTGAAAACATTTTCTTAGGCGAAGGATTTTTCTTAGTCCAGGAAAGTTCAGACTGGTGTAATAATACAGTTAAGCCATCTTCTAAATTTCCAAATGCTCCAAAATCTGCAATTTTAATTATTTTGATTTTATAGGTTTTTCCAATTTCATATTTATCAATATTATCAAATGGATTAGGCCCCATTTGCTTTAAGCTTGTACCAAGCTGTAATTTTGTAAGATCTATTGAAATAACTTTAAGTTCTTTACGATCTCCAATTGATAATATTTCATCAGGATGGTTTACCCTTGAATAACTTAGTTCAGATGTATGACACAATACATCCAATCCATTGTCCAATCTAAAGAAAGCACCAAAACTTGAGAAACCTTTTGTTTCGCCCGAAACAACATCACCAATTTTATAACCTTCAATTATTTTCTTTTTGTCAGCTTCTTTAAAAGAAGAAATAATATGTTTTCTTGATACAACAACATTTCCTCTCTGCATATCTAATTTTACAATAGCGAATTTTTGAGGCTCACCAATAAGGTGGTCAAAATTTTTTAAAGGTGTGTCTGAAATCATACTGCCAGGAAGAAATGCGAGAAGATTTAATTCATCTATAGAAACTTCAGCTCCTCCCTTACACTTTCTCAAAATTCTTCCCATGACTGGTTCTTCTTTTTTATGCAATTCTACAATTTTATTCCATCCCTCTAATTTTAAGGCTTTTTCTGCAGAAACAATTATTTCACCAGTTTTAGGGTGCTCTAGTTTTTCTAATAAGACAGAAATTTTACTTCCTTCTTTAATTTTATCAAATAAACCAATTGATTTTAGTTGGTTAATATCTAGGATAGGTTCTTGTTTTAGCCCATCTGAACTTAAATATACATAATTATTTGTAATTTTTGTAACTTTACATTCGATTATGTTTCCTTCCTCTAAATTTTTATTTTTTGAAAATTGAGTTTTAAGTAAGCTTTTAAATTCCTCAGCAGCTGGGCTTGAATTTTGAGAATATATTTCTAGTTCCATTAATAATTAATTTTTCTCTCTATAATTTTTTTTATTTTTAAAAAACAGGCTCTTTTAGATAAATTTGTGGTGTTTATCAATACTGAATCTTTAGTTTTCTTTAATGGTGAAATCTTTCTATTATAGTCACTTTTGTCACGATTTTTAATACTTTTAAGCACTTCTTCATA
Organism: uncultured Pelagibacteraceae bacterium; assembly: GCA_902570425.1. Taxonomy (GTDB): domain Bacteria; phylum Pseudomonadota; class Alphaproteobacteria; order Pelagibacterales; family Pelagibacteraceae; genus Pelagibacter. Next base: position 123,551 of record CACFYB010000003.1, read on the forward strand.
AGTAACCTTTTTATTTAATGTTTTGAGCTCTTTAAATCTTCGTAAGGCTCTTGTTTTTGTGTTAGCAGTTATAAATAATTTTATATCTGCATCAGGTATTATTACTGAGCAAATATCCCTTCCATCCAAACAAGAACCATTATATTTTTTTGGAGGTGAATATGCACACTTTTTTTGGAAAGAGTAAACTAATTTTCTAATTTTTTTTTCTTTTGCTATTTGTGAAGCAACAATAGCAACATTATTTGATAATAAATTTTTATTTTCTAAATCTTTAATTTTTAAAGTAGCTATTTTTTTTTTTAAAAATTTATAACTATAATTTGATTTATTACTAATCTTTAAATTTGCAATAAACCTATAACATTTACCTGTATCTAAATGCATTAAATTAAAATACCTAGATATCATTTTAGCTTGTGTTCCAGCCCCAGCTGCTGCTGGAGAATCAATAGCTATTTTTAATTTTTTCTTAATTTTCATTGATTGATTTTATAATTTTGAAAAAATTTGGAAAAGAAGTTTTAATAGAATCTTTGTCATGTATTTTCCAATTTCCACCAAAACAATAGGCTGCTATAACGCTTGTCATAAAAACTCTGTGATCTTTTAAAAAATTTTTTATTTCAATTTTCTTATTAACAATCATACCTGGATTGCCATGTATTTTTATTGAGCTATTTGTCAATTTAACTTTAACTCCCATATTTCTTAAAATTTTTGCACCCCATTTTAATCTCGGACTCTCTTTTAGATTAAGCTCACTTAAATCTTTAAAATAAGATATTCCTTTTGCACGTGCTGCTACAAGGAAAATTAATAAAAATTCATCTATGGTCCCACTATTTAGATTAGAGGGACAATTAATAGCTTTTAAATTTTCTGAGCTTTTAATAAAAATATCTGCAATTAATTCCCCTTTATATTTTTTTTTATTTTTTAAAATTATAGAAACACCCATTTTTTTTAGTATTTTAATTATTCCAATTCTCGTGGGATTAATATTTATATTTTTAATTTCTAATTTTGAATTTTTTGATAATGCCGTGAGCACAATAAAGAAAGCTGCTGAACTTATATCAGAAGGTATTAGATAATTTAATGCTTTTATTTTTTTTACTTTTCTTATTTTTATAAAATCATAATTTTTAGATTTATTTATTTTGATTGGTAATTTCAAATATTTGCACAAAAGTTCTGTATGATTTCTAGATTTTTTTGCCTTAATTAGAGTTTCACCATCAGCTCGCATCGCTGCAAATATAACACCACTCTTAACTTGCGCAGATCCTTTATTTTCATTGAAGTAAATTGGCCTTAAATTTTTGGAACCACAGATAATTAAAGGTAAAGTTTTATTTTTGTAAAGAGTAAATTTAGCACCAAATTTTTTTAGGGGTTCAGCAATTCTTTTAAAGTCTCTCTTAGACAAACTATTATCTCCAATAAGCTTAATAGGAAAAGGTGAGTTTATAAATAATCCTAAAATAAGTCTTCCAAGTGTTCCTGAATTTTTTGCATTCACCACTAAATTCTTTTTATATCTATATCCATTAATACCTTTGCCATAAATTTCACAATTATTTTTGTTATTATTTACTTTAATTCCTAATTTTTTAATAGCGTCTATTGCAGCTAAAACATCTTCAGATAAGAGAAGATTTTTTGCTTTTGATGTTCCGGTTGCTATTGATGAAAATAAAACCCATCTAATGCTTAGACTTTTATCTCCTGGTATAAAAATTTTTTTATTAAAATTTTCTATTTTTTTTTTAACAATTATTGCATTTGTCATTTCGACTAATTGAATTTAAAACTTTCACCAAAATAGGCATTTTTGGCATTTATATTTTTTACAAGATTTGATGGTGTATCTTGTGCAATAATTTTACAATTACTTAATATCATGGCAGAGTCAACGACAGCTAATAAGTCCCTCGCTTGGTGATCACATATACAAATTGTTATTTTATTTTCTTGTTGCAAGTTTACTATAATTTCTTGTAACATTTTTATTGTAAGCACGTCTAAAGCAGCAAAACATTCATCTAAAAGCAAAACTTTAGGTTCACTTAAAAGTGCCAATGCAATTACACATTTTTTCTTTTGACCACCTGATAAAAATTTTGCTTTAATATTTTTAACATTTTCAAGTTCAAACTTTGCAAGTAAATAATCAATTCTTTCCTGTCTAAGATTCTTGTTATCGATAACTATTTCACTAATTGCTTTTAAGTTATCTAATAAAGTGAGATCATGAAAATAACCTCCATATTGCGGAACATATCCAACTTTAAATTTTTTAGTTCTTAAATATATTGGATAATTGGTTACGTCCTCACCATTAATTTTAATTGTACCATGCTTAGGGTTTATTAGACCAGTAATTAGATTAAATATTGTTGATTTACCAACACCATTAGGACCTAACATCCCGAATATTTGTCCTTCATTTATTTTGAAATTTATATTGTCTAGAATTAATCTATTTCCATAAGATAGTGAAATATTTTTAAATTCAATAATAGAGTTAATTTTTTTAAATGATTTTATTCTAAATTTTTTTATTAGAGCCATATCATTCCTTGCTTTTAATATTAACTTGTTTTTCGGATTCGTGCATAAAAATTTTTGTATCTTTAGTCTCTATGTTTACTTCAATTACATCAGCTTTCAAAATATTTTCTAAATTTGTGTAAACTACTTCTTTTGAAACTATCATTGATTCTCTATCAAAAGAGAAATCAAGATACTCTCCAGTAATTTTGTTATATTGATAATTGATTATTACATTTTTTGAGAAAATTGTATCATAATTAGTTATATTATATTTTCCATAATCAGAGGTTATTTCTATATTTTCAGAATCAATTAAATCTATTAAAGCTATTACATCTGTAAGGTATATTAAATCACTATTAGCTAGGTCAATTTCACCTTGATATGCATTAATTGTATACTTATTTCCTTTTGCATCCTCTGAAACATAGCTGACATTTTTGATAATATTTGAACTAAAGCTTTTTTCTTCAGTTGTATTCTCTATAATTTTTAATGAAGTTTTTTTTTGACTAAAATTGATAAAAGAAATTAATACAATAATAACTAGTAATATTAGAATTATTACTATAGTAGCTTTTTTTTTCATTTAAGAAATATTTGATTTCAAAATATTATGTATGTGTAACACACCGATTGTTCTTAATTTATTTTTTTTTTCGTACACACATAATGAAGTTATTTTTTTAGTATTCATAATTGACAGGGCTTTTGCAGCTAATGCATCTTTATCAATACCAATTGGATTTTTTGTCATAATTTCTTTTACTTTAGTATTGTGTAGATTATTTTTTTTTTGATTAAATCTTCTTATCTGTCCATCAGTAATAATCCCTTTAGTAATTTTTTTTTTATTTTGTATAATCAAAATACCAAGATTTTTTTTACTTAAAACTTTAAAAGCTTCTTTCATTCTCATATTTTCATTTACAAAAGGTATTTTTTTTCCTGTTAACATTATATCTTCAACTGTTTTCAGTTGTGCTCCAAGACTTCCTGCAGGATGTATTTCCTTAAAATCTGATCTGTCAAATTTTTTCTGTCTCATTGCAGAAATTGCTAATGCATCTCCTAATGCCAATGTTACAGTTGTGCTTGAAGTTGGAACTATGCCAGCAGACTCAATAACATTAGGTATTAACAATTTAATATCTGATGCTTTATATAAAATTGAATCTTTTTTAGAAACAATACCTATCAAAAAAATTTTATTTCTATTTGCATATTGAATTATATTTTTTAGCTCATTAGTCTGACCAGAATAACTTATCAAAATAAGAATATCTTTTTTTGAAATGCTGCCAAGATCACCATGAGAAGAGTCACTTGCAGACAAATAAAAAGATGGAGTACCAACTGATGATAATGTTGCTGCAATTTTACTTGCAATTAATCCACTCTTACCAACTCCACATAAAATTACCTTCGACTGACACTTAACTATATGGTTGACTGCATTGTTAAATGAATTATTTAAATTTTTTTTTAATTTTTCTAAAGCCTTTATTTCTAAATCAATTACTTTTTTTGCAGTTTTAATAAAATTTTTTTTTTTCATTTATTCAATGGGACCATATATCATCTTTGAATAGAGCTAAATCAAGATCAACTCTAGTTTTTAAAAATTTTAAACAATTTTTATATAGTTCAATTCTATTTTCACGTTCAAGTATTTTTTTTAATTCTTCATGAATTTTATGAAGATGAATTACATCGTTAGCACAATATTTTAATTGAGAAGGTGTTAAGTTGCCACCAAAATCCGAACTTTGAAACTGTTTACTTATATCTATGTTAAGAAATTCTTTAATTAGCCCTTTAAGAGAATGATTGTCGCTATAAGATCTTGCAAGTTTTGACGCTATTTTTGTATCTAAAATATTATTTGTCTCAGTTTTTAAATAATATTTTATGTGTGCTAAATCAGCTCTCCCATAATGAAATATTTTTACTGTATTTTCATCTTTAAGAATATTTACTAAATTGGGTGCTTTATATTTTGATCTATCCAATTGTATTATGTGTGCATCAGAATTACCTGAAGAAATTTGTATTAAACATAGAGGGTCACGTCTGACATTTAGGCCCATAAACTCACCATCAACCGCAATTACGTTGCCTAATTTTAAATCATCTGGTAAATCATTTTTGTGAACATTAATATCTATACTCATTTTTAAACATATATATATGAAAGCAAAAAATTGTCTAATTTTTGGTGGAAGCGGTCAAATTGGCAGGCATCTTATAAGAAAGCTAACTAAAAATAACTATAAAGTAACTGTTGTTACAAGGAATATTCACCAAAAAAGCTATATTATCAAAACCCAAGCTAATGCAGGCTATCTCAATATTGTTGAAGCAAGTATTTTTGATGAAGAAAAAATAAGAAAGCTTTTCGAAAAGACTGACATTTGTATAAATTTAATTGGGATACTTTATGAAACTAGAGGCGGCAATAACTTCAAGAACCTGCACTCTATTTTCCCTTCTCTTTTGGCAAAATTGAGTAAAGAATACAAATTGAATAAATTTGTTCATATATCAGCTTTGGGAATAAATGATGTAACAGACTCGAATTATGCAAAAAGTAAACTTGAGGGTGAGCAAAACATTCTTAAAAACTTTACTCGCTCAATAATTTTAAGGCCATCAATTGTTTATTCAGTAGATGATAATTTTACAACAAATTTTATGACATTACTAAATAGATTGCCTTTTTTTCCTATATATTACTCTGGGAAAACAAAATTTAAACCAATTCATTGTTCAGACTTAACAGAAATAATTTTTAACTTAATAGAAAAAGATTTTGACATAAATATAGTCGAATGTATAGGGCCTGAGACTATGACATTTAAAGAAATTATTGAAAAGTTACTTATACTTATAGATAAGAGAAGATTTTTAATTCCTTTACCTTTATTTTTTGCTAATTTAACAGCAAAATTTTTCGAATTATTACCAAAACCTTTATTAACACAGGATCAATTGAGATTATTAAAATATGATAACATTCCATCAGGAAAGTATAAAACTAATTTTGATATTAGACTTCCTAGTAAAAAAAAATTCGATGATGAGGTTAAAAAATATTCTTATATGTGGAAAGAGGGCGGTCAATATTCAACAGAAAAATATAATTTAGACGGAAATAATTAATTAAAATTAAGCTGATTGAATTTTTTTTTCTATAAAATCTGGCACTTCATCTTTTTCTGAAATTTCCTCTTTTTTATTTTTATTTTCTTTAGCCTGATAAGCATAAAGAATATGTAATTTACAATATGAAAAATCTTTTAAAGAACTTCGTCCACAAAAATAAAAAGACTCCTCATCTGGATGGCCAATTGGCCATTTGCATGAATTTTCATCTAACTCCTCAAGTTGCTTTGGATTTTCGGGTTCAAAATCTTTATCTATAATAAGTGATTTAAATTTACTTCTTCTACCTCTTTTAGAGCTAGTATTTTTTTGACCTAGCGAATTCTCAAAAGTTTGATTAGAAGTAGCAGTTCGAGTTTTAATTTTTGCTGACAGATTTAATCTATGAGCCTTGCCGATTACAGCATTTCTACTTATTCCCCCTATTATTTCTGCAATTTGACTTGCTGTTTTTCCTTTACCCCAAAGTTCTTTTAATTTTGTAACTTTTTCTTCTGTCCAACTCATATTTTTCTATATATTGTTATTTTAATATATTAAAACACAATATAATGTTATTAAATTTTAATAAACAATAAATTTATATGACTTATCAACAGAAATTTTAAAATTCAAAAAATTATAATTTTCAATCGTTGCTTGTATGTTCATATTTTAATTTATAGAAGAAATAAAAAATTTTAAATTTAATAATGAGTTATTTGGCTAAAAATTATAATAGAAAAAAAATTTCATTTAAATATGGGAGAGGAAGTTACCTTTTCTCTAGTAATGGAAAAAAATATCTAGACTTTGTAATGGGCATAAGTGTTAACTCCTTAGGTCATGCTCATCCAAAATTAATTAAAACTATTAATAATCAATCTAAAAAACTTTGGCATATTTCAAATGCTTTCCAAATACCAGAAGGTGAGAGACTAGCAAAAAAGTTATGTCAGAAAACATTTGCTGATTATGTAATGTTTCAAAATAGTGGTGCTGAGGCCACTGAAGCTGCTATAAAAGTTGCTAGAAGATATTTTTATTCTATAGGAAAGCCTAATAAAAACAGAATCCTTTGTATTAAAAATTCTTTTCATGGCAGAACATTAGCAGCAATTTTCGCGAGTGGGTCCAAAAAAATGACAGAAGGATTTGGACCCAAGATTTCGGGATTTGATCATTTTAAATTTGGAGATCATAAATCTCTAAAAAAGAAAATTAATAAAAACACTGCAGCAATAATGGTTGAACCTATTATGGGAGAGGGAGGTATCAAAGAAATACCTGACTGGTGTTTAAAAGAATTAAGAAAATTGTGTAATAAAAAAAAAATACTATTAATTTTGGACGAAGTACAATGTGGAATTTCTAGATCTGGTGATTTTTTTGCATTTGAGAAATCAAAAATTAAACCAGATATTGTACCAATAGCAAAAGGAATTGGTGGTGGTTTTCCAATTGGAGCAGTTTTAATGAATAAAAAGGTTGCTGTCGGAATGATCCCTGGCACCCATGGCTCAACTTTTGGAGGAAATCCACTTGCCATGGCTGTTGGAAATACTGTAATGGATATTGTCTCTAGTAAAAAGTTTTTAAAAAATGTTAAAAGTTTATCAAAATACTTTTTATTAAAACTTAATAATATAAAAGATCAATACCCAAATATTATTAAAGAAATAAGAGGAAGAGGATTTTTGTTAGGCATTCAGCTTTATAAAGATCAATCAAAGTTCATAAAAAAATTAATGGATAATAGATTATTGACTATACGTGCAGCTGAAAATGTTGTTCGTATTTTACCCCCCTTAAATGTAAAAAAAAAAGAATTAGATAAGGCTTTGAAAATCATAAATAAAGTTTGTTCAGAACTAAAATAAATGAAACATTTTATACATATAAAAGATATTCCATCTAACGATCTAAGAAAAATCATCACTGATGCTAAGAAAAGAAAGTTATTAAGAAAAAAATTGAATACTCTTGAAATAGATAAAGGGGCGCCTTTAAAAGGGAAATTGTTAATTCAAATGTTTGAAAAATCTAGTTTAAGGACTAGATTAAGTTTTTATCTTGCAATTAAACAACTTGGTGGGAGTACTTTGACACTTAGACCAGATGAACTTCATCTTTCAAAAGGAGCTGAAAGTATTGAGGATACGGCAAAAATTTTATCAAATTTTGGAAATGCTTTTATGCTTAGAACAGATAGTGATAAAAAATTGGAAGAATTTAAAAAATTTCTAACTATTCCAATTATTAATGGTCTTAGCCCAAGCTCTCACGCAACACAAATTTTATCTGATGTTTTTACTATTGAAGAAATTAAAAAAAAACCAATATCAAGATTGAATATTGCATGGATAGGAGATTCTAATAATGTTTTGAATAGTTTAATTGCAGCATCAATTAAATTTTCTTTTAAATTAAATATTGGTTGCCCTAAAAACTATCAACCTGATAAAAAAATTTTAAGCTACATTAATAAGAATAAAAACAAGATCTTTATATTTGATACTGCAATTAAAGCAGCAACAGGGGCAGATGTTATTTTCTCTGATAAGGTAATATCAATGAATGACAAAGTTGATAAAATTCAAAAATTGAATCATTTTAAAAAATTTAAGATAGATAAAAAATTAATGGGGCATGCAAAGAAAGATTGCATATTTCTACATTGTTTACCTAGAGGGGGAGAAGTTGATGAAAAAGTTTTTGCTAGTAAGCAATCAAAAGTATGGCAACAAGCCATAAATAGAGTTCACGTACAAAAATCTATACTTCTTTATTGTTTTGGAAAATTAAGGTAAAGGTAATGGATTATCTGAATTCTGATTTAAATACAAAATAACTGATGCTCTATCTTTTTCTTTTCTCAATCCAGCAAAAGCCATCTTTGTTCCTTTGATCCATTTGGCTGGTTTTATTAAGTAGCCATTTAATTCTTCAAATGTCCAGGCTTTATCATATTCAGAAAGAGCTTTTGAATATTTGTAATCACTTACAGATCCTATCTGTCTACCAACAACATTATATAATGCAGGACCAATATTATTTTTTCCTCCTTTGACAATTGAGTGACAAGCAGCACATTTTTTAAAAACTTTTTCTCCAACAGCTAGATCTCCCATTGCCATCAAAGCAGCCAAATCAACTTTTTCCTCCATTGTTTCCGAACTAGATTGCGCTGTTGTAACAATTGCTTGCTCTACATCGACTGCATAACCAGGAGTTTCAGGCTTTTCTACATGAAAAATAACATCAGATAGCTTACCTATACCAATAATTAATAGTGCAACCATTAATATAGCCGCTACAATTTTGTTAATTTCAAAAGAATCCATTTTATAAAAATTTGTTTTGAACGTATAACATTATAAATTAAAAATTGCTTATATATTTTAATGTACAATTTTGCCTCTGTTTAAAGCTTGGTAAAAAATTAAAAAAGACCAATGAAAACTTTAGTTATAATTCCTTCAAGGCTATCAGCTACTAGGTTGCCAGGTAAACCTTTATTAAAAATTAATGGTTTATCCATAATATCTCACGTTTTTAGGAAAGCAGAAGAGGCCAATATTGGAGAGGTAATAGTTGCAGCTGAAGATAAAGAAATAGTTATCGATGTTGAAAAAAATGGTGGCCGAGCAATTCTAACAAGCAACCAACACACAACTGGAACAGATAGAATATATGAAGCTTTTCGAAAGCTAAACAGATCAGATGTAGAATTAATAATAAATCTCCAAGGGGATGAGCCCATGATTGATACAGGCGATATTATAAGATTAAAAAAACAAATGCAAAACTCAAGATCTAATATAGGAACTTTAGCTTCAGTAATTAAAGATCATGATTTGTATAATAATGAAAATGTAGTAAAGGTCATTACTAAAGAGAGTTTAGGTGAATCAAATTTTCCAGAAGCATTAGATTTTAAAAGAAAAATTTCAAAAACTAATCAAAATATTTATCATCATCTTGGTATTTATTGTTATGAGCCAGAAACACTTCAAAAGTTTGTTTCTTATAATCAGACAAAAAATGAGATTAAAAATAAACTTGAACAGTTAAGGGCATTAGATAACAATATTGAAATTAAAGTTGCTTTATCTAAATCAACTCCAATTAGTGTAGATACAGAGGAAGATTTTGTAGCTATAAAAAAAATAATGGAATATAAATCTTGATGACTAAAATTTATTTTCAAGGAACATATGGAGCATACTCGCATTTAGCAGCTTTATCAATTGATCCTGAAGCAGAAATTATACCCTGCAAAACTTTTGATGAATGTTTTACAAGGGCTTTAAAAGACTCTAATTCAAAAATAATTATCCCAGAGTCAAACAGAATTACAGGTAATATTGGAATAGAATATTTGATATTCAAATATAGATTAAATATTTATTGCGAGTATTTTCAAAAAATTGAACATAATTTGCTTGTACTGCCAGGAACAAAAATATCTGATATAAAAAATGTATTTTCTCATTCTCAAGCGTTGTCTCAGTGCTCAAATTTTATAAAAGATAATAATTTTGTTGAGCATGTGAGGGCTGATACGGCAGGTTCTGCTGAAATGATCTCAAATGCAAATGACAAAAAAAATGCTGCCATTGCATCAACATTAAGTGCTAAAACTTATGGGTTAGAAATATTAAAAAAAAATATTGAAAACGAAAAAGGTAATTTAACAAGATTTTTATTAATGGGCAAAAATATTTTACAACCAGAATATGGTAAAAGAAAATATATTACATCTTTTCTATTTAAATTAAAAAGCAAACCAGCAGCCCTATATCAAGCACTAGGGGGGTTTGCCATTAATGGAGTAAATTTGACTAAACTGCAAAGTTACCCTGAAAAAAATTCATTCGACTCATATTTTTTTTTATGTGATTTAGATGGACATATTGAAAATGAAAAAGTTCAAAAATCTTTAGAGGAATTAGGTTTACATTGTCAGGATTTTCACGTTCTAGGTGTTTTTGAAGCTGACAAACTGAGAGAAAAATAAATTTTAATCTTTTCTTGTAGAATAGAAATTTTTACTGCTATAATAGTTATGGAGGCTAGGGCGTTTGCTGCATGAACCCGATCAGATCCTAACGGAAGCAATCGTAATGACAGTTTGACGGGTCTAGTCTCCTTAAGGGATAATGAATGAATAAAAATTCTAAAGTTTTGGCACTTAAGTATCGTCCTCAAATATTTGAGGATTTGATTGGCCAAAATGTTATTACCGAAACAATTATTAATTCAATTAAATCTAATAAAGTTCCAAATGCTTATCTTTTTACTGGTATTCGTGGTGTAGGCAAAACAACAATAGCAAGAATAGTTGCTAAGTCACTCAATTGTACTAATGGAATAGAAAATAAATGTAATGTTAAGTGTGAAAACTGTGACGCAATAACAAATTCAAATCATATTGATGTATTAGAAATGGATGCAGCAAGCAAAACAGGCGTAGACGATGTTAGAGAATTAATTGAATTTTCAAGGTATGGGCCAACTTCTTCAAAATATAAGATATTTATAATAGATGAAGTTCATATGTTGAGTAAGCAGGCATTTAATGCACTATTAAAAACTTTAGAAGAACCACCAGAATATTTAAAATTTATTTTTGCTACCACAGAATTAAAAAAAATACCAATTACAGTGGTTTCTAGATGTCAAAGATTTGATTTATCTAGAATTAAATCAAGTGATTTATTTGATTATATAAAAAAAATAAAAGATAAGGAAAATGGCAACATTTCTGATGAAGCCTTGAAATTAATCGTTAAAATATCTGAAGGTTCTGTTCGAGATGCTTTATCTTTACTAGATAGAGGGCTTTTATCTTTAGATAATGGAAAAGAATTAGACCTTAATACTGCACAAAAAATTTTTGGTTATTTTGATAAATCTCAACTCATAGAAATATTTAGATTGATTTTACAAGGCAATGAAACCAAGGTTATAGAAATTTATAGAAAGATTTATGATCAAGGTATTGAACCTAAAGTTTTTATGAATGATTTTTTAGAGTTAATATATTACTTTAAAAATATTAACTCACTAACATTAGAAAATACAAATTTTTCATTGAATGATAGAGAATTTTCTGAAATTAAGGATTTGTCAAATAAGATAGATAGTAAAATATTAATTTTATTTTGGCAATTTGCAATTAAAACTTTAGATGAATTAGATGTTGTTTCAAATCAAAATTTATCATTAGAAATGTTTTTGATGAGATTGATGTATTTACATTCCCAGAATATACACAAAGATCCTTTAAAGAAGGAAAGTTTTAAAAATTTAACAGAGGAAAACTTTGAAATTAAAAAAGAACATGATTTAAAAGCCGATACAATTAATCAAATTAAAAATGTTACACAAGAAAAAAAAGTTAAAGTTGAAAATCAAGCAGAAATAAAAGCAGAAAACGAATTATTAATAAAATCGTTCGAAAAACTTTTGAATGTTTGTAATGATAAAAAAGAAATGAAACTTAAATATGAACTAGAGAAAAATGTAAATTTAGTTAGCTTTGAAAAAAATAGAATAGAAATATCTTTTAATGATAATCTTGATAAAAATTTTGTAAAAGAGTTGTCATTAAAACTCTTTGAGTGGACAGGCCAAAGATGGATTATTACTTTAAGTAAACAAAAAGGAGAAATTACAATAAAAGAAAAAGAAAAAAACAAAAAAATAGAATTGATAAAAAAAACCAAAGATACAAAATTATATAAAAATGTTTTAGAAAAATTCCCAGATGCAAATTTAATTGATATAACTTCTGATCAGGAGAAGGATTAATAGATGACGGACTTTACAAAAATATTAGATAAGGCTAAAGAAATTGAACTTAAAATGAAAGAAAGTCAGGAAAACATTAAAAAAATTAAAGTTGAAGGAATTTCAGGGTCTGGCTCTGTTAAAGTTGTTCTAGATGGAGAGGGAGAGATGTGTAAAATCGAAATATCAGATGAAATTTTGAAAGAAGATAAAGTTATTGTCGAAGACTTAATAATTGCAGCTCATAATAAGGCAAAAGCCGAATTAAAATTAAAAACAAATGAAGAAATCTCTAAAACAGCAGGTGGATTTAATATTCCTGGATTTAAATGGCCATTATAAAAGATGCAAAATGTCAAAGAAATAGAGGAATTAATTAAGATTATTTCAAAGTTACCAGGTTTGGGGCCAAAATCCGCAAAAAGAATAGTTTTAAAATTAATAAATAACAAAGACGAAATTATAAAACCAATGACAAAAGCATTAGCTGATTTTTATAAAAATATTGTAAGATGTAAAATTTGTGGAATTTCAAAATCAGTTTCTTTTGAATGTAGTTATACTAATTGTCAAGTTTTAGATAAAAAATATGATAAGATCTGTGTAGTTGAAAATATCTCAGATCAGTGGAGTATAGAAAGTTCGAGCATATATAGTGGTTATTATCATATCCTTGGAGGCAATATTTCTTCAGTAGGACAAAATAAAGATAACCTCTTGTTAGACTCTTTATTAGAAAGGGTAAAAAGAGGTAAAATTGAAGAGGTAATTTTAGCTACAAGTGCAACTGTAGAAGGTCAGACAACCGCTTATTATATTCAAGAGAGTCTCAAAAAAACTAATGTAAAAGTCACAAGACTGGCTCAAGGTTTACCTGTTGGAGGCGAAATAGAAAATTTAGATGATGGAACTTTATTTTCTGCGTTTAAAAATAGATTAAATTTGAACTCTAATTCAGACTAATTTTTTTTTAATTCTATTTAAATGTAAAAGTGGCTCAGTATAGCCTGAGGGTTGTTCCCTTCCCTTAAAAATTAAATCACATGCTGTTTGAAATGCTATTGATTGATCATAATTATCACTCATTTTAACGTAATTTTTGTCACCTTCATTTTGTTTATCTACAACTTTTGCCATGGCTTTCATAATTTCTGTGACCTGTATTTTTGTTGTAATACCATGATGAATCCAGTTTGCTATATGTTGTGAAGAAATTCTCAAAGTAGCCCTGTCCTCCATCAGACCAATGTTATTTATATCAGGTACTTTTGAACAACCAACCCCTTGATCAATCCATCTTACTACATATCCTAAAATAGTCTGAGCAGAATTTGAAATTTCTGAATTTATTTCATCTACTGACCAATTTGGTCGATCTGCTATAGGCAAAGTTAAAAGATCATCCAATTTTGCTTTATCTCGATTTAAAATTTTTTTTTGTTCACTAAAGATATCTATTTGGTGGTAATGGAGAGCATGCAAGGAAGCAGCAGTTGGTGAGGGAACCCATGCACAATTAGCTCCAGCTTTTAAATGTCCAATTTTTTCTACCATCATCTGTTTCATCATATCCGGAGCAGCCCACATTCCTTTACCAATTTGAGCTTTGCCAAAAAAACCACATTCTAAACCAACATCTACATTGTTGTTTTCATATGCCGAAATCCACTTAGATGATTTCATATCACCTTTTTTAATCATTGGTCCACTTTCCATAGATGTATGCATTTCATCACCAGTACGATCTAAAAAACCAGTGTTGATAAAAAAAACTCTATTTTTTAAAGTTCTAATACATTCCTTTAAATTTGCTGAAGTTCTTCTTTCTTCATCCATAATACCGATCTTGCATGTATTTTTTTGTAAGTTGAGTGTTTCTTCGACTTTAGTAAAAATTAAATCAGTAAATGCAGTCTCCTCTGGACCATGCATTTTTGGTTTAACAATGTAAATAGAACCAGCTCTTGAATTTTTTTTTCTTTTTAAATCATGAAGAGCTGCAGCTGTGGTTATAAATGCATCCATAATTCCTTCAGGCACTTCATTACCATCTTTTAAAATTATTGCTGAATTAGTCATTAAATGACCAACATTTCTGATTAAGAGTAAACTTCTACCTTGTAATTTTAATCCTTTTCCATCTTTTGATATATAGCTTCTATCTGGATTTAACTTTCTCTCTAAAATCTTACCTTTTTTTTCAAATTGAATTTTTAAATTACCTTTCATTAGACCAAGCCAATTTTTATAACAGTAAACTTTATCCTCAGCATCAACTGCAGCAACACTATCCTCATTATCACAAATCGTTGACACAGCAGATTCTGCAATAACATCACTAATACCAGCAATATCATGAGCTGCACTAAAAGCTCTTGGATTTATAATAATTTCAAAATGGAGTTTGTTATTTTGTAATATTACAGCTTCGGGTTTATTTACATCACCTCTATGACCTATAAATTTATGTGTATCTTTTAATTTGTACTCATAGTCCCCTTTTAAGATTATCAAATCTCCATTTACTATTTTTAAACCAGTAATGTTCTTCCAACTAGTCCCATCAATTGGAATATATTTATCTAAAAATTCTCTTACATATTTGATTACCTCTTGACCACGATTTGGATCGTATCTTTCACTTCCACCTTCTTCGGACTCTATTATATCTGTCCCATACAAACTGTCATATAAACTCACCCAACGGGCGTTAGCTGCATTTAATGCATATCTTGCGTTCATTATTGGAACTACTAATTGTGGTCCAGCAATTTTTGTTATTTCATCATCTACATTATTCGTTTCAATTTTAAAATTTGATCCAGTATCAACTAAATAGCCTATTTTTTTAAGAAATTTTTTATATTCATTAATGTTAATTTCTTTGCCTTTATTTTGAATGTGCCAATCATCAATTTTTTTTTGTAAATCTTTTCTTTTTTCCAGTAATTCTTTATTTTTTGGTGCAAGTTCATGCACTGACCTATCAAAGCCAGACCAGAATCTTTCTGGGTTTATATTTGTCTCTACTAATAATTCTTCGTTTACAAATTTTACTAAATTTTCAGAAACTTTAAGATTTCCTATATCAATGTAATTTATATTCATCAGTTCTTTTCTAAAACTCCTGTAAAATTAAGTCAAATAATTTATAGAAGTATTGACATTTTATTGTCATTTTTCATAATTAAGTAATTTTAAAGAATAAATGAAAAACTACCTAAATTTTGAAACTGATATAAAAGATTTGGAAAATGAGTTAGAAAAACTTAAAGATCCATATAACCAAAGTGGTCTTTCAGAAGTCGACACTCAAAAAATTTCTAAAACACAAGATGAATTAGATGAGAAATTAAAATCAATTTATTCTAACTTAGATCCTTGGCAAACAACTATGGTTGCTAGACATGAGGATAGACCCAAATCCAAATTTTTTATAGATAATCTTTTTGAGGATTTTATTTCTTTATCTGGTGATAGATATTATGGTGAGGATAAATCTGTTTTAACAGGTTTTGCAAAGTTTTATGGTAAATCTGTTTTAGTTATTGGACAAGAAAAAGGTCAAGATTTAGATAGTAGAATTGAGAGAAATTTTGGAATGATGAGGCCAGAAGGTTATAGAAAAACAATTCGTTTAATGGAATTAGCAGATAAATTTAAAATTCCAATTATATCTTTTATAGATACACCAGGTGCATATCCAGGTGTAGGTGCTGAGGAAAGAGGGCAAGCGGAGGCAATTGCTAGATCAATAGAGTGCTGTATGAAATTAAAAGTTCCTACTATTTCAATTGTAATTGGGGAAGGCGGATCAGGTGGAGCAATTGCTTTAGCATCCTCAAATAAAGTTGTTATGTTAGAGAATGCAATATATTCAGTTATATCTCCAGAGGGCTGTGCAACAATTTTGTGGAGAGATCCAAAAAAAATGCTTGATGCTGCCAAAGCAATGAAACTTTCAGCAAAGGATTTGTTAGAGTTAAATGTTATCGATGAAATTATTCAAGAACCAATTGGTGGAGCTCATCGAGATAAAGATAAAACTTTACAAAATGTAAAAAATTCAATTATCTATAATTTAAAAACATATGAGCAGATGACTAGTGAAGAAATAATTAATGAAAGAAAAAATAAATTTTTAAAAATTGGAAGAGATAAAGGATTTATTGATAGCACAGATGAATTAAGTAGCTTAGATTATAAGAAAGCTTCTTTTCAAAGTATATTAAAATCAAAAAAAAATCTTATAATATTTTCAACAGTTTTAGTTATTTTGCTTATTTCTCTTTTGATAATAATATAACTATATCGCTCCACAACAATTTTTGAATTTTTTACCCGTAGCTTCACACCTGTCGTTTCTTGATATTTTTTGTCCTTTTTTAGAAATTAATAAACACTTGGGATTATTTACAATATCCTCGGACTTTTCCTGTCTTTTAACTGGTTCATTAATTATTTTAAGATTAAAAAGTATTGTAATAAAATCTAACTTTAATTTATCTAATAAATTTTCAAATAAATCAAAAGCTTCTTTTTTATATTCAATTAAGGGATCTCTTTGACCATACGATCTTAATCCAATTACTTGCCTTAATTGTTCTAAATATTGAATATGAGATTTCCAATTAAGATCTATTGATTGTAAAAATATTCTTTTCTCTAATTCATTTACTTGTTTTTCTCCAATTAAATTTATTCTTTCTTCACGAATTTTTTTGAATTCCTTTATAATATTTGTTTTAATCTCATTATTGTTCAATTTTAACAAATTTTCTAAGTCATTTTTATCAAAATTTTTACCTATAATCATTTTTATTCTGTTTGAAAAATCTTTATTTTGTTCTACTGATAATTTTTGACCTTTAGTTTTTATTAAATCATCTAATATTCCATTCAAAAAAACTTCAGAATATTCATAAATATTTTCATTTTTGATAGCATTTTTTCTTTGTGAAAAAATTACATGTCTTTGATCATTTAACACATTATCAAATTTAATAAGTGTTTTTCTAATATCAAAATTTCTAGCCTCAACTTTTTGTTGTGCTCTCTCAAGAGCTTTATTTATCCAAGGGTGATCAATGCTTTCCCCATCTTTTAAGCCTAGTTTTTCAAGCATATTGTTCATAGTTTCTGATCCAAAAATTCTCATCAAGTCGTCCTCTAAACTTACAAAAAAAATAGAATTGCCCTCATCTCCCTGACGTCCTGATCTTCCTCTTGCTTGATTGTCAACTCTTCTAGACTCCATTCTCTCTGTCCCTATAACAAATAAACCTCCCAAAGATTTTACTTTTTCTTTATTTTTTGAGAGAAGACTTTGATTAATTGACCCCTTCTTTCCACCTAATTGAATATCAACTCCTCTACCAGAAATACTTGTTGTAATAATTACTGATTTTTCTTTACCAGCATTTGCAATAACCTCAGCTTCATTTTCATGATTTTTTGCATTTAGAACTTCATGTTTAATTCTTTCTTTTTGTAATAATTGAGAATAAGTCTCAGACTTATTTATACTAGATGTAAAAATTAAAAGAGGCTGACCTAAATTGTGACATTGTTTAATTTTTTCAATTATTGCAATATTTTTTTCTTTTTCAGTTCTAAATATTTGATCATTAAAATCCTTTCTTATCATATCTTTATTTGTAGGAATTATTACAACGGCCAAGTTATAAATTTCCAAAAACTCTTCTGCTTCTGTCGCGGCAGTCCCTGTGCAGCCAGATATTTTTTTGTAAAGTTTAAAATAATTTTGATAAGTGATTGATGCTAATGTTTGATTTTCTGCTTGTACTTCTACTTTCTCTTTAGCTTCTAAAGCTTGATGAAGTCCATCACCAAATCTTCTTCCCTCTAGAATTCTACCTGTTAACTCATCAATAATTTTTAATGTATTATCTTTAACTATATAATCTTTTCCTTTTTCAAAAAGATGATTTGCTCTTAAAGCTTGGTTAACATGATGAACTAAATTTAGATTTTCTGGATCATAGAAATTGTTGTTTTTTAATATACCTGCATTTGAGAAAATTTTTTCAACATTATTAATCCCCTCATTTGTTAGAAGTATATTTCGATCTTTTTCGTCTATCTCAAAATCTTCTTTTTTTAAAAGCCTAACCAATTTGTCGATAGCTAAATATTGGTTAGTTTTATCTTCCGCAGCACCAGAAATTACTAATGGTGTTCTTGCCTCATCAATCAAACAAGAGTCTATTTCATCAACAATTGAAAAATAATGTTCTCTTTGAACCATTTCTTCCTCTGAATATTTCATATTGTCTCTTAAATAATCAAAGCCGAGCTCACTATTAGTTGCATATGTGATATCACAATTATAATTTTTTTTTCTTTCAATATCATTTTGATCATTATTTATGTATCCAGAAGAAAGTCCTAAAAAATTATATATTTCACCCATCTCTTGAGAATCTCTTTTAGCCAAGTAATCATTTACAGTTACTATATGAACACCTTTTTCATAAAGAGCATTTAGATAAGCTGCTAGAGTAATTGTTAACGTTTTTCCCTCTCCAGTTCTCATTTCAGCTATTTTTGCCTCATGAAGGACAACACCACCAATTAATTGAACATTGAAATGTCTTTCATTTCTTTTTCTTCTTGCGGCTTCTCTTACTAGCGCAAAGGCCTCGGGTAAAATTTCGTTTATTTTTTTTCCCTCTTTTATAAGTTTTTTAAACTCATTGGTCTTTTTGGGAAATTCTTCATCTTTTAGGATTTTAACATTTTCCTCAAGTGAGTTAATTTTTTCAACAATTTTATTAATTCTATCAAGTTCTTTCTGATTGGTAGATTTGATGAATCTTGAAATAAAATTTAAAGGATTTAGCATTAGTTTTTGATTTATTATTTACTTATATACTTTAATATAATTATTAAATAAAATTTTTAAATACTATGGGCATTAATTTAACTAATTTTCTATCATCCAAAACAAAGAATAGAAAAATGAGCGAATTTCAGGATTTAGATCATATTGATGGTGTATCAATAGCAACAACCTGTGCAAATTTGTATAATAATAATAGAGATGACTTAGCTATGTTTTACTTTAGAGATGGAGCAAACCATTCTACAGTTTATACACAATCTAAAATTATTTCTGAAAATATTAAATGGAATTTGAGTCATAAAACTAAAAAAATTTCATCATTATTAGTAAATACGAGAAATGCAAATTGTTTTACTGGAAAGCAAGGTTATAAAAGCTTAGAAAAGATAGCTGAAGTTGTATCTCAAAAATTGTCTGAAAAACAAAATCAAGACGAGGAGTTCCCAAAAAAAATAAAACCAAAGGAAATTTTGTTTGGTTGCACTGGAACTATAGGTGAAATTTTTCCTGAGGAAAAAATTAGAAATCATATTCCTGATTTAGTAGATAAAATAAAATATACACAGAATAAATATATTTGGATGAAAGCTGCTTTAGCAATTATGACAACAGATACAAGACCAAAATTAGCTATGGAGGAATGTACTATTGGAAATACTCAAATTAAAATTTTTGGAATAGCTAAAGGATCTGGAATGATACAACCTAATATGGCAACGACGTTGGGATATTTGTTCACTGATGCAGATATTTCAAATGATATTTTAAAAAAACTTTTAAAAAAAAATATTACAACAACTTTTAATGCAATTACTTGTGATGGGGATACAAGCACTAATGACATGGTTACTATTTTTGCAACTGGTAAAGCAAAACATTCAAAAATTAATAATTTTCATGATGAAAAATTGAAAAAATTCGATGAAGCATTGAATAAAGTTTTATTAAATCTTGCAAAAAGAGTCGTCTCTGATGGAGAGGGTGCATCAAAATTTGTTATTATTAATGTGAGAAATTGTAAGAGTGATCACGACGCTAAGAAGATTGCTTTTTCCATAGGGAACTCACCATTAGTTAAGACCGCAATAGCTGGTGAAGACCCAAATTGGGGAAGAATTATTATGGCGATAGGAAAAGCTGGAGTTCCAATAAACTTAGAAAAAATTTCTATCAGATTAGGAGATCTAAGTATAATTCAAAATGGAAAAATAAGTTCAAATTACGATGAGGCATTTGCTTCAGATTATATGAGAAATGATACAATTGAGATTCATATAGATGCATCTTGTGGTTCAAAAAACTTTACAGCTTTTACAATGGATTTTACCAAAAAATATATTGATATAAATGCAGATTATAGGTCATAGAAAATATTGAATTTAACAAAATTATTATTACATCCAGAATATGATTAAATATAAATTATTTTGTAAAAAATGTAACAATACTTTTGATAGTTGGTTTGCTTCTTCGCAAGAATATGAAAAGTTAAAAAAGAAGAAATTATTAAATTGCATAAATTGTAATTCTATACAAGTTGATAAAACTTTAATGGCTCCTAAATTATTAAATAAAAAGCCTAATTCTAAATATCATCAGGATCTAAAAAAATTCAAAGAGATGAGTAAGATAATAAAAAATTACCAAAAGTTTATAAAAAATAATTTTGAATATGTAGGTAAAAATTTTGCTTATGAGGCAAGATCTATTCATTACAAGACCAAAAAAAAAGAAAAAGGGATCTTTGGCACAGCTTCTAAACAAGAAATTAAAGAATTAAAAGAGGAAGGAATTGAGACTGAAATGATTCCATGGATTGAAGATAATAAAAATTAGTTTTTTCTAAATCTCGCAATATAATTTATCGATTTATCAGAACTCAAATTCCATTGATTTGAGATCAAATTAAACTTTACTCCATCTAAACTTTCAAGCTTAAGATTATTTTTTTCTGAAATTTTAATAAGGTCTTCTGGCTTAACAAATTTTTCCCATTCATGAGTGCCTATTGGCAACCATCTCAAAATATACTCCGCACCAACTATTGCAAAAATATATGATTTTAGAGTTTTATTCAAAGTTGCAATAAACATTATACCATCTTTTTTTAATAGTTTCGCACATGACATTAAAAAATAATTTACATTCTCAACATGCTCAATTATTTCCATATTAAGTATCACATCAAATTTATTAGGACTTTTAAAGTGCTCCGGTGAAGTATTAAAATATTTGATTTTTAAATTATTTTTTTTGGCATGTAATTTTGCAACACTAATATTTTTTGATGAGGCATCAATGCCAACAACCTCAGCGCCTAATCTGCACATTGGTTCTGATAATAAACCGCCACCACAACCTATATCTAAAATCCTTAATTTTTTAAGAGGATTTGTAGTATTATTAATCTTAAAGCTTTTTATTAAGTTTTTTTTGATATATGAAATCCTAATAGGATTAAAATTATGTAATGGTTTAAATTTTCCATTTGGATCCCACCATTCCTCAGCTATTTTGGTAAATTTATCTATTTCTTTTTTATTAATTGTGCTAGTTTTCATTTGTAAGTTGACTTTATATTCAACATGTATTTTATCAATATATTTAATTTTAAATAAAATTTATCATG
Organism: uncultured Pelagibacteraceae bacterium; assembly: GCA_902570425.1. Taxonomy (GTDB): domain Bacteria; phylum Pseudomonadota; class Alphaproteobacteria; order Pelagibacterales; family Pelagibacteraceae; genus Pelagibacter. The sequence continues at coordinate 145,543 of CACFYB010000003.1, forward strand.
AAAATTGTAGTATTAAAATTCGGTGGAACGTCAGTTGGCACAATTAGCAAAATTAAAATAGTTGCTGATATAATTGCAGGATATAAAAGGAAAAAATTTAGTGTGATAGTTGTTTCATCTGCAATGAGTGGTGTGACAAATGAGCTTATAAAAAAATCTGAGGCAATTAGTGGAAACTTTTCTGATGCTGAATATGACGTATTGGTTTCTTCAGGTGAACAAATCGCATGTTCTTTGATTGCAGGCAGATTAATTCATTTAGGTTATAATGCAAGATCATGGTTAGCATGGCAAATTCCAATATTAACTCAAGGAATACATAAGAACTCAAGAATATACGACATCAATAAGAAAAAAATTTTTAATTACTTAAAAAAAGGTGGTGTTCCAATAATAACAGGATTTCAAGGGATCAATGAGAACGAAAGGGTATCTACCATTGGTCGTGGAGGATCAGATGCCAGTGCCATATTACTAGCAAAATTTTTAAAAGCTCAAAGATGTATAATTTATACTGATGTTGAGGGTGTTTATACAACAGATCCAAATAAGCTGAGTAGAGCAAGGAAAATTAAAGAAATATCCTATGAAGAAATGCTGGAAATGGCCTCATTAGGAGCAAAAGTTATGCAACCAGTGTCTATCCAAGATGCTAGATTAAACAGGATTAATATAGAGGTAAAATCTTCATTCATTAAAAAACCTGGCACATTAATTACAAAGAGAAAAAATATAATTAATAACAAGATTATCACTGGTATATCGTCGACACAGAATGACTCAAAAGTATCTTTGATTGGTGTCAAAGATAAACCTGGTGTTGCAGCATCTATTTTTAAACCATTATCAAAAAATTCAATCAACGTAGACATGGTTGTGCAAAATATATCAGCAAATGGAAAGGAAACAGATCTTACTTTTACAATAAAGACAGAGGATTTGAATAAAACAAAAAAGATTGTCAAAGCCAACAAAGATATTAAATTTAGAAAATTATTACTAAAAAAAAATGTCTCTAAAATTTCAATAATTGGTGTTGGAATGATTACAACACCAGGAGTAACTTTTAGAATGTTTCAAACATTGGCAAAAAATAAAATTAATATACAAGTAATTTCCACATCAGAAATAAAAATTTCTGTTTTAATTGATAAAAAAAATACAAAAAAAGCTTTAATTGCCTTACACAGGGAATTTAAATTAGATGATTAAGAAATGAGTATTAGACCATTTAGAGATATAAAAAGAAGGAAAACAAAAGTCATAAGTGTTGGTGATGTAAAAGTTGGTGGAGATAATCCTATATCAGTTCAATCAATGACGAATACCCTTACAACAAATATTAAGGACACTATAAAACAAATAAATGAAATTCATGCTGAGGGTGCTGATATAGTAAGAGTTTCCTGTCCAGATGAAAAATCAGCAAAAAATAATAATTGTTCAATCAGAGTTGGTGTAAACGCTGGGTCACTAGAAAAAGATATTTTGGAAAAGTATAAAGAGCCTTGCCCAGAAGCTTTAGTTGAAAGTGCACAAAGAAATATTAAAATTTTAGAAGATGAAGATTTTTTCAATTTAAAAGTAAGTGTAAAATCTTCAGATGTATTTTTGTCTATTGCAGCATATAAGCAACTTTCACAAGTGGTAGAATATCCTTTACATTTAGGTATCACGGAAGCAGGGAGTTTTTTACCAGGTAGTGTAAAATCTTCTATAGGATTAGGTGCTTTATTACTGGATGGTATTGGAGACACTATAAGAATATCTTTATCTGATAACCCTATTGAGGAGGTTAAAATTGGAAATGAAATACTAAAATCTCTTAACTTAAGAAATAGAGGTGTTAGGATCATTTCTTGTCCATCATGTGCGAGACAGGGATTTCAGGTAATAGAAACTGTAAAAATTCTAGAGCAAAAACTTGCCCATATCAAAACTCCCATTACTTTATCGGTTATTGGCTGTGTGGTTAATGGCCCTGGTGAAGCTGCCATGACAGATGTAGGTATAACTGGTGGGCAGAAAGGAAACAATATGCTTTACTTATCAGGAATTCAAAAAGAAAAAGTTTTAACAGAGGAGATGATCACGAGAGTAGTTGATGAGGTAGAAAAAAAAGTTTTAGAATTAGAAACAACTAAAAGATGATCCCTGAAAAAACAATCGAAGAATTAATCAACAAACACTCAATATTAGAAAAAGATTTGTCATCTGGAGCAATAGATAAAAAAAAATTTGCGGAGAAATCTAAAGAATATTCAGATTTAAATGAAATTGTTGATGATGCAAAAAGATATATTTCATTTGAAAAAGATAAAAAAGAATTAGAAAAAATACTAGTTGATCAAAGTAGCGATGATGAAATTAAAAAGTTGGCAGAGAATGAATTAATTGAACTTAAACTTAATCACGAAAAGAATGAAAAAAAATTAAAGTTATTTCTATTACCAAAAGATGAAGCTGATAAAAAAAATGCAATAATTGAAATCAGAGCAGGGACTGGAGGTTTAGAAGCCAGTTTATTTGCTGCCGATCTTTTTAAAATGTATGAAAAAGTAAGTAGTAAAAAAAAATGGTCACTAGAATTAATTTCAATTTCAAGAAGTGATGCTGGTGGTCTAAAAGAAGTTATAGCATCTATTAAAGGTTCAAATATTTATTCAGCTTTAAAATATGAAAGTGGAGTTCATAGAGTCCAGAGAGTACCTGATACAGAAACTCAAGGAAGAGTTCATACCTCAGCAGCAACAGTTGCAGTTTTACCCGAAGTTGAAGAGGTTGACCTTAAGATAAATGATTCAGATTTAAGGATTGACGTTTTTAGAGCAGGTGGACCGGGAGGACAATCGGTTAACACTACAGATAGTGCAGTCAGAATTACACATATTCCAACTGGTCTTTCTGTATCTCAACAAGATGAAAAATCTCAACATAAAAACAAAGCAAAAGGAATGAAAATTTTAAGAGCAAGACTTTATGAATTAGAGAGATCTAGAATTGAAAAGGAAAGATCAAAAGATCGTAAAAGCAAAATTGGCACTGGAGATAGGTCTGAAAGAATAAGGACTTATAATTTTCCACAAGGAAGAGTTACAGATCATAGAATAAATTTAACTTTACATAAATTAAGTGAATTTTTAGAGGGAGAAGCTTTCGATGAAATGATAGAGTCCCTTACCTTGCAGGCCCAAGAAGAAAGTCTAAGTCAAATTTAAAACTATGAATATTCAATCAGCCATCAATAAAGGAAGTAAAATTTTACAGAATAATAATATATCTTCTTTTAGATTAGATAGTGAAATAATTTTATCTAAAGTTTTAAATAAAGAAAGAAGTTATATTTTTTTAAACTTAAATAAAGTATTATCAAATGATGATTTAAATCGTTTTAATGATTTGATAAAAGAAAGACAAACTGGTAAACCTATAGCATATATATTTGGTAAAAAAGAATTTTGGAAATTTGAATTTGATGTTGATAAGAATGTTCTTATTCCAAGACCAGATACAGAACTTATTGTTGAGGTGATTTTAGAATTAACAAAAAATAAAACTAGTCTAAAACTTTTAGATATTGGTATTGGCTCAGGATGTATAATTCTATCTATTTTGCGTGAAAAGAAAGGTTTTTATGGCGTAGGTATTGATATGAGTAAAAAATGCTTAAAAATTAGCAAAGTTAACAGTAATAAACTTAATTTAACAAATAGGGTTAGATTTTTTAAATCAGATGTTGACAATTTTAATTATGGCAAATATGATTTGATTGTATCTAATCCACCATACATCAACAAATTCAGTTATGATTGTCTGGAAAAAGGTATATTAGATTTTGAGCCTAAAATTGCTCTATATGGCGGAATTGACGGTTTATCAGAAATAAGAAAAGTTGTTAATAAATCGTCTGAACTTTTAAAAAAAAATGGTAAGTTAGTTTTAGAAATTGCATATGATCAAAGAGAAAAAGTTAAGAAAATTTTAAATGACAAAAAATTTTATATCAATAAGATACTTAAAGATTACGCTAAAAACGATCGATGTATAGTTAGCACAAAAATGTAATAGATTTTCAATTATGGTAACATTTAGAAATAATAATGGAAGAAGAAATAATTTTAGAAGATCAGAGAGAAACTTTAAGTCAAATATAGATAGACCTAAGTTTAATTCTAACTTTTCCAACAATGAAAATTTTCAAAGAAAGATTCCAGGAAGAAATAACCACAATGCTCCGAAACTAATTGAAAAATACAACAATCTAGCAAGAGAAGCTCTTTCAAGTGGAGATAAAATTTTATCTGAAAATTATTTTCAACACGCAGATCATTTCACAAGAATTATGAATGAACAAGATGTATTAAAAAAAACTAAGTTAGTAGAAATAAATAATTTAGATAAAAATAATTCTTCTGAAAAGGATAAAAAATCAGATTTAATAGTTGATAACAAAGAAAACAATTTAAAATAATTTAGCCTTTTAAGTTAGTTAAGACCAATAATTTTTTCTGATTTCAATACATCTAATTTTATTTTTTTTGTTTCAAATATTTTTCTATCTTCTCCTTTTAAAACTTTACCTGAAGGCAATTTAAGAGTTTGTGAATTTATTCTTTTTCCATTCATGATAACCTCATAATGTAAATGGGGCCCTGTAGATTTTCCAGTGGATCCAACAAAACCAATTACTTGACCTTGTTTTACTCTGACACCACTCCTCATACCATTTGCAAACTTAGACATATGAGCATATACAGTTTGGTAAGTTGAGTTGTGTTTAATAACTATACAATTGCCACCACCCCCACACCATCCAGCTTTTTTAATTACTCCATTACCAGAGGCCATTATAGGTGTACCCATTGGTGCGGCAAAATCTGTTCCTCTATGCATCTTGTTGAATCCATCTATTGGATGTTTTCTCATACCAAATGAAGAGGAAAGTCTAGCACCATTTATAGGAGTTTTCATTAAAGCTTTTTGTACACTTTTTCCATTTTTGTCAAAATGTCCTTCACTCCCTTTTTTATCAAAAAAGTAAAGTGGAAAACTTTGACCACTCAATTTTAAATTTGCATAAAGAATTTCTCCAGTTTCAATTAATTTTCCATCATCATTAACAAAAACTTCATACATAATTTGAAAACTATCTTTTTTTCTTATATCTCTTTGGAAATCTACTTGAAAACCATAAATTCTTGCAAACTCAATAATAGTATTAATTGGTATTTCCTCTTTGACAGCTGATTTGTAAAGACTTTGTAAAATTACATTTTCTCTATAAACTATGTCTTTATTTAATCTTGTTACTAAAATTTTTTGATTAAATTCATCAGTCTCATAATTTCTGTTTAGATAAATCTTTTCTGTATTAGAAATTTGAAATATAAACTCTCTGATAAGATTAGTAGATTGATCGATAGTAAACTCAATTTTATGACTTGTATTCAACTTGTTAAGATTTATTTTTTTAGATAATTTGCTTTTTATTTCATTAATTTCTTTTGTGCTTAGTGAATAGCCTTCTAGAATAGTATTGA
>CACFYB010000004.1 GCA_902570425.1 uncultured Pelagibacteraceae bacterium
GCTTTTATTAAATCTTTCTTTTTTAAAAGAAAATTTCTTGAAGAAAAAGCCAATAGTTTATTACTTCTAATTGTCTTACAAGAAATTATTTTTGTATTATTTTTAATTTTAATATATTTTTTTACTAAATATATTTGCTGAAAGTCCTTTTCGCCCATGAATATTTGTTTGGGTTTAATAAGATTTATTAGACGATCCATTACATCAATAACTCCCTCGAAATGACCTTTTCTAAATTTTGCACATAAAATTAAATCTTTTTTATCAAGTTTTATTTTACGCTTTTTTTTTGAATTATAGACATCACTAATTTTAGGAAGATATACATAATCAACATTCAATTTTTTTAACAAAAATAGATCCTTTTTATTATTTCTGGGGTATTTTTTATAATCTTTTTTACTATTAAATTGTTTAGGATTCACGAATATGCTGACTAAGGTCTTAGTACATTTTTTTTTTGATTTTTTTATAAGTGATATATGACCTTTATGCAATCCACCCATTGTGGGTACAAAGCCTAAATTTGAAACATTGTTTAATGCCTTATTTAACTCATTATTTTTTGTTAAAATTTTCATTTGTAAAAAACGATTTAATAAGTAAAACATTTAAATGATTAAACAAGCAATTATTCCTTTAGCTGGTCTTGGTACAAGATTATTGCCACTTACAAGTGTTTTTGCAAAAGAATTACTACCAATAAATGGAAAACCTGGGATTGAATATATTTTAGAAGAATGCAAAGAGGCAGGAATTAAAGAAATAATTTTTATTATTTCAAAAAAAAAAGAAATGATCAAAAAATATTTTTACAATGATAAATTTTATCAAAGAATCATTCAAAAAAAAAATGATAAACGTGTGATTAAAGAATATAGAAAAATATTAAGATATAAAAAAATGATAAAATTTGTTTATCAAAATAAACCAAGTGGCACTGGAGATGCTGTTTTAAAAACTAGAAAATTTATTAAAGATGATTTTTTTTTAATGCTATTACCTGATGATCTGATAATTAAAAAAAATTGTTCAAAATCTATGATTAAAATACATAATAAATTTAACGCATCTGTTATGGCAAGTATGAATGTAAAAAAGAAAACTGTATCTAGATGGGGAATATTTAAATTAAAAAAAAAATTTAGTAAGTTTAATCATTTAATTGAGGATGTGGTTGAAAAACCTTCAATTAGTGAAGCTCCGTCTAACAAAGCAGTTATTGGAAGGTATATATTACCAAAAAAAATCTTTAGTGAATTATTAAAAATCGAACCTGGTAAAGGACAAGAGCTGCATATTACAGATGCTATAAGATCTTTAATTAAAAAAAAAGAAAAATTTATTGCTCATAGCTTTTCTGGTAAGTATTTAGATTGTGGAACTATGGATGGTTACATTAAATCATCAATGGAGATTTCAAAATTATGAAATTATGTATGATTGGCACTGGGTATGTTGGTTTGGTAAGTGGCGTTTGTTTCTCTGATATTGGAAATGTTGTTTATTGTGTAGATAAAGATAAAAAAAAAATAGATTTATTGAATGATGGTAAAGTTCCTATTTATGAACCAGGATTAGAAGAAATATTGAAGAGAAATCATAAAAAAAACAGATTAATTTTTACAACTGATTTGAAATCAGCTGTATTAAAATCAGATATTATTTTTATATGTGTAGGAACGCCTACAAAAAAAAATAAAAACTCAGCTGATTTAAGATATGTTTTTTCAGTGGCAAAGGAACTTAAAAAATTCATTAAGAAATATAAGATTATTATTACAAAATCAACAGTTCCAGTAACAACCGGTGATAAGATTGAAACAATATTAAAAAGTCTAAAAAAAAAAAAATTAGTAGATATAGTTTCTAATCCTGAATTTTTACGAGAAGGTGAAGCGATAAGAGATTTTATTTATCCTGATCGAGTTATAATTGGCACAGAAAGTAACAAAGCAAATAAAATTTTAAAATCTCTTTATTTACCAATAATTAAAAAATCAAGCAGATATTTCAGAACTTCTAGGAGGGGAGCTGAAATGATTAAATATGCATCTAATGCTTTTTTAGCAACAAAAATTTCTTTTATAAATGAGCTTGCCAATTTAAGTGAAAAAACAAATGTAGATATTAAAGATATATCATTTGGAATGGGCTTAGATCAAAGAATAGGGGGCAGATTCCTAAGAGCGGGCCCATCTTATGGTGGATCATGTTTTCCAAAAGATACCAAAGCACTTATTGATACAGCTAATAAATTTAATACAGATTTATCAATAGTAAAAACTGTCGTGAATTCAAATGATAAAAGAAAATTATATTTAACAAAAAAAATTGATTTAATTTTAGAAAATAAATATAAAAATAAAATTATAACTTTTTTAGGTGTAACTTTTAAACCAAATACTGATGATATGCGTGAAGCATCTAGTATTTCAATGATAAATTATTTAAATAAAAAAGGTTGTAAAATAAGATATTACGATCCATCAGGTGAAAAAAAAGAATTTCAAAATCTTAAAAATGTTAAATTCTATAAAAAAATTTCTTCTTCGTGTTTTAAATCTGATTTAATAATTTTACATACTGAATGGAATGAATTTAAAATTTTGAATTTTAAAAAACTTGTAAAAAAAAATAATTTTATTATTTACGATTTAAGAAATATTTATTCACCAGATAAGATGAAAAAAAACAAAATAAAATACTTTGGTATAGGGAGATAAATTATTTGAGTTCAAAAATAGCGTCAACTTCAACAGCTACGCCTAATGGTAAACTATTTGTGCTTACAGCAGCTCTTGTGTGCATTCCCGAATCTCCAAATACAGATACTATTAAATCAGACGCTCCATTAATAACTTTTGGTTGATCGATAAAATCATCTGAGGAATTAACAAATCCAGTTAATTTTATACAAGATTTTATTTTCGACAAATCATTTTCACAAGCTTTCTTAACTTGTGAGATTATACTTAACGCACATCTTTTCGCAGCATTATAACCATCATACAAATCTAAATCTTGACCAACTTTACCTTTAATCAGTTCACCATTTTCACTAATTGAAATTTGACCAGATATAAATAACATTTTACCTGATATTTTTGTTGCTACATAATTCCCTACCGGTGCTTTAGCTTGTGGTAATTTGATATTTAACTTTTTTATATTTTCTTCAAAATTCATTGATCTAAAATTTTTTCTTTTGTTTTAAGAATTTTTTCTTTTTCTTTTGACCATTCTTGATTTTGATAATCTTTAGTATCTTTAATGATATCTTTACTTGTTGAGATAGCTTTTTCTTTTATCAAATTTGCTTTACATTTAAAATATTCACTAGAAAACTTTTTAAATTCACTACAATCTGAAACACTTGCAAATACAATCTGACTAGACTTTGATAATAAAAACAATATTAATAATATAATTTTTTTACTCATTTTTTTTCTTTTTTTTATTTTTATCGTATTCTCTTCTTTTCTCAATCAATATTAAAGCATCTTCCATAGTTAATTCTGCTGGATCTTTTTCTTCTGGTATTGTTGCATTCAATGATTTATATTTTATATAAGGTCCATACTGACCTTTCATAATTCTAACTGGTTTTTTATCCTCTGGATGTTGACCCAAATCTTTAATTATTGATGATGACATTCTTCCTGGTTTAGCCTCAGCTATCATTGTAATAGCTCTATTTAAGCCTATAGAAAATATTTCATCAACATTTTCAATTCTCGCTGATTTATTTTCACATTTTAGATAAGGACCAAATCTTCCTGTATTTAATGTTATTTCTTTTTGATTATCAGGATTTATTCCTAAAGATTTTGGTAATGAACATAAAAATTTTGCTTTTTTCAAATCAATACTATCTAATGCTAGACCTTTAGGTATAGAAATATTTTTTAAAAGATCATTAACATCCGATTTAGATTTTTTAGTTTTTTTCTTTTTTTTAGTAGTTTTTTCAATTTCTTCTTCTGTTTGAATTTTTTCATATTGAAGATATGGGCCAAATCTTCCATTTTTTAAATATATATCATTACCATTTTCATGTTTTCCAATCAATTTTGGTTCAGCTAGCTGTGCCTGAGCTGCTGCTTTTGCTTTAGATAATGGTCGGGTAAACTTACATTCAGGGTAATTTGAACATCCTATGAAAGCACCACCTCTAAAACTATTTTTCAGACTTAAGGTGCCTCCGTCAGGATTTTTACAACTTTCATTATATAATTTACAATTTCTGTCAACTTTTCCCTCTTTATTCTTATTAAATACTAAATCTCCTAAACTATCATTAAGCATATCTAAAACTTCTCTAGTCCTTATTTCTTTTACTTCTGATACATTATTATTAAAGTCTTTCCAGAAAAGCTCTAAAACTTTTATCCAGCTTTCTTTACCCGATGTAATCTCGTCTAGTTGATCCTCTAATCCTGCTGTAAAATTATAATCTACATACTTTGAAAATAATTTTTCCAAAAAAGCAGAGATTAATTTGCCTCTGTCAGTAGGAAAAAATCTTTTATTTACTATTTCTGCATATCCTCTATTAGCGATAGTAGAAATTATACTTGCATAAGTAGATGGTCTTCCAATACCGAGTTCCTCTAATTTTTTTACTAAACTAGCCTCGGAATATCTTGGTGGAGGTTGTGTATAATGTTGTTCATCTAATAATTCCTCAATGTTAATTGGTCCTTTAGATACAGTTGGTAAAATATTTTCGTCATCATCTTTACTTTGATTGTTATAAATTTTCAAAAATCCATCAAACTTGAGAACTGATCCACTAGCTTTACAAATAGTATCGTTATTATTTGAAGTTATTGTAATTGTGTTTCTATCAAACTTAGCAGTCTCCATTTGAGAAGATAAAGCTCTACTCCAAATAAGATCATACAGTTTACTTTGATCTGTGCTTAGATATTTCTTAATATTTTGAGGTGTTCTAATTATATCTGTAGGCCTAATTGCTTCATGTGCCTCTTGAGCATTTTTAGCTTTTTTTCCAGAATAATTTAGAGCATCATTAGGCAAGTATTCGTTACCAATTTCTTTTTGGATATAATCTCTAAAAGCTGACACAGCATCTTTAGATAAATTAGTTCCATCTGTTCTCATATAAGTAATTAAGCCAATAGTTTCACCTTCTATCTCAATACCCTGATAAAGCTTTTGTGCAATTTGCATTGTTCTAGATGCACCAAAACCCAATCTACTTGAGGCAGTTTGTTGGAGAGTAGATGTAGTAAATGGTCCAGATGGATTTCGATTAACAACTTTACTTGAAATATCTGTAATACTAAATTTTTTTTTATTTAAACTTTCTATAGCTTTGTTTATTTCTTCTTTATTTCTAAATGAAAATTTTTCAATTCTATTATTATCTAATTGACTAATACTTGCGGTAATTTTTTGATTGTTTTTATCTGTAAATTTAATGTTTAAAGTCCAAAATTCCTCAGGTTTAAATGACTCAATCTCATGTTCTCGCTCGGTAATTAATTTTAAAGCAACAGACTGAACTCTTCCTGCTGATTTTGAGCCGGGCAATTTTGTCCAAAGTATTGGTGAAATATTAAAACCAACCAAGTAATCTAAAGCTCTTCTAGCCATATAAGCATCAACTAGATGAGGTTCAATTTGTCTTGGATTTTCAATTCCCTGTATGACTGCTTTTTTGGTTATCTCATTAAATACAACTCTTTCAATTTCTTTATCTTTTAAAAGTTTTTTTTCATTTAAATATTCTTTTACATGCCAGGCAATAGCTTCACCTTCACGATCAGGATCGGTAGCTAGTATAATTTTAGATGAGTCTTTTGCTGCATCAGTTATTTCTTTAAGATATTTTTTTGAAAAACTATCAACCTCCCACTCCATTTTGAAATCTTGGTCTGGATCAACTGAACCATTTTTAGAAGGTAAGTCCCTAATATGACCATAACTTGCTAAAACTTTATAATTATCGCCCAAATATTTATTTATTGTCTTAGCTTTAGCAGGACTTTCTACAATGACCAAATTCATAAGTTACAAACTACTCAAATCACTTAGATAGTCAATTTAATAAATTTTTGTCTTTGTTTCCTCTTTATTTTTCAATCTTTTAATATTTTCTCTATGGGTAAAAAATATCAAGACAAACATAATTGTAAAAAAAATTACCTGATCAAATTGAGTTAAAATTAATAAATATATTGGTATTGCGGCAGCACCTACAATTGATGATAATGAAGAATACTTAGAAATGAAAAAAGTTATAAACCAAGAAATAGTAAAGATAATTCCAAAATAAATATTTATAGCAAATAAAATTCCAACATAAGTTGCAACACCTTTTCCACCTTTAAACTTTAACCAAATTGGAAAAACATGACCTAAAAAAGCACACAGAGAGGAAATATATAAAAAATCTTGATAAAAAATTTTCACATAAATGACAGGGGCTACAGCCTTTAAAATATCAAGCACCAATGTTGAGTAACCTATTGTTTTATTCCCAGTTCTCAGAGCATTTGTGGCTCCAATGTTACCTGAACCAATTTCTCTAATATCTTTTTTTAAAAAGATTTTCGTTAGTATAAAACCAAATGGTACGGAACCCATAAGGTAAGAAATTATACCTATCAAAAAAATATCCATTTTATAGCTTAAATAATTCTTTTCCTTTTACAAAGGTATTTATAACTTTTCCTTGAAGTTTTTTATCCTCTATTGAGGTATTTTTTGATTTTGAGATTAATTTTTCTTTTTTTACAATCCATGGTTTATCAATATCAACTATACATAAGTCAGCATCATTTCCTATAGAGAGATTTCCTTTGTTTATTTTAAGTATTTTTGCAGGATTAGATGTTAGAGCTCTAATAATAGTCTCAAGTTTGAGAGATCCGTTGTGGTATAACTCTAAACTTAAAGATAAGAGTGTTTCAATACCAGAAGCACCAGTAGCAGCTTGAGCAAAAGTTAATCTTTTCGACTCTTCATCCTCAGGCTTATGATCTGAAACAATTACATCAATCAAGCCATCTTTTAATCCTTGCACTAGAGCCAATCTATCTTCCTCTCTTCTTAATGGGGGAGATAACTTTAAAAAAGTTCTAAAATCTCCAATGTCATTTTCATTCAAGGACAAGTTATTAATCGAAACCCCTGAGGTAAATTTAACAATTTCTTTTCTATATTTTATAATTTCAACCGATTTATGCGAAGATAATTGAGATATGTGATATCTACATTTAACTTTTTCTAGTAATGTTAAATCTCGCTCTATTAAAATTCTCTCTGCTATTTCTGGTATGCCTGACAATCCTAATTTAGAAGCAATTATTCCAGAATTTATCATACCATTCTTCGCAAGCTCAAAGTCCTCAGCATGTTGCATTATCAAACAACCTAAATCTTTAGCTGAGTTCATTATTCTTGACATTAATCTAGGATTTTGAATTGTTTTTATTCCATCGGTGAAAGCAATTATACCTTTACTTTGTAAAAGACCAAACTCTGTCATGTTGGTACCTTCAATATTTTTAGTAAGAGAAGCGCAAGGAAAAATATTTATTTTTGACTTATCCCTTCCTCTTCTTTTTAAAAAGTCGACTATAGATACATTATCTATAATTGGATTTGTATTTGGCATAGTAACCACGGATGTTACTCCACCAGATAATGCTGCATTGCTTAAGGTTCTAAAATTTTCTTTATATTCATATCCTGGTTCACCAACAAAAACCCGCATATCTACCAAGCCTGGAAAAATATACTTTCCTTTTAAGTCAATTGGTTTTTCTCTACTTGGTAAATTGTTAGTATTAACTTTTTTTCCTATAGCTTCGATTTTACCATCTTCACTTATGATCAAACCTCCAGTTTCATTAATTGAATTATGAGGGTCGATTATATTAGCATTTATAAAATATTGCTTTTTCATTTATGTACAAAATATCTTTAAGCAAGCCATTCTTACAGCCACACCTAGTTCAACTTGTTCTTTAATTACGCTCTTATTAATATCATCAGCTAAGATTGTATCTATTTCTATTCCTCTATTCATTGGTCCTGGGTGCATAATTAATGCGTCAGATTTAGCATGTCCTAATTTATCAGTAGTTAATCCATAATATTCATAATATTCCCTATTCGATGAAAGATATGAACTTGTCATTCTTTCGTTCTGTAATCTTAACATCATGACAATATCACAATCCTTCAAACCTTTTTTCATGTCAGTGAAAGTATTAACACCAAATTTCTCAATTTCCTTTGGCATTAAATTCGTTGGAGCAACAATATTTACCTCTGCTCCTAACATGTTGAGTAAATATATATTTGACCTTGCTACTCTTGAATGAAGTATGTCACCACATATTGCAATTTTTAAACCTTCAATTTTATTTTTTCGAGTTTTAATTGTTAAAGCATCTAAAAGAGCTTGAGTAGGGTGTTCTCTTCTTCCATCACCAGCATTTAACACTGCACAATTTACTTTTTGTGAAAGTAAGTTACAAGCACCAGAGTCTTGATGTCTAACTACAATTATATCTGGATGCATCGCATTTAAAGTCATGGCTGTATCAATTAATGTTTCACCTTTTTTAATTGCAGAGTTACTAATGTTCATAGACATAACGTCTGCACCAAGTCTTTTACCAGCTAATTCAAATGAACTCTGAGTTCTAGTGGAAGGCTCAAAGAATAAATTAATTTGTGTCTTCCCACTTAAAACATCAACTTTTTTATTTTTGCTTTGATTAACTTTTATAAATGTCTGTGCTTCATCAAGTATCAAATTAACATCATTAATTGATAAATCTTGGATACCTAACAGATGTTTTTGAGAAATTTTAATAGCTTTATTAGTTTTGATTGCCATTAAAACCAACTCTATAACTATAAACGACTATAATAGCAAGTATTAATTATTTAAAAAATCTATTGCTCCTTGCAATATGAAAGCAGCAGCATTTTCATCGATTTTTTTTTCTCTTTTGCTCACATTAATATCTAATTGACTAGATAAGTTAAAAGCGCCAACTGTTGATAACCTTTCATCCCATAAGCAAACAGGGATATTTAAATTTTCCTCAATTTTTTGAGAGGTGTCCTTTACAGATTGTGCCGATCTACCTGATGATCCATCCATATTTAAAGGATTTCCAATTATGATTCCTTTAATATCATTTTCATTAATTATAACCTTAAGTTCAGAAATTAATTCTGTTAGAGAATTCCTATCTATTGTTTTCAAAGGAGTAGCAATTAATTGTTTTTCATCACAAATAGACACACCGATTCTTTTAGAACCAAGGTCTAAACCTATCAATCTACAATTATCTGAGTTTTTTTTTTTAAATTCTTCTAAAGTGATCATATTGTATATTCTAAACTTAAGTGATAGTTTGCGTCATATTTAAATATCATATGAGTATAGATCTTAAAACAATAAAACATATCTCTAAATTATCAAGAATATCAGTTGAAGAAAAAAGGGCTGAAAAATTAGCTGGTGATTTAAATTCGATTTTTGACTTTATAGAAAAACTTAATGAATTAAAAACAGACAATGTTGAACCATTAACCTCTGTTGCTGAAACAACATTAAAACTAAGACCTGATGAAGTTAAAAGTAAGAATATCAGAGAACAAATTGTTAAAAACTCCCCACAAGATAATGAAGATTATTTTGTGGTACCGAAGGTGATAGAGTAATGTCAGATATAACAAAACAATCTTTAACTGAATTAGTTGAAAATATTAAAAATAAAAAACTATCCTCAACAGAAGTAACTAAAGCTTTTATAGAAAGATCTAAAAAGTCAAAAGAATTGAATGCATACATTACTGATGATTTTACATCAGCCTTGGATAAAGCAAAAAAATTTGATCAAAAACCTAATTTAGATTTAAAATTGCCAGGTATTCCAATGGCAGTTAAAGATTTATTTTGTACAAAGGATGTTAAAACAACTGCTGGTAGTAAAATTCTAAATAATTTTATTCCAACTTATGAATCAACAGTAACACAAAATATTTGGAATGAAGGTGCTATACTTTTAGGTAAATTAAATTGTGATGAATTTGCAATGGGTTCATCTAATGAGACTAGTTTTTTTGGAAATGTACAAAATCCTATAGATAAAAATTTAGTACCAGGTGGTTCATCGGGTGGATCTGCTTCAGCAGTTGCTGGACAATTAACACCAATTACGATCGGCACCGATACAGGTGGATCAATTAGACAACCAGCTTCATTTACAGGAATTGTGGGTTTAAAACCTACATATGGAAGTTGTTCACGTTATGGAATTGTTGCTTTTGCATCATCATTAGATCAAGCAGGACCAATGGCACAAAATGTTAAAGATTGTGCATTGCTTCAAGAAGTGATCAGTACTTACGATACAAAAGATTCTACTTCAATAGATTTTAAAAGAAATCAATACAGTAAAGAGCTTACCAAAAACATAAAAGGAAAAAAAATTGGGATACCAAAAGAATATAGAATTGATGGAATGCCAAAAGAGATTGAAGATCTTTGGCAAAAAGGAGTTCAATATATCAAAGATTGTGGTGCTGAAACAGTTGATATTTCTCTCCCACATACAAGTTATGCTTTACCAACTTATTATATTGTTGCACCTGCTGAAGCATCTTCTAACTTAGCAAGATATGACGGTGTGAAATATGGATTTAGAGCTAAAGGTGAAAACTTAATTGATATGTACGAAAAAACTAGATCTGAAGGTTTTGGTGCTGAAGTTCAAAGAAGAATTATGATTGGAACTTATGTTTTATCATCTGGTTATTATGATGCGTATTATTTAAAAGCTCAAAAAGTTAGAAAGTTAATTAAAAATGATTTTGATGATGCTTATAAAAAAGTTGATGCAATTTTAACTCCATCAACACCAAGTTCAGCTTTTAAAATAGGTGAAAAAACAGATGATCCAGTTTCGATGTATCTTAATGATATATTTACAGTACCAGTTAATCTTGCAGGATTGCCTGGCATTTCAATTCCAGCCGGCCATGACTCAAAAGGGTACCCGTTAGGCTTACAAATAATTGGCAAGGCTTTCGATGAACAAAACATATTAAATATTGCATTTGCCATGGAAGAAAAGATTAATTTTAAAAACAAAGTTACTGATTGGTGGATTAAATGAGTAAAAAAAATTCAGAATATTTGATAAATCGAAAAGATAATCAATACGAGGTGGTTATTGGTTTAGAAGTTCATGCTCAAGTATTGTCGGAGTCAAAATTATTTTCTACCTCAGCCACTAAATTTGGTGCTGAACCAAATACACAAGTAAGTTTAGTTGATGCTGCATTCCCAGGCATGCTACCTGTTATAAATGAATTTTGTGTTAAACAAGCTATTAAAACAGGTATTGGCCTTAATGCAAAGATTAATAAACGTTCAGTATTTGATAGAAAAAATTATTTTTATGCAGACTTACCTCAAGGATATCAAATTTCTCAATTTAAAGATCCTATAGTAGGTGAGGGCAAAGTTATCTTAGACATGCCTGACGGACAAAAAGTAGTTGGTATTGAAAGGTTACATTTAGAACAAGATGCAGGAAAAAGTATTCATGATCTTGATCCTCAAAATACTTTCGTAGATCTCAATAGATCAGGTGTAGCTTTAATGGAAATTGTAAGTAAACCAGATCTTAGATCTCCTGATGAAGTAAGTGCATATATTAAAAAATTAAGATCAATTATGCGGTATTTAGGTACTTGTGATGGAAATATGCAAGAAGGATCATTAAGAGCAGATGTCAATGTTTCTGTCAGAGCAAAAGGTTCAAAAGAATTTGGAACAAGGTGTGAAATTAAAAATGTTAATTCCATCAAATTTATGCAAATGGCCATTGAATATGAAGCAAATAGACAGGTTGATTTAATTGAAGAAGGTAAATCAATCGATCAAGAGACACGATTATTTGATACAAAAAAAAATGAAACAAGATCAATGAGATCAAAAGAAGATGCTCATGATTATCGATATTTTCCAGATCCTGATTTATTGCCTCTGGAAATTTCTGATGAATTTATCAATGAGCTCAAAAATAATATTCCAGAATTGCCAGACGATAAAAAGAAAAGATTTATTGATGAATTTAAGTTGTCACCATATGAGGCAACAATCTTAGTCTCAGATATCGATACAGCAAAGTATTTTGAAGAGGTTGTAGCTAAGATGGGTAAGAACAAAGATATGAAACTAGCAGTTAACTGGATTACAGGTGAATTATTTGCAGTTTTAAATAATAAAAACCTAGAAATTTCTCAAAGTCCAGTAAGTGCAAAAAATTTAGCTATACTAGTTAACTTAATAAAAAATGGAACAATTTCAGGAAAAATAGCAAAGACTATATTTGAACTAATGTTGGATGGGGATAAAGATCCTCAAAAAATAGTTGAAGAAAAAGGACTTAAGCAACAAAGTGATCCTAAAGCGATAGAGGCTTTAATCGATAAAATAATTAATGATAATAGAGAAAAAGCAATTGAGTATAAACAGGGTAAGGAAAAATTATTTGGTTTCTTTGTTGGTCAAGCAATGAAAGCTTCTGGTGGTAAAGCCAACCCTCAACTTATAAATGAGATTTTAAAGAAAAAACTTCAGTAGAATGGGTGCAAACCTTGATATTACGGAAAAGTTGCAAAATTATATAAATAATTTTGGATTAAATCTACATCCAATTCAAAAAGAGATAATTAATTATAATAAAACTTTAGGTGACATTAAAAGAATGCAGATTGATCCCACTCAATGTCATTTTCTTCATCTAATTATTAAAGTTTCAAATATAAAAAATGTTCTTGAAATAGGAACTTTTACTGGTTTGAGTGCCCTCACAATTTCACTCGCTTTACCTGATGATGGGAAGCTAATTGCCCTTGATAAAAATGAGGAGACAAACAAAATTGCATGTGATTTTTTTAAAAAAGCAAAACAAGATCATAAAATTCAAACAATAATTAAACCTGCTCTTGAAAGCTTAAGAGAATTAAAAAATAACAAATTTGATATGGTCTTCATTGATGCTGACAAAATGAATTATAAAGAATATTATGAAAAATCCTTAGAATTATTAAATAAAAGTGGGTTGATTATTATTGATAATGTTTTGTGGCATGGTGAAGTAGCTGATGAAAAAAATAATGATAAATTTACTATAAATATCAGAGAATTTAATAAATTTGTGTCTGAAGATAAAAGAGTAGAGCAAATCATTATTCCATTAGGTGATGGAATGACTGTTTGTAGAGTTTTATAATGTTTAAAGTTGTTGGCTTTTATAAATTTGCAAAGATTAAATTTTTAAAAAAAAACAAAAATTTTTTACAGAAGTTTCTTATTTCAAATCATATAAGAGGAACAATTATTATCGCTAAAGAAGGATTAAATGGCACTATTTCTGGTAATATTAAAGATATTGATAAAATTACAAAAAAACTGAAATCTTTATTTTCATTTAAACAATTTGATAGTAGCAATGAATCCAAATCTAAATTTCAGCCTTTTCATAAGCCAAAAGTTAAGATTAAAAAAGAAATTGTTCCAATGAATTTATCTATAAATTCGAAAGAAAGAGATATTAAAACTCATTTAGACCCAAAAGATTGGAATAAATTAATTAAGAATAAAGATACTCACATAATTGATACCAGAAAACCTTTTGAATATAAGGTTGGAACCTTTAAAAGATCAGTAAATCCAAATGTAACTAATTTTAGAGATTTTCCTAAGTATTTAAATAAACTTCAGAAAAATAAACCAGTAGCAATGTTTTGTACTGGAGGAATACGTTGTGAAAAAACTTCTGTTTATTTAAAGAAGAAAGGATTTAAAAATATTTATCAACTAAATGGTGGAATTTTAAACTATCTAAATAAGATTAAGAAAAATAAAAGTTTATGGAAAGGTGAGTGTTTTGTTTTTGATAATAGAATTAGTCTAAAACATGGATTAAAGTTAGGTTCCTTTTCTATGTGTAGCGGATGTAGAATGCCTATATCTTCAAAAGATAAAAGATCAAATAAGTATGAAGAGGGAGTTTCTTGCCCAAATTGTCATGATAAATTGACAGAAACTCAAAAATCACGTTTTAGAATGAGACAAAGTCAGATATACAAAGCAAAACAATCTGGAAAAAAATATATTTTTCAAAAAGAATTTAAATAAGGATAACTTTGTCTAAATCAATAAAATTAACTAAAGATCCTATTTGGACTCTATTAAGAAAAGTCACTATACCCGCAAGTGTTGGCTCATTGTTTCAAACCTTTTATAATTTAGTTGATACTTGGTTTGCTGGTAGAATTTCTGCAGAAGCCATAGGAGCTATAGCAAAATCATTTCCAATTTATTTTACTATCATTGCTGTTGGTGTTGGATTAGGTGCTGCAACAAATGCTTTAATTGGTAACTCAATAGGTGAGAAAAAAGTAAAAGTTGCATCTATGTATATTGCACAATCTCTCATTTTTGCTTTAACTGTATCAATATTTGTAACATTATTTGGTTTGAACGCTTCAAATTATCTATTAGGTGTCATGGGATCCGATGCCGCTGGTATAGATCTAACAAGAGAGTATTTAGATATCATTTTTTATGGAACTTTTATTGTATTGATACAAATATCATTAAATGGAACTTTAAATGCTCAAGGTGATACAAGAAGTTATAGAAACGTTTTAATATTTAGTTTTTTTCTTAACATTTTTTTAAATCCTCTTTTTATATGGGGGTATGGATTTATCCCTGGTTTTGGTATAGCTGGACTAGCAATAGCAACAGTGATTTCACAGTTAATTGGAACAATTTACTTAGCTTACAAAGTAAATAATTGTAAGATTAAAGAATATCTAAAATTGCAATGCTTCATTCCCAAGTTTGAGTATTTAAAACCGTTAACCACACAAGCTGTTCCCGTCATGTTTAGTATGTTATTTATTGGAGTAGGTATATTTAATATCTTATATTTTATTGGACAGTTTGGTGATTTAGCTACCGCTGGTTATGGTGCTGCATTAAGAGTGGAGCAAGTCTTTTTACTACCAGTTATCGGGTTGAATACAGCGGTTCTTTCTATTGGTGGACAAAATTTTGGAGCTAAAGCTTATGATAGAATTAGAGAACTCTACACTAAAGCTTTACTATTCGGTTCTTCTTTCATGGCAATTGCTGGAATAATAATATTTTTTGGTGCAGAATTTTTTGTTTCTTTATTTACCGATAATCAAGAAGCAGTTGTAAGTGGAGCTATTTATTTAAAGATTGCAGCATTAATTGGACCAATTTATCCAGTATTCTTTATTACCACCGCGGTATTTCAAGCAGTTAAAAAACCTCTTTATAGTCTTTATTTAAGTATTTTAAGATTAACAGCATTTCCTTTTCTAAGCTTATGGTACGTAATTAATATCAGGGGTGGTGATTATGAGGATATATTTTACACAATCATGGCTACAAATTGGGCTATGGGGATTGTTGTTTTAATATTTATTGGTTATTTTCTAAATAATGTATTTAAACAAAAAAAACCTCTTTTTAGTTATTAGTATTCTACTAATATTTTTTTTCTTAACTTATAAGGATGTTAAATCGAAAGAAATAACCCCTCTTAACTTGTTAGATAATTTTAATATATGTCAAACAAACAGTAGTTTAGGTCAATATTGTAAAGATAAAAATTTTAATTATTTAGAATATTTTAAAAAAGGTAAAATTCATATTGATAATAATAGGGTCCACTACGAATTTGATACATGGGATTATTATTTTGAAATCATTAAAAACACAAAAAATGAAGTAAAATTTATTTTAGAGGATAATGCAAAAGAAGCATCGTATTTAACTAAAAGTGAAATAATTTTAAGATATAACAAAGAAAACTTAAATTGGAATTTATATTCAGATGAAACTCTTTATCCAGAAAGTGAAAAAAGAAAATATTTTTATTTAACAGGAAAAGCAACTGTCATAGACGGTGATACTATTAAAATTAATGATCAAAAAATAAGATTTTCTGGAATAGATGCTCCTGAAAGTAATTATAGAGGAAAAGAACAAACCTGTTTAATTGAAGATTCTAAAATATCCTGTGGAAAATTATCCACAGAATTTTTGAGAGATTATATAAAGAAAGATGATATTTTTTGTAAAGTTGATGAAAAAAAAGATCAATACAAACGTAATTTAGGTGAATGCTTTTTAAAAAGATTAAGTCTTTCAAAATTGATGGTAAGAAATGGTTATGCTTTTGATTATGAAAAGTACTCAAAAGGCAAATTTAAATATGACCAGGCATATGCGCAAAAAAATAAGTTAGGAATATGGTCAATGAAATTTGAGTTTCCCTGGGAATTTCGTAAAAAAAATTAGATTTATCAATATATTTTAATAGCTATCACTTAACTAAAAAATCTGTTTAACTTTTATTTTTATAGCTTATGGATATTTTAGAGGAATTTAGAGGTGAGAGCGATCAAACTATTTGCATAGTTGGAACAATTATACTTTCCACAAAATTATGTATGGCTGATGGAAACTTTTCTAGTTATGAAAAAGATGAAATCTTAAAAACATTTCCTACAAATAATGAAAAATTGAAAGAAACCGTCTTAGACATAATTGATAAGGCATCAAAGGATAAAAATAATATTACATATCACGCTGAAAGAATAAAAAAATTTGTTGATCCAAAACATGAAGATTTTCTAGATTTTATTGTAGCAACATTAATAAAATTTGCAAAAGCGGATCATCATTTTGATGAGAAAGAAAAAGAAATGATTAACGATGTTATTGATGTTTTTGAAAGAGACAAAGATAAAAGAAATATTTTTCAAAAAATTAAAGATAAAATAAATTTAAAGGATAATTAATGCAACATAACCTAGATGAAATATTTGACAGGTTTTATCCTAGATCACAAACTGTAGAACAAGGTATATTTTTAAAAAGAGCAGCTTGGACAGTCGAAATTATTTTAGCAATAATTGGGTGTTTAATTGGAATTTTAATGATGATCAAGTTTCAAAAAAATCCAGACGAAATTGTAACTACTTCCGGATTGATAGGTTTTACAGCTGACAGCCTAATGATGGGTTTAATCTTTTTTATGGTTGGAATTATAGAACTTACGAAAATACCTTTGGCTTCTGCAGTATATTATAGTCAAACATTTTGGATTAGATCAATTTTTTTAATTGCTTTAATTGCAGTTAATATATCTACATTTGAGACAGTAGTAGCCGGATTTGAAAGAATAAATAATCAAAGAACTGAAGATTTTAGAAAATTACTCATTAAAAAAGATACACTTGAAGATCAGATATTAGAAAAAAGAATTAAAATAGATGAAAAGAATTTAAACAAACAAATAGATGATTTACAAAAAAAATACACATTAATAAGCTCAGAAGCAGAAAAAATTGAAAATTCATCAACCCAAAAGAAATTAGAAATTGAAGCAAATTCTAATCAATCAGGTGTTATAGAAACTTTAACTAATCAAATTAAGAGAGATGAGAATAACAGAGAAAATCTACAGAATAACAACTTAGAGCTTTCTAAACAAATTAAAGAGTCCGGATGGGTTAAGAATCGGGCTGCAAACCAATTAATACAAGATCAAATTGATAACAATAATACAGAAATCATAAGTCTATCCAATAGAATAAACTCCAATACGGATAAATTGGTTAGTGCTAGACAAAAGGCTCAAATCGATAATAAAAGCCAACTGGACCAAATAGATAACCAAACCAATAGACAATTAAAACCATTAAGAGATAACTTAAATAAAATCCAAAAATTAATCGATAATTACACAGATGATTTAAACAATATTGCAGAAAGAAATAGAGAAAATTTGGAAGAAATAACAAGTATTCAAGATGAAATAGATGGTTTGGTAAAAAAGATTGACGAGGAGGGACCAAAAAACCAAGTAATTAGAGTGGCATCGTGGTTTAAAAACATATTTATAATAGATTATGAAAAAGAAAATTTAAAAAAAGAAAGAGAAATTAACAAACTTGAAACATCTAAAGTATTTAATATTTTTCTATTCTGGAGATTTAGTGTTGAGAGAACATCAAAAGAATTAGAGATCATTGATAACCAAATTTCTATATTAAATGATCAAATAATTATTAATGATAAAAAAATAGAATTAGCTAAAGCAAAAGGTTCCACTAAATCGGTTTATTCTGATATTCCAGAGGCGTCTTTAACCTTTGCTTTTTGGATTTGGTTTGGTGTTTTAAGTTTTATAGTATCAATCACTGGCACCATGTTAGCTTTTGCAAGTCTTAATTTAAGAGATCCAAGAATGCATAGAGATAGAAATGAAAATAAACTTAAAAGAATTGGGCTTTTTTGGTGGTTTGTGCGTTTATTATCTAGAAGAGCTAAATATATTAAAAAGAAGACAAAACTATTATTTAAGCCAAATATTGTAGAAAAGAAAGTAGAGATTGAAGTAGAAAAAGTTGTAGAAAAAATTGTTGAAAAACCAATTATACAAGAAAAGATTATTGAAAAAGAAATTGAAGTTCCTAAACAAATTGAGAAAAAAGTTTTTGTTCATGTTCCTTTCCCAACAGATGATCCTGAAGTAATTAAAAAAGGACCAATGATTTATAATGATAAAGATATAGACAAAGGTAAAAAATAATTGTGTCTGAACGAATTACTAAGGGCAGTGAAAATGATTATCATCCGGTTAATCAGTATATAGATGAACAAAGTAAATTAAGAAGAGCTAGAAGTTTTTGGATTAATGCTAAATCTTGGGCCTTAATATTAATTGCAATTGGTTTATTGGCCGTTTTATTAGCTTGGGCGTATTCTTTATTAGATAGATATTATGTTTTAAAGAGAGTTGCTGGTGTTCAAGAAAAAGTAATAGAAGAAAAAGTGGAACAAGCTATCGCAGGTGGTAACTTTAAAAAAACTTCAGAAAATTTGTCAAATTTAAAAGATAATGTTGATTTAACTGAAAAAAATGAAGAATTAGAGGAAGACTCTAAAAATAAAGCAGAAGAAATTGAAAAACTTGAAACAGAGATATCAGATTTAAATGCAAAAATAAAATCTCAAGAAATTATTCAAAAGGATTTGAAAAAAAATATGCAAGAAACTTTTGGTGAAAAAATACAAGAATTAGAGTCTGAAAAATTAAACTCATTAAAAGAGATTGCTACATTAAAAGAAGAATTAAAAAATAAACCTGATAATAGTGAATTACTAAAAAAACTGGATGAATTAGAAAAACAAGGCAAAGGTTTGGGTGATTTAAGATATTTTACAGCCAGAAGTGTTGATTTAAATAATTACAAATTGCTTGTAAAAACAAGATTTCATTTTAAGGATGTTAGAAAAAAACCTAATAAAATTGAATGTTACATCAATTTTGGGGATCCAAATCTCGCTGATTTAGAATTACAAACTAAAAATCAAAACTTTGGTGTCAATAAAGCTATTTTAGACAAGGGTTTTAAAAAATCTGATTTAAACAAAATTAAAAAAGATTATTGTAGCTGGAATTATTTTGATTAATTATGAATAAAAATTCTTTATATCTATTTTTTTGGATACCAGCAATATTATTGATTTTAGCACCAATATTTTCATTTCCCTATGGGTTTTATACTTTCTTGAGATTATTAATAAGTATAAGTGCAGCTTTTATAATTTTTTTTAATTATAAAAGTATTAAAGGTATAAATGAAATTTCAATATTATTTATATTAATTTTTATTTTATATAATCCAGTGATACCTGTCTATTTAACAAGAGAAATATGGTTACCAATTAATTTTATTACTTCCGGTATTTATATTTATAGTTTTTTTAAGATTAAAAAAACATTGTCTATATAAGATTAATCTTTTTGTAATTTTTTTTCTAATTTTCTGACTAAATATGAAACTATCAATATCAAAACTAAATATTCTAAAATTAAGAACGTATAAATCTCTAATGGACGATAAGTTGTAACAACTAATTCATTAGCTTTTCTTGTTAAGTCTCCAATACCAATAATAGATACTAGTGAAGACATTTTTAAGACATATACAAACTGATTTCCAATTGCTGGTAAAATATTTTTAATTGCTTGAGGAAGTATAACCAATTTAAGTTTTCTGAAAAAATTTAGTCCTAGAGAACTTCCTGCCTCCCATTGTGATTTCTTTATTGAATTAATTCCTGCTCTAAAAATTTCAGCTTGAAAAGCACTTTCACTAATAGATAGAGCAATGATACCAGATACAAATGGGCTAAAACTAATACCTGTCATTATTGGTAGACCGTAATAGATCCATAAAATCAAAACCAATAATGGTATTGCTCTTACTATTTCTACATAACCTATGTTTAAATAAGTTAAAAATTTATTCTTAGCCAAAGAAGGGATAGCGATTACCAGCCCTAAAAAAATTGAAATGATTATTGAAACTACAGAAATGAAAATAGTTGTGGTTAAACCACTTAATAAAAACTTTAAATTGGTTAACCCCTCCATATTGTTAGGAGATAAAATTAACCAGTTAAGTTCACTTTTACCGCATGAAGTTAAAGGTAAAATTAAAAGTAAAAAAAATAAATTTTTCACTCTTAAGTTATAAAGAATTAAAAATTAATTACTAATTGATTATAAGCTTTTTAGATTATATTTAGCTAGCAACTTAGTGAAGAAGCCAGATGATTTTTTCTTTTTGATCCAATCATTAACGTAACTGTTCCATTTATTGTCACCTTTTGGAACCATCATTGCTAAGAAAGCTGGATTTTTCTCTCCATCAGGAACTATTGCTAGTTGTGGGTATTTAATTACTAGTTTATTAGCTTCTGTAGAGCTTGTTATATTTCCATCAGCTCTTCCAGCTAAAACCTCTTGAAAATCTCTAGCAGGAGCTTCTACTGAGTTTAATTTTGATTTTGGAAAAAATTCTTTTGCTTTTTCTTCTTGTGATGTGCCAAGTGTAGTCGCAATAGTTACATTTGAATTATTTAACGAGTCCCATGTTGGAAATTTTTTCAAATTTTTCTTAAGTACTAGTGGAACAGTACCATATTTATAATAAGTATCTGTAAAACCAGCTACTTCAGCTCTTTTAGGTGTTTTTGTTACACTTGTAGAAATATCATATCTTTCAGAAGTAATACCTGAAACAATAGTCTTCCATTCAGCAGGTACAAATTCAATTTTAACACCCATATCCTTTGCAAGTTCATTCATCACATCGATATCAAAACCTTTGTATTTATTTGTCGCTGGATCCTTCATAGTCATAGGATCCCAATCACCTGTTGTTCCAACTTTTAAAACTCCTGATGATAAAATTTTATCTAAATTTGATTCTGCGTTTAAAGAAAAAGGTAAAAGAGCAAATAATGCTATAAGAAATATTTTTTTCATGCTTCTTATTAACTTATTTAAATTCTAAATGAGACTATAATCTTGACGCACTATCATTCATCCATGAGAATAAATGTTGTGAAAATGAGCGTCTAACAAAAAGATTCACTTCATTTTGGTTTTGATTATGAATAACAACATCAATTTTAGCGAGAATCGTTTGAGTCACTGAACCTTTCTTGTATTTAAAATCATTAAAATTAAAAGGTGATCCGTTCTCGAATAAGTCAAAGATTTTGTCTCCTTTGATATTTATTAGAACAAATTGATCGGTAACATTTGTCACAGCACCTAAATTTGTTTTAGAAATATTCTTATTTAATAAATTTTCAGTCTCAAATTCATTACTTTCAGAGTTTATTGTTTCATTAGAGTAAACCATCCATTCATCTGGACTTAACCAAAGAGCAGTTAATTTATCACTTCTTGATGATGTGTTAGCCTCAGTGGGTAATAATAAATTTAATGATTTACCAATTGCAGATAAAAATTCTCTCTTTTTACCTCTTATAATTAATTTCATAACAGGTTTAAATTCTTTCATTTGTAAACCTGAATAAGATTTTTCTTCAGTTATAGCATTTGTATAATTAAGCATTCAATCTTTTATTCTCCTTGTCTAAAAAAACTGGATCTGCAACAGTTACGTTAATTTGTTTATTTTCCATTGGAATAACTAATTTTTGACCCATCATATTTTTTCCACCTTTAACAACTCCAAGAGCGATAGATTTTTTTAAGTTTGGGCTATAATAACTGGATGTTACGTGTCCCAACATTTCAATTGGTGTTTTTTTAATATCAGATACGATTTGTGCGCCTTCTTCTAAAACTTCATTTGGATTTTCAGTAAGTAGACCAACTAATTGTTTTCTGTCTTCTCTTATTGTATCAGATCTATATAAAGATCTTTTTCCTATAAAATCATATTTCTTTTTACTAACTATCCAATCCATTTGTAAATCGATAGGAGTCATAGTTGCATCAGTATCTTGACCAACAATGATAAATCCTTTTTCTGCTCTTAATAAATGCATAGTTTCAGTTCCATAAGGTGTGATATTAAATTCTTTTCCTGCTTCCATACATTTTTCCCATACTGATTTACCATAATTAGCTTGAATATTTATTTCATAGCTATGTTCACCTGTAAAACTAATCCTCATCACTCTGCAATTAATGTTACCAATTTTTGCATTTTTAAAAGACATATGAGGAAAATTCTTATCAGAAAAATCAAGATCAGGAATTATTTGAGATACAATTTTTTTACTATTAGGTCCACAAACACTTACTGTAGCATAATGGTCAGTTACAGACGTTAAATAAACATCTAATTCAGGCCATTCGGTTTGTAAATAATCCTCTAGTTTTCCTAAAACCGTTGCAGCTCCACCGGTAGTAGTAGTCATAATATAATGGTTTTCACCTAATCTTGTTGTAACACCATCATCATAAACCATACCATCCTCATTAAGCATTAAACCGTATCTACATTTTCCAATTGCTAATTTTGACCAAGCGTTTGTATAAACTCTGTTTAAAAATTCTGAGGCATCAGTACCTTGAATATCTATTTTACCTAATGTAGATGCATCTAAAATACCTGCACTGTCTCTAGCAGCTTTACTCTCTCTTTGAACTGCATCGTGCATATTTTCACCATTTTTTGGATAATACCAAGCTCTCTTCCATTGACCGACGTTTTCGAATTCAGCTTTATTTTCAACGTGCCACTCATGAATTGCTGTTTTTCTGGATACATCAAAATACTCACCAACACTTCTACCAACTATCGTTCCAAAAGTAAGAGGAGTGTAGGGTGGTCTAAAAGTTGTAGTACCAAGTTCACCCATTTTAGATCCAGTAGTTTCAGAAATAATTCCCAATGCATGCATGTTACCAAGTTTACCTTGATCAGTTCCCATACCTGTTGTTGTATATCTTTTCACATGTTCGATTGATCTAAAACCTTCTCTTAAAGCTAATTTAATATCTTTGGCTGTTGCATCATTTTGATAATCCACAAAAGGTTTTGTTTTTCCAAGAATTTTGTCAGACGGAAGCAACCAAATATTTCTCTTTGATTTATTAAAAGAAGATTTAATTTCAAAATCTTCATAGTCTATTTTTTTTAAATTTAAAAATTTTTTTATAGCTTTAGGAACAGTTGATAATATCTCATCCAAAGTAAAATCTCCATTACATGAACCTATACTAATTTGATCTGATGAATATTCTTTTGGTATAAAAACTTGATCTTCATCTCTGAATTTTAATTTTCCTCCAGATTGCGTAAAAAGATGTACAGCTGGTGTCCATCCACCAGAAATACCAAGACAATCGCATAAAATAGATATTTTTGAACCTATCACTTTTTGACCATCTTTAGATAGTTGCATTATTGAAACTTTATTAATCCTTTTGTATCCATAAGTATCCACCACCGTATATCCCTTATAGACTTTGATGTTATTTTTTTCAGTCTCCTTAATTAATTTTGAGTCAGTTTCTTCTCTATTATCAATAATAGCCTCTACATTAATTCCTTTTTGATATAAACTAAGTGCTGTTTCATATGCGCTATCATTGTTTGTAAATAGAACGTTTTTTTCTCCACATGCAACACCATAAAAATTTGCATATTTTTCAATAGCTGAAGATAGTAAAATACCAGGACGATCATTATTATTAAAAATGAGTGGTCTTTCTAAAGATCCAGTTGCAGTTATTACTTTTTTAGCTCTTATTTTGAGTAATCTGTGACGAATTTTGTTGTTTCTTTGTTCTAAAGGTATGTGGTCAGTTAAATTTTCTCTTGCCAATAGAAAGTTATACCCATGATATGCAGCTACACTTGTTCTTGTTTTAATTTCTAAATTTTCAATTTTTTTTATTTCATTAATTTCTTTTTCCAACCATGAACTTGAGATTTGATTATTGATCTTGAAATGTTCAGAATTTTGATAAATTGTCGAACCCCCCAAATAGGGCTTTTCATCTATCAGAAGAGTTTTGTAACCATTTTTTGCCGCTGTTTTTGCTGCTACAATTCCTGCGATGCCAGCTCCAATAATTAAAACATCACAATGAATGTACTTGTGTTCATAAATATCAGGGTCAGGTTCAGTAGGTGATCTTCCTAAACCAGCAGATTTTCTAATAAAATATTCATATTTTTCCCAGAAACTTGCTGGCCACATAAAAGTTTTATAATAAAAACCCGCAGGCAAAACTGGGCTTAAAAAATTATTAATTCCACCAATATCAAAATTAACACTTGGCCAGCAATTTTGACTTGAAGCTTCAAGACCTTCATAAATTTCTATTTCTGTAGCTCTAACATTTGGTTCTGTTCTGGATGTATTGTTATGTAGTTGAACAATTGCATTAGGTTCTTCTGAACCAGCTGTCATTATTCCACGAGGTCTATGATATTTAAAACTTCTTCCAACTAAGTGAATATCATTAAATAATAGTGCAGAAGCTAGTGTATCTCCTTTATATCCGTAGTAAGTTGATCCATTAAATTTAAATGAAATCTTATACGTTTCATCAATCAACTTGCTTGTTTTTACTCTTAAATTTTTTGTCATTATCTATTTAGTTGGAGGTTTTTCACCCATTTTATAAACAGCTTTAATTACATCATTGGATGTATCACGAACTACATTAAACCATTTTCTACATCCATGAGTGTGTATCCATCTTTCAAATTGAACACCTTTGATATTTTTTCTCATAAATAGATATTCTGCCCATTGGTCATCACTTAATTCTGTAGGTTGTTTAGGTCTAATTATATGAGCTTCACCACCTGCTTTAAATTCACTTTGTTCTCTTTCACCACAATAAGGACAATTGATGACAAACATTAGTGTGCGACAGCAGCAGCCCCATGTTCATCAACAAGATCACCACTTACAAATCTGTTAATGTTAAATGCAGCATTTAATTTATGTGGTTCGTCATTAGCTATAGTGTGTGCAAATAAATCTCCAGAGCCAGGTGTTGCCTTAAATCCTCCTGTTCCCCAACCACAATTAAAATACAACCCTTTAATAGAAGTTTTGCTGACAATAGGACTAGCATCAGGACATATATCAACAATTCCACCCCATTGTCTTAACATTCTCATTCTACTAAATATTGGATATAGTTCTAAAATAGCGTTTAAAGTACCCTCTACTATATCATGGCTTCCTTTTTGGGAATAAGATACGTAATCATCAGTACCAGCACCAATAACTAATTCTCCTTTATCAGATTGACTTACATATGCGTGAACAGCATTTGACATAACAACAGTATCTATTATTGGTTTAACAGGCTCAGATACTAAAGCTTGGAGTGGTTTGCTTTCCAAAGGTAATCTTAATCCAGCCATATTTGCAATTACACTTGAATGTCCAGCAGCAACTACACCAATTTTTTTTGTTTTAATAAAACCCTTTGTTGTTTCAATTCCCTCAACACTTTCACCATTTCTTTTGATTCCTTTGACTTCACAATTTTGAATAATATCAACTCCCATTTCATCAGCACCTCTTGCGTAACCCCATGCAACTGCATCATGACGAGCTGTTCCAGCTCTTCTTTGGAGTGTCCCTCCCAAAACAGGATAACGAATGTCTGGTGAAGTATTAATAATTGGACAAAATTTTTTTACTTGTTCAGTATTAAGATAAACAGCATCTATACCATTTAATCTGTTAGCATGTGTCCTTCTTTTAAGGTCTCTTACATCTTGTAAATTATGTGCTAGATTCATAACACCTCTTTGACTAAACATTACATTATAATTAAGTTCTTGAGATAAACCTTCCCAAATTTTTAAAGCATGATCATAAAGTCCAGCACTAGCATCCCATAAATAATTGGATCTGATTATAGTGGTATTTCTTCCAGTATTTCCTCCTCCAATCCATCCTTTTTCCACAACTGCTATATTCTTCATATCATGTTTTTTAGCCAGATAATAAGCTGTAGCCAATCCGTGACCACCACCTCCAATAATTATCGCATCATATTCTTTTTTAGGCTCAGGATCTTTCCATGCTTTTTCCCAATTTTCATGGTATGAAAAAGCGTTTTTGACCAGAGAAAATAAAGAGTACTTATTTTTCATTATATTGAATAATTACTTTATAAATATTGATTATTCAATACAATCAAAAGTGACAAATTTCCTGGAAGAGTGGGTGAGAGGCTTAAACCAGTCGTTTGCTAAATGACCGTGCGAGGAAACTTGTACCGAGGGTTCGAATCCCTCCTCTTCCGCCATATTCTAGTATAAAGGTTCATCTTTAAAGAAGTTTTTCATTGAGACTGGTTTTTGGGCCAGTATGTAACGATAAACATTATAGTTTTCCAAAACTCTTTGAACATAATTTCTTGTTTCTTTAAATTTAATTAATTCAATCCAATTTACATAATCAATTTGTTTTTTTTGGGGATTTTTATTTATTTTTTTCCAATATCTTACTCTTTTAGGTCCAGCATTATAAGCTGCTATTGCAAATGGATAAGCGCCATCATATTCAAGAATTAAACCAGCTATATAGTGAGATCCTAAATTGATATTGTATTCAGCATCTCTTGTTAATCTTGATTTTGAGTATGGAAGATTGGCTTGTTTAGCAACTAATTTAGCAGTGTAAGGCATAAGTTGCATTAAACCTTTTGCGCCTGCATGGCTATTTGCGCTTAAATCAAATTCACTTTCTTGTCTAATTATAGATAGTATAAAAGCTGTATCTGGAATTTTTCTTCCATTTATGTAATTTGGAGTGCTTATAATCGGATAATTAAATTTATTATGAAATCTTTTTTCATATGAAGCAATTTTTGCAATTTGAATAGCAAAATCAAATCTATCAATCTTAGTTGCTAATTCAGCAGCCAATATTTCGCTGCCATTATTTATATTATCATTTGCTAAATGTCTTAAAATATATTTAGCATATTTGTCTTCATTTAGTTCATCAAGTAGATACGTTGTTTTTACCAATTCTTTTTTAAAAAAATAATCTCTGTATTCATTTGAAACCTCAAAGTCTTTTGAGAGTTCAAAAGTTTTATTTGGATTAAGTTCCATAAAAGCTAATTGACCATAATATGTTGTAAGAAAATTTGCAGCTTTAATAAACCATTGTTCTGCTAAATCATCTTTACCAAGCTTTTGATAAGTTTTTGCTAACCAATAAGCTCCTCTCGATGTACTTATTGGGTAACCCACATTGTTGAAAAAATTTTCAAAGTGATCTTTAGCTAATAGAGGATTATCTAAAAAACTTAATGCTATCCAACCACTCATCCATTCAGCAGCTGCATACTCAGGTCCATCTGTTAAAGCATGACGACTTGCAATTTTATATGCTAATTCATATTTTTTTTTATAAATAAGAGATCTAGAAATGATTTCTCTTTCTATCCACCACTTATCTGGTCTAACTAAATAATCTTTTGTATTTTTTATTTTAGTTAAAATTTCAACAGAGCTATCGACTCTACCTCTTTTTCTTCTCCATTTTAATCTGTCATAATTTAAACCAGAGTCATTTTTAAATTTTGATGGAACTTTTGATATAGCATTATCAACTCCATAAGATTTGCTCATCAATAACTGTCTAGCTGTATAAAGTAACTCATAATCTTTGGGTAAATATCTTAGTAATCTTTTTAAATCCCAATACTTATTATTCCATGCTAAATAATCTGCTCTTTTAATATAATCATCTGCATTTAGATATTTTTTAAATTTTTTTCTAAAAAATTTTAATTCAGATTTACTCAATTCTGCTGTAATCCAACCTTCTTTGATAAGATTTATTCCTTTGCTAGTATTATTGTTTAAAATTAAACTTTCACCTAATATCATTTTTCCAAAACCACTTAATGGTTCATTTGTGCCAAACCAATCGATAATTTTTTTAGGAGAAACATTGTCTGTTGAAAGTTTATGTTCTGCTAGATATTTTATTCTTCCTATTCTAGGATAATTTTCATTAGTATCAATAAAAGTTTTATATTCATAATATGATGCTTTATTACCTTTGGTAAGTAAGTGTCTCCATTGAATGAAATTATAGATGGATTTATCTTTTGCTTTTTTTGCTGTCTTTAAAGCATTAGACCATTTTGCTTGTTTCATCTCTAAAATAGCTTTTTTGGCTATCGCAAAATCTTTTTTATTATAATATTTAGATTTTTTTATAGAGTCAGCTTTATTTGACCCTGCAATTAATGGTTTCTTTTTAGGTAAAATGATACCTTGAAAGTTTTGTTTTTTCGAGGAAATTTTATTTTCAGGTTTTTTTTCTATTATTTTTTTTGTAGTTGGTTTTGGAAGGGGTTTAAGAATATCAATTAATAGTTTTCGGTCCTTTTCTTCTTTACTTTGTAATGGTTTTTTTAAAGGTATTATATCAGCATGTAAAAGAATAGTTGAGTTTGAGAAGATAATTAAACTTATAAAAAATATTATTTTTTTTAGCATAATCTTTTAGTATATGAATCTACAAACTATGTTATAAGTATTTATGTTTAAAGGATCAAATGTTGCTTTAGTCACCCCATTTAAAAACAATAAACTTGATGAAGAAACTTATATCAAGTTAATTCATTTTCATATCGAAAACGGTACTAATGGTCTAGTTCCTGCAGGTACCACAGGTGAATCACCAACCTTAAGTCACGATGAACATGAAAAGGTAATTGATTTATGTGTCAAAGAAAGTAATGGAAAATTACCAGTTTTCGCTGGAACAGGATCTAATTCAACTGAAGAAGCCATATCTCTAACAACACATGCTGAAAAAATAGGTGCAGATGGAGCATTGATAGTTACGCCATACTACAACAAACCAACCCAAGAAGGTTTGTATCAACATTACAAAGCAATAAATGATAAGTGCGGTATACCAATCATAATTTACAATATTCCAGGAAGATCAGTTATTGATATGAGCGTAGAAACAATGGCTAGATTATTTGAATTAAAAAATATTATAGGTGTGAAAGATGCAACTGGGGATTTAAGTAGAGTTAATAAAACATTGGAAAAATTAGGTAAAGAATTTATTCAACTTACTGGAAATGATGATAATGCACTTGAATTTAATAGAAGAGGGGGAACAGGAGCAATTAGTGTTACCGCGAATATAGCCCCAAAGCTGTGTTCAGACTTTCAAAAAATTTCAGTTTTAAATGATGATAAATCCAAAAAAGAAGCTGAAAAATTAAATAATATTTTACAACCTATACATTACGCTATGTTTGTTGAAAGTAATCCTAGTCCAGTTAAATATGCAGCAAAATTATTAAATCTTTGTGATGACGATGTAAGGTTACCACTTGTTAAAGTAACGAATAAAACAAAAGATATCATAAAAAATGCTCTTGAATCATCTAATCTGATTTAATGATTAAAAAAGCCAATTCAGGTTTGAAGATTATTTGTTTAAATAGAAAAGCAAGTTTTAATTATTTTTTTGAAAACCTACTTGAAGCAGGAATAGTTCTTAAAGGCTCAGAAATAAAATCAATTAGAGAAGGCAAAGTAAACATAGCTGACTCGTATGCTGTTGAAAAAAATGGTGAATTAGTTCTTATTAATTCACATATTTCATCTTATAAACAAGCGAGTTATTCTAATCATAAACCTTTAGATGAAAGAAAACTTTTATTAAATAAAAAAGAAATTAATAAACTTATTGGAAAGATGCAAAGGGATGGTTTTACAATAATTCCCACAAAAATGTACTTTAAAAAAGGTAAAGCTAAGATTGAGCTTGCTGTTGCCAAAGGAAAAAAACAATTTGATAAAAGAGCAGCAAAAAAAAAGAAAGATTGGGATCGTGATAAAGCAAGATATATCAGAAAAACAAGTTAAGATTGTTTATTTAAGTATAGGGTCAAATTTGGGAAATAGACTCCAAAATATTGAAAGAACAAAATTTGAACTAATTAATAATGGAATTTATATAACTAAATCTTCAAGCTATTATGAATCCTTATCGTGGCCAAATCCTAAAAATCCAAAATTTTATAATATTGTGTTAAAAATAAAGACAGATTTTACAAAATTTCAATTACTTAAAATTTGTAAAAAAATTGAGATTGCTTTAGGAAGAAAAAAAACTTTAAGAAATTCACCAAGAGTATGTGATATTGATATCATTGATTATAATGAAGTATCCATGAAAAATGGTATTAATTTGCCTCACCCAAGAATGCATAATCGAAATTTTGTTTTAATTCCACTTTTTGAAATTAATAGAAGTTGGAAACATCCCTCAACTAAACAAGATATTAAAACTCTTATTTTTTCACTGCCAAATAGTGACATAAGTTCTATTAAAAAAATTTAAATTAATGGTATACTAAATAATGTTAAATTCTGAAGAATTAATAAATAAAGTAAAAATTTATAATAGATTTTTAAATCCTGAGAGATTGAATAAAGCTTACGATTTTGCTGTGAAAGCTCATAAGAATCAGAAAAGAGCATCAGGTGACCCTTATTCAGTACATCCAATTGAAGTTGCAAATATATTAACTGATTTAAAATTAGATAGTGCCACGATAACAACTGGTTTGTTACATGACACCATTGAAGATACATATGCAACATATGAAACCATTAAGGGAGAATTTGGTACTGAAGTTGCTGATTTAGTTGATGGAGTTACCAAAATATCAGCTTTAGAAAACACTGCTTCATCAAATTCTAAAATAGAAAATTTTAGAAAATTAATCTTAGCCACATCAAAAGATATAAGAGTTTTATTAGTTAAAATTGCAGATCGATTACATAACATGAGAACAATAAAAGCTTTTAAAAGTCTTCAAAAAAGACAAAGAATTGCTCAAGAAACAATGGAAATTTATGCTCCATTGGCTGATAGAATGGGCATGCATCGAATTAGAGACGAGTTAGAGGATTTATCATTTGAAGTATTAAATAATGACGCAAGAAAATTAATTCAAAAAAGATTGGATGAGATTAGATTAGACAAAAAAGATATTTTTGAAACCCTTGCAAGTGAAATTAAATCTTTATTACAAAAAAATAATGTAAAATCTGAAATTTATGGAAGAAAAAAAACACCATTTTCAATTTGGAGAAAAGTTCAAAAAAAAAGAGTTTCATTAGAACTAATAACTGACATCATAGGCTTCAGAATTATTTTAGACAATATAGATGATTGCTATAAATCATTAGGTATCTTACACAAAGAATGGAATTGTATTCCTGGAAAATTTAAAGACTATATTTCATCACCAAAAATTAATGGTTACAAATCTATTCACACAGCTGTAATTGGCTCATACAAGAAACCTATTGAAATCCAAATCAGAACAAAAAAAATGCACGATTTCGCTGAGAGAGGAATTGCTTCTCACTGGCAATATAAATCATCTGAAAAATTTAATTCTTTGACATGGAAGGAGTATGATTGGTTAAAAGATTTAGTTGAAATTATAGAGAGAAATGAAAACCCTGAACATTCATATGAATATACTAAACTACAAATGTTTCAAGAAAACGTTTTTTGTTTTACACCTAAGGGCTCTGTAATCAAATTACCCAAAGATGCAACTCCTATTGACTTCGCTTACGCTGTTCATACAAAAATTGGAGATACAGCGATAGGATGTGAGATAAATGGAAATAAAAGCGAATTACAAAGTATTTTGAGAAATGGTGATACAGTAAAAATTATTACATCAAAAAATAACTCACCATCTTTACACTGGATACCTACTACAAAAACAGGTAAGGCCAGATCTGCAATACGAAGATATTGGCATGATAGAGGTGAAAAAAAAGAGGAAAGAGTTAAAAAATATAACACTACTTTGTGGATTTCTCTACCTGATAAACCTGGACAATTGGGAAATGTAAGTTCATTGATTGGTCAACATAAATTGAATATTTCAAATCTTGAAATGGTGGGCAAAAACCCTAATTATATTAATTTTAAATTTCAATTAATTATAAGAGATTTGAAAAATTTTACTAATTTTATTGCAGAGCTGAAACAAAAAGGTATAAAATTTAAAATAATCAGACACGAAGATAAAAGAAATGCTTTCACCCAAAAAATCCTTAGATATTTTAAGAAAAACTAACGCATTATTAGAAGGACATTTTGTATTATCATCGGGATTACATTCATCCAAATATATTCAATGTGCGAAATTATTAAGTCATCCAAATTTAGCTGATAAAATTTGTAAATCATTAGCTAATAAGATTAAAAAACGATTTAAAAAATTTGATCTAATTTTAGCTCCAGCAGTGGGAGGAATAATTATTGGATATGAAATTGGAAAAATTTTAAAAAAGGAAACAATTTTTTGTGAAAGAGTAAAAGGTAAATTTACTTTAAGAAGAGGTTTTCAAATAAAAAAAAAATCAAAAGTTTTAATTATAGAGGATGTTATTACCACTGGTAAATCGAGCATGGAATGTGTTAAATTGATTAAAAAATTTAAGGCTAAGCATATAGGTTTTGCATCAATTATTGACAGATCTACAAAAAAATCTCTCAAAATAAATAAACAAATTGTCTCTCATTTAAAAATAGATGTACCAACTTATAAAAGAAATAAATTACCAAAAAATTTAAAATCTATACCTATAACCACTCCAGGGAGCAGATATTTGAAGTGAAACGTTTAGGTGTAAATATTGATCATATCGCTACATTAAGAAATGCTAGGGGAGAAAATCACCCAGATCCTTTTTTTGCTGCTAAATTTGCAAAAAAATGTGGTGCTGACTCAATTACAATCCATTTAAGAGAAGACAGAAGACATATCAAAGATCTTGATGCAAAAAAAATATGTTCAGTAAAAAAATTATTAGTAAATTTAGAAATATCAACAAATTATAAAATTATTAGAAACGCTCTTAGAATTAAACCCAATTATGTATGTTTAGTTCCAGAAAATAGAAAAGAAATTACAACAGAAGGTGGTTTAAATCTTAAAAAGAATAAAGATAAGATAAAAAAGATAATTGAAAAATTTAAAAGACAAAAAATAAGAACTAGTTTATTTATAAATCCTTCAATTTCTGATATTAAAATTGCCAAAAAATTAAAGACTGATTGTATCGAAATTCATACAGGTCATCTTGCAAACTTAATAAAAAATAAAAAAAGATATAATAATGAATTTCAAAGAATAAAAAAAGCTTCATTGCTTGCATCAAATTTGAATATTGAGGTTCATGCTGGTCACGGATTAGATTATAAGACAACTAAAGTTCTAACTAAGATTAAAGAGATAAAAGAATATAATATAGGTCATTTTATTATAGGTGAATCAATTTATTTTGGATTATCAAAAATTATTAAAAGATTTAGAAAAATAATAAAATAATGAAGATACTTGGAATCGGTGTTGATATAGTGCAGAATAAAAGAATAAGAGCGTCAATTCAAAATAAAGCATTTATAAAAAGAATTTATACAAAAAATGAGATTGAATTATCTTATAATATTAAAGATAAAATAAGATTTTTTTCAAAAAGATTTGCTGCCAAAGAATCATTAGTTAAAGCTATAGGTACAGGGTTTAGAAATGATATTAACTTTAAAGATATCCAAATCCTTAATTCAAAATTAGGAAAACCTTATTATTCAAATACAAAAAAAATTAGTGAAATAATCAAAAGAAGGTTTAAAATAAGAAAATTTCATTTGTTTCTTTCAATTACAGATGAAAAAGATTATTCAATAGCATTTACAATTTTACAAAAATAATAATGTTAAATAAGAATATAATTGTTGATAATATTAAAACTTTATTTTATGCTTTAATTATCGCTATAATAATTAGGTCTTTACTCGTTCAACCTTTTTATATTCCATCATCATCTATGGAACCTAATTTACTTGTGGGAGACAGGCTTTTTGTAACAAAGTATTCTTATGGATATAGCAAACATTCTTTCCCATTTAGTCCTCCAATTCTTAAAAATAGAATTTTTTTCAAAGAACCAAATAGAGGAGATGTTGTAGTTTTTAAAACACCTGCAGATAATAGAACAGATTACATTAAAAGATTAGTTGGTTTACCAGGTGATAAAATTCAATTTATTAACTCAAATTTATTTATTAATAATAATGAAATACTAAAGTCAAAAATTTCCACAAATGATATTATATATTGTGGCAATAAAAAAATAGATGTATTTACTTTTGAGGAAATTTTACCTGATGGCAAAAAACATATTTCAGTTTATTCAAAAAATTATACATTTCAAAATTCTGACAAATTTATAGTTCCAGATAATCACTATTTTTTTTTGGGTGATAATAGAGATTGTTCAAAAGATAGTAGATTTTTAGCAAGTGTTGGTTATGTTCATGAAGATAATCTTGTTGGTAAGGCTCAATTTATTTTTTTTTCATCTGATAAATCAAAAGGAAATTTATTACATTTTTGGAAATGGAATAAATCTTTAAGGATAGATAGGTTTTTTAAAAAGATTTTATAATGAAAATTAATTATAAAGAACTTGAAGATACGATACAATATTCATTTAAAAACAAAAAATTATTAAAAGACTCTTTAACACATAAAAGTTTTAATTCTGAAAAAAATAATGAAAAAATTGAATTTTTAGGAGATCGTGTTTTAGGTCTTGTAGTTGCAAAAAAACTCCTTGAAATTTATCCTGATGAAAGAGAGGGAATTTTAGATAAGAAATTTGCGTCATTAGTAAATAAGAAGAAATGCTTAGAAATTGCAAAAAAAATTGATTTAGAAAAATATATTTTAACTAATGTTAGCAATAAAAAGCATAAAATTGAAGATAAGGTAATTTCAGACAGTTGCGAAGCTTTAATCGGTGCAATTTACTTAGATAAAGGCTTTTCTAATGTTGAAAAAATAATTTTGAATTTATGGGAAGAAGATATTAAAAAGAGTTTTATTACTCAAATAGATTCAAAAACTAAATTACAAGAATATTCTTTAAAAAAATTTAAAAAACTACCAACATATAAGCTTTTTTCTAATTCAGGACCTAGTCATAAACCAATTTTTAAAGTAGGTGTAAAAATAATGAATACAAAATTTTATATTTCGGAAGGAAATTCAAAAAAAGAAGCCGAACAAAACGCAGCATTTTTATGTCTAAATAATTTAAAAAAATAATGAATTGGATTGATACTGGCTTTTTAATTTCAAAAAATAAATACAACGAAAATTCACTTATAGTTGAAATTTTCACAAAAGATCATGGCAAAACTACTGGAATAATATTTGGTGGAACATCAAAAAAAATTAAAAATTATTTAGAAATTGGAAATCATTTACATGTTAATTTTTATTCAAAATCTTCAAGCAAAATGGGTTATTTTAAGATCGAAATATTAGATGTGTTGTCACCTTTATACTTTGATAACGCTCAAAAATTATCTTGTATAATATCCTCAATGAATTTAGTAAAGATTTTAACAGCTGAGTCTCAATCAAATAAAAAAATTTATAGATTAATTTCAAATTTTTTTAAAATATTAAATTCAAATAATTGGATAAAAGATTACATTTTTTGGGAATTAGAAATTTTAAAAACAATTGGTTATGATCTTGAGTTAAAAAAGATGGTTTTCAAAGAAACCATAAATGATAAAACACAATATTTTGTCAAATCCTCAATTGAAAAAAAAATAGTTCCTAGTTTTTTGATAAATAGGGATGAAAAAACTGAAGATTTAAATACTCTTTTAAAAGGATTAAAGTTGGTTGGAGATTATTTAGAAAAAACGATTTTAAAGCCAAATAATTTAAATTATCCAATAACTAGATCACAATTTGTGAATTCACTTAAATAATTATTTAATTATATTTACTATTCTGTCTGCGTAGTAACTTACTATAGCGTTGGCGCCAGCTCTTTTAAAAGAAATTAAACTTTCTAATATAATATCTTTATTTACTAGCTTCTTATTAATAGAATTTTCTAATAAACTATATTCTCCTGATACTTGATAAGCAATAACGGGAATTTTAAATTTCTCTTTTACTGATTTGATAATATCTAAATAGGGTAGACCAGGTTTAACCATTATCATATCTGCACCTTCTTTTATATCTAAAGCAACTTCTCTTAAAGCTTCATCACTATTTCTAAAATCCATTTGATAATTTTTTTTATCTCCCCTTAAAAGTTTTTTTGATCCAACTGCATCACGGAAAGGTCCATAAAAACTTGATGCATATTTTACAGCATAAGATAGGATTTGTGTCATTTTAAATCCATTTTTATCTAAAGATTTTCTTATTTCGCCTATTCTACCATCCATCATATCTGATGGAGCAAGTACATCACAACCCATTTGAGCTTGAATTAAAGATTGATTAATTAACATTTGAATAGTTTCGTCATTTAATACATGATTATATTTTAATAATCCATCATGTCCATGTGAGGTGTATGGATCTAAGGCGACGTCACACATAATCCCAATTTGATTTTTATATCTCTTCTTTAACAATCTTATTGCTTTACAAACTAAATTATCTTCATTTAAAGCCTCAGTCCCAAGTTCATCTTTATTTTTAAGTTTTGTATATGGAAATAACGCAACCATGGGTATTTTATTCTTTATTGCTTTTTCGACAAAAGGAGAGAGTCTATCTAATGTATATCTGTAAACTCCTGGCATAGATGATATTGCTTGTTTTTTGTTTTTTCCATCAATTAAAAATATCGGTAAAATGAAATCATTAGGTGTAAGGTTATTTTCTTCAATTAATCTTCTAGACCAGTCATTTTTTCGACTGCGTCTAAGTCTCAAATTTGGAAATTTTCCTGTAATCATTTTTAAATATATTTATAATATGCGACAAATGTTATATACAAATATAACTGAAAAAAGATATTAAACAATCATATGGATTTAAATTTTAATGATTTTCAAAAACAAGAAGTCAAATTTGATATCAATGAGCTTCAAAAAGCTTATAAAGAAATACTAAAATTAAAAGATTTTAGTGGACCTGAGGGAGTTACTAATTTTGGGGCAATATCTTTGACTCAAATACCTGGAGACCCAGAATCTATCAAAGGGAGTAAAGCTAGAGGAGTATTTTGGACAAAGCCAGATGCATCTGGAAAAGAATTTGTCAGAGATGAAAAAATAAATGAAGAAGAATATTCAGAATTTATTGATGATTACAAAAATACGTATTTCAAAGAAGTTTTTGATGTCCTTTCATCTAAATATAAACTGGGAAGAGTAAGAATTTTATTGAAGCAACCTAGATCCACTCTTAGTTGGCATCGAGATCCAGAACCCAGATTGCATGTCCCTATTATAACAAATCCAGGATCAATTATGGTAATTGATAATGTTGCAAAACATTTACCAGCAGACGGTTCAGTTTGGATCACAAATAATACAAAATATCATAATGCATTCAATGGTGGAGAGGAAGATAGAATTCATCTTGTAGCTTGTGTTTTAGATTATAATTTTAATTAATTTGAAAAAAAAAATATTTATTTCATCAGATCATGCAGGTTTTAATCTAAAAGAAAGTATAAAAAAAAAATTTAAAAAGAAATTTATAATCCAGGATATGGGAACTCATAACTCAAAAATTTCAGTAAATTATCCCGATTACGCACACAAACTTTGTAAAATGGTGAGCAAAAATACCAAAAATATGGGAATTTTGGTTTGTGGTTCTGGAATGGGTATGTCAATGGCAGCAAATAGACATAAAAATATAAGAGCTGCTGT
This sequence comes from uncultured Pelagibacteraceae bacterium, assembly GCA_902570425.1. GTDB lineage: Bacteria > Pseudomonadota > Alphaproteobacteria > Pelagibacterales > Pelagibacteraceae > Pelagibacter. Next base: position 38,228 of record CACFYB010000004.1, read on the forward strand.
CTGTTATTCGTTGAAAAATACAAAATTATCTAGATTGCATAACAATGCAAATATTATTACATTAGGTTCTAGATTAACAAAAAAAAATACTGCTTTTAAATGTATTGATGTATTCATGAATACTAAATTTGAAGGTGGTAGACACATAAAAAGAGTTAAGAAAATTTGATTTATTATGTCTAGTGAAACTAAATATTTGAATTCTAATTACGAAGATTTTTTTGAAAAGAGTCTTTCAAAAAGTGATCCTGATCTATTTAAAGCTATTAATGATGAATTAATAAGACAACAAAATCATATAGAGCTTATTGCTTCAGAAAATATAGTTTCCCAAGCTGTTTTAGAGGCACAAGGATCTGTTTTGACAAACAAATATGCAGAAGGTTACCCAGGAAAAAGATATTATAATGGTTGTGAACATGTGGATGTTGCTGAACAATTAGCTTTAGAGAGAATTAAAAAATTATTTAATTGTAAATATGCAAATGTTCAACCTCATTCTGGAGCACAAGCCAATGGTGCTGTATTTTTAGCTTTATTAAAACCAAATGATACATTTATGGGAATGAGCTTAAATTCAGGAGGACATATTACTCATGGTTTAAAGATATCAATGTCAGGCAAATGGTTTAATGCAATTAGCTATGATGTAGATATAAAATCAGAATTAATTGATTATGATAATGTTGAAAAACTTGCATTAGAACATAAACCAAAACTTATTATTGCTGGTGGAAGTGCTTACTCAAGAGTGATTAATTTTAAAAGATTTAGAGAAATTGCTGACAAAGTTGGAGCTTACTTAATGGTTGATATGGCTCATTTCTCAGGATTAGTTGCAGGAAAGGGTTATCCTAATCCGTGTGATTATGCTCATGTAGTAACCTCAACAACTCATAAAGTTTTTAGAAGTGCAAGAGGAGGAATAATTTTATCTAATGATGTTGAGCTAGGTAAAAAATTTGATACTGCCGTTTTTCCAGGTTATCAAGGCGGCCCTTTAATGCATATTATTGCAGCTAAAGCAGCTGGATTTTATGAAGCTTTAAAACCAGAATTCCAAACTTATATCAAAAATGTTTTAGCGAATGCAAAAATACTTGCTGAGACATTAAAGAACAATGGTTTTAAAATTTATTCTGGAGGAACAGACACACATCTAATGTTGGTAGATCTAAGACCATTTAATGTAAAAGGAAACTTGGCTTCAGAGAGTTTATGTAGAGCAAATATAACATGTAATAAAAATGGAATTCCATTTGATACTGAAAGGCCTATGATTACTTCAGGAATTAGATTAGGCTCTCAAGCTGCAACGACCAGAGGATTTGGTCTCAAAGAATTTGAAAAAGTTGGAAATTTAATCACAAAAGTTATTAAAGGATTATCTAAAAATCCAGAGGACAATAGTAAAGTGGAAGATGAAGTAAGAAAAGAAGTTATAGATTTATGCTCTAATTTTCCAATTTACAAAAATTTGAATAAATGATTTGCCCCTGCGAAAAAAAAGGCGAAACATCTGTTGTAGACTCACGTCCAACAGAGGATGGAACTGCTATTAGAAGAAGAAGACTTTGTAGTTGTGGTGCAAGATTCACCACTTTCGAAAGAATTCAACACCGTGAAGTCATGGTAGTTAAAAAAAATGGTAGAAAATCTTCTTTTGATAGAGATAAATTGGCAAAATCCATTTATATTGCTTTAAAAAAAAGACCTTTAGATACAGAGACAGTAGAAAAATTTATCAGCAAAATTACAAGATCTTTAGAAGAACTTGGGCAAAATGAAATTTCAAGTAATACAATTGGGACAATGGTTATGGAAGGTTTAAAAGAATTAGATCCAGTGGCGTATGTTAGATTTGCCTCTGTATACAGAAATTTTAGAGAAGAAAAAGATTTTGTACAATTTGTGGACAAATTAGATGTCTACAAAAAAAGATAAATTTTCATTAAAAGATAAGAATTATATGAGGCTTGCTATAAATCTAGCAAGAACTCGACAAGGATTAACAGGCGAAAATCCCTCTGTTGGATGTGTGATTGTTAAAAATGATAAAATCATATCAGTTGGTCAGACAGGTTATCTTGGGAGGCCTCATGCAGAATATAATGCTATAAAAAATTCAGTTGAGGATATAAAAGGCTCCAAAATGTATGTCTCACTTGAACCATGTAATCATTATGGAAAAACACCTCCTTGTACAAATATTATAATTAGAAGTGGTATCAGTGAAATTATTTATTCTTTAGAAGATATTGATAAAAAAGTGAGAGGTAAAAGTTATAAGATATTATCTAAAAGAAATATTAAAGTTAAACAAGGTCTTTTAAAAATTGAGTCTAAAAATTTATACGATTCATACAGAGTCAACAGGTTAGAAAAGATGCCCTATATTACAGCTAAAATTGCAGTTTCAAAAAATAAACTTATATACAGCAAGGGAACTAAAAGAATTACAGATTGGAACTCTGATAAGTTTACTCATTATTTACGTTTTAAAAATGACTCGATCTTAATTTCAAGTAAAACTTTAAATACAGACAATCCAAAGTTAAATTGTCGGTTGAAAGGATATGAAAATTTTTCACCAAAAAGAATAATTTTAGATAAAAACTTAGAATCAAATCTAAATAGTTATGTTGTCAAGTCTAGTAAGAATAATAATACAATTATATTCTATAATTCAGGCAATAATAAAAAAATTGAATTTCTTAAAAAAAAAAGAATTATTTTGATTAAGACGAATTTAAATAAAAGAAAATTATTTGATTTAAAGACAATTTTTAAGAAATTATTTAATATTGGAATCAGAAATTTGTTAATTGAAGGCGGAGATAAAATTACAAAAAATCTTATCCAAAATAAGTTAGTTAATAAATTCTACCTTTTTAGAAGCCCAAAAATGATATCAAAAAGTAAAAAATATCAATTTTTTTCATCATTTGATATTTTAAATAAAAAATATAAAACAAAATTTAGAATTAATAATAGACTAGGTAAAGACAATATAACAGTTTATAAAAGATAAAATGTTTAATGGAATTATATTCAATAAAGGCTTAATTACAAAAATATCTAAAAGATCAAAGGGTATTAATATTTTTATAAAATCTGATTTAAAATTAAGAAAGAAAGATATAGGTGTCTCTGTTGCATGTGATGGTGTATGCTTAACATTGATAACTATTCAAAATAAAATAATGGAATTTTATCTTTCCAACGAAACTGTTCAAAGATCAAAATTCAAATATCTACAAAAAAATGATTTAATTAATTTAGAGTTACCTCTTAGATATGGTCAAAAAATTTCAGGCCATATATGTCAGGGACATGTAGATACAACTGGTAAAGTTTTAGGTATAAAAAAAATTGATAAATCTTATCTTTTTGATTTTGACGTAAAACCAAAGGAAAAAAAATATTTGATTGAAAAAGCCTCAATTTGTATCAATGGAATTTCTTTAACTATTTCAAAGATTTCTAAAAAAGGTTTTCAAATCTGGGTAATACCCCATACTTTTAAATTGACAAATTTATCAAAAGTAAAAAAAGGAAGTCTTGTAAATATTGAAATAGATATTCTCTCTAAATATGTAAAAAATTTTTTTCATGGCAAAAAATAATTATTCAACAATCGAAAATATAATTAATATTGCCAAAAAAGGTGGAATGTTCATATTAGTTGATGATGAGAAAAGAGAAAACGAGGGTGATCTTGTGATTTCAACATCAGACACTACAGCTAAAAATATAAACTTCATGGCAAAATATGGCAGAGGTTTAATTTGCTTAGCACTTGACAGCTTACAAGCCAAAAAATTAAATTTATCTTTGATGTCTCCTGTTAATCAATCAAGAAATAAAACAGCATTTACAATCTCAATTGAAGCAAAAAAAGGAATAACAACAGGAATTTCAGCTAAAGATAGAGCACGAACAATTAAAATTGCGTCAAAAAAAAATGTAAATAAAAAAGATATTGTTTCTCCAGGTCATGTATTTCCCATTATAGCTAAAGATGGAGGTGTACTTGTAAGAGCAGGACACACAGAAGCTTCTGTTGATATTTCAAAAATTGCAAAAAAAAATAATTCAGCCGTAATTTGTGAAATTATGAACGAGGATGGAACAATGGCTAAAGGACAAAATTTACTTAATTTTGCAAAAAAGCACAATTTAAAAATTGGTAAAATTGAAGATTTGATTTCTTATAGATTAAAAAAAGAAAAATTAATTAGATTAAAAAAGACTTCTGACATAAATGTAAAAAACCAAAAATTTAAGATTAAGATTTATGAAAATTTACTAGATGGTTCGGAACACTTTGCATTAATCAAGGGTTCTATCAAAAAAGGATCAATACCAAGAGTGAGAGTTATATCATCAAACGTTGTACATAACTATTTGATAAATCAAAAATTACCAAATTCTTTTAATAAAACTTTAAATTATTTTAAAAATTATACTAATTGTGTTCTAGTTTTTATCAAAGATACCAATTTGGATTCTGTTACTCAAACTCTTAAAGTTTATAAAAATAAAACAAAAAATAAACATGGAAATAATAAACAAATAAGAAATTATGGTATAGGAGCCCAGATTATTAAGGATTTAAAAATAAAGAAAATGATTTTAATAACAAAATCACCAAAAAAAGTTATTGGATTAGAGGGTTATGATATAAAGATAACTAGACAGGAATTAATTTAATGAAAAAAAAAATTTTAATAGTAAATGCAAACTATTACAATGATATTTCTACAGGTTTGTTATCAAGTGCAAAAAGATTAATACCTAAAAATTTCGTTTATAAAATTATAAATGTTCCAGGTGTTTTTGAAATACCTGTTACTATTTCAAAAAATATAAAAAAATTCGATGCTTTTATAAGTCTTGGCTGCGTAATAAAAGGTGAAACACCTCACTTCGATTTCATATCAAAAGCATCAACAGAAGCTATTATGAATTTAGCTGTTAATTCAAAGAAACCAATAGGAAATGGAATTATTACTTGCCTAAATTTGAAACAGGCTAAAGCAAGAAAAAAAAAGGGTGCTGAAGCTGTAATGGCCGTGTTGTCTGTTTTATCTCAAAAATGAAAACTTCCTTTAGTCCAAAAAACAATCCAAGAGTAATAATTATTCAAAAATTATATGGAAAATTTATCAATAATGAAGAAAAAATTGATTATCCTAAACATAGATTTAAAAAATTTATCAAAGATATAGTATCAGGTACAATTGAGAGAAATGAAATACTAATTGAAGAATTAAATAAAAATTTAGGAGATGAATTTAATTTTAAAAATTTAGACAAATTATTCCAAATCATATTGAAATCTGCTACATACGAAATTTTGTATAAGCCGAATATTTCAATAAATATAATTATTAAAGAATATCTTAACGCTTCTAATTTTTTTATAGATAATTCTCAAACAAAATATTTAAATGCTTTATTAGACAATATTGCAAAGAAAATAAGACTATCAAATGCATGAGTTTGAAATAATAAAAAGATATTTTTCAAAGTTATCTTTAAATAATCAAGGCTCTTTAAATTTAAATGATGATGTTTTTTTTGAAAAGTCTCAAAAACTAGTTGTATCTATAGATACATATGTAGAAGGTACTCATTTTATAAATTTTAAAAATCCAGAACTAGTAATAAAAAAAATTTTAAGATCGTCAATATCTGACTTAATTTGTAAAGGTGTAAATCCTAAATATTATTTCATTTCAGGTTCAGGTAATAAAAAAAAATTTTCAAAAAAAAATATTAGAAAAATTTCAAAATCTCTTCATCAAGAGCAAAAAAAATTTTCGATCTTTCTTTGCGGTGGTGATACAGTTTTTTCAAATAAATTAAGTTTTACTATAGCTTCCATAGGCTTCTCAAAAAAAATTATTTTTAGAAATAAAGCTAAACTAAATGACGATATTTATGTGACTGGTAATTTAGGAGATAGCTTTATTGGTTTAAGGTTTTTGAAAAAAAGAATAAAATTAAATAAAAATTATAGCGATTATTTTAAAAAAAAATATTTTACTCCAAGTCTTAATTTAAATTTAGCGAAAAAATTATTTTTGTTTGCAAATACTTCTATTGATATTTCTGATGGTTTAATCTCCGATTTAGAAAAATTAATTAACAACCAAAAACTTTCATATAAAATTAGTTTAAAAGAAATACCAATTTCAAGTAAACTTCAAAGTTTGGTTAATCAAAAAAAAATAAAAAAAATTTCTTGCGTTTCTAATGGTGATGATTATCAAATACTTTTCACTGCTTCTCAATCAAAGTCTAGAATCATCTCTAGAATAAGTAAAACTTTGGGTATAAAAATTTCAAAAATAGGAAAAATTTGCAAACACTATCAAAAATCTCAAATTATTGATGAAAAAGGTGACCAAATTGGACTTAAAAATAAAGGTTATTTTCATAATTTTTAAAAGTTAATCATTGCCTTTTATATCTTTTTTTGTATTGTCCGGATTTTAAAACTAACATGCAACAACTTAATTAAGGTTTATATGAATACTACCATTGAAACGATTCTTTTATATACTATTTTAGCTGGTCTACTCTCCATAGTTTATGGATACTTTACAGGTAAAAATATTCTAAACTTAAGTGCTGGAAACTCAAAAATGCAAGATATTGCTTCAGCAATTCAAATTGGTGCTAAAGCTTATTTAGCTAGACAATATAAGACTATAGCAATTGTTGGAGTTGCTGTTTTAATTATTGTAAGTGTTGCTTTTAGTCCGCTTGTCGGGTTGGGCTATCTAATAGGTGCAGCATTGTCTGGTATTGCTGGTTATGTTGGAATGTTAGTTTCGGTTCAAGCAAATGTAAGAACAGCTGAAGCTTCTAGAAAAGGTTTAGCTAGTGGTCTTTCAGTTGCTTTTAAATCTGGAGCAGTCACTGGGATGTTGGTTGCCGGTCTAGCTTTGTTGTCAATCTCTGTTTACTATTATTTATTATTAAAATTTAATATAGACGAAAGAGAAATTGTTAATGCATTAGTTGCATTGGGATTTGGAGCTTCTTTAATTTCCATTTTTGCTAGATTAGGTGGTGGTATTTTCACAAAAGGTGCTGATGTAGGAGCTGATTTAGTTGGTAAAGTAGAAGCAGGAATACCAGAAGACGATCCAAGAAATCCTGCAGTTATTGCAGATAATGTTGGTGATAATGTTGGTGATTGTGCAGGTATGGCGGCAGATTTATTCGAAACTTACGCAGTTACAATTGTTGCAACAATGGTCTTAGCTTCAATTTTTTTTCCTGGTGATATGTCTATGATGATATATCCTTTAACTATTGGTGGTGCATGTATATTAACATCAATAATAGGTACATTTTTTGTTAAATTGGGCAAAAGTAAAAATGTTATGGGAGCTTTATATAAAGGCTTTGTTGTGTCAGCTATTGCTTCTCTTGGAATTTTATATCCTGTTACCGATTTTGTATTAGGTTTAGAAAAGTCTTATAACTTAAATGATAAATTATTTTCTGGACTTAGTTTATATTATTGTGGTGTTATTGGTTTAATTATAACTGGTTTATTAATTTGGGTTACCGAATATTATACTGGTACAAATTATCGACCAGTTAAAAGTGTTGCAAGTTCATCAACCACAGGACATGGCACTAATGTGATACAAGGTCTAGCTATTTCATTGGAAGCTACAGCAATTCCAGCATTAATTATTGTAGCAGGAATTTTATTAACAAATCATATCGCTGGACTTTATGGGATTGCTATCGCTGTTACAACAATGTTAGCATTAGCTGGTATGGTTGTTGCTCTAGATGCTTATGGGCCAGTGACAGATAATGCAGGTGGAATCGCAGAAATGTCGAAGTTACCTAATAATGTTAGAAAAACAACAGATGCACTTGATGCTGTTGGAAATACCACTAAAGCAGTTACAAAAGGTTATGCTATTGGTTCGGCTGGACTTGGTGCACTAGTCTTATTTGCGGCATACACTGAAGATATTAAACATTTTTCAAAAGTTGCTGGCTCAAAATTAGAGGGAATAGTAGTAACTTTTGATTTATCTAATCCTTATGTGGTTGTTGGACTTTTAATTGGAGGAATGCTTCCGTATCTTTTTGGTTCAATGGGTATGCAGGCTGTTGGAAGAGCAGGTGGTGCAGTCGTGATTGAAGTAAGAAGACAATTTAAAAAATATCCAGGTATAATGAAGAAAAAACAAAAACCGGATTATGCTAAATTAGTTGATCTTTTGACTGTAGCGGCAATTAAAGAAATGATAATACCTTCTATGCTTCCAGTTTTGTCTCCAATAATTTTATATTTTGTTATTTTCGCAATTGGTGGTCAGGTTGCTGCTTTAGCATCGGTGGGTGCAATGTTGCTTGGAGTAATCATTACAGGTTTATTTGTAGCTGTATCAATGACAGCAGGAGGCGGTGCATGGGACAATGCAAAGAAATATATTGAAGATGGCAATCATGGTGGTAAAGGATCAGAGGCTCACAAGGCTGCTGTAACAGGAGACACTGTGGGTGATCCCTATAAGGATACTGCAGGTCCTGCTGTGAATCCTATGATTAAAATCACTAATATAGTAGCATTATTACTTTTAGCAGTTATCGCTGGTTAATTTCCCTTCTTTTTTTGGCCCTCTGTCCAAGAGGGTCATTAATTTTTTGTCTCATGCTTGACATAAAATCATAGATAAATGAATTTCTTTTTATACCAGACTCTGTTGTTGCTTCTACAATTTTTACATTTTTCATATCATCAATGTTATAGAAATCTTTTTTTTTTAAAATACCGTAGTTATCAATCTCTAATACAAGAACATCATTTTTAAAAATTTTCATTTGACCTAAATTTTTTAACTCAGATTGTGTCTGGCGTCTTTCAATATAAATCCAAACGTCATTATCAAACTTACTTGTAGTTGATGGTTTTCCTAATATTTTAGTTATGTCATTTTTATTAGATTTATCAACTATAAGTATTTTTTGTTTTTTTTCTAAAAAGGGTACGCCATGATGTTTAACAACTTTATTAAATTTACAATTTGACGCTATTAATGAAATTAAAATTATATATAATATTTTGTACATGAGTAATAAGTATATTTATATTTACAATAATTTAATCAATTACACTAGAAATAAAGATCTATATTTATCTTTAAATCGCAAAGATAATTTTTCTGATAGATTAACGATATTTTTATTACATTTTGCTTTTTTTCTAAAGAATTTCAAAAATAAAGATAACAAAGAGCTATTACAAGATATATATGATTTTATATTTAGACAATTAGAATTGAGCGTGCGTGAAATTGGTTATGGTGATCAATCTATAAATAAAAAAATGAAAGATTATATAAACCTTTTTCATTCAATGGTTTCCGAAATTCATTTTTGGAATGATCTTGAAAAAACAAAAAAGATTGAAAAGTTAAGTCTTTTTTTACATGATTTTGATAAAATAGAGAAATTCGTTGATTATTTTGAGGATTTTAACATTAATTTATCAAAAAAAAATTTGAATTCTTTTTTAAAAGGTGTAAGTAAAAGTTAATTATGGCAGTACCAAAACGAAAACAAACACCATCTAGAACTGGAATGAGAAGATCTCAAAATATGAAGTTCTCTTCAAAGAATGTTATTGAGGATAAAAAATCGGGTGAATATAGATTATCCCATCATCTTGATTTAAAAACTGGTATGTATAAAGGTCGTCAGGTTTTAGATCCAAAAGAATAATAATTTATAAATGTCAGATTTAGTTAAAATTGCAGTAGATGCAATGGGAGGTGACAATTCTCCTAAGAAGATCGTTGATGGAATCATTCATCAACATAATTCTAATAAAAATAATTTTTATATTATTTTTGGAAATGAATCAGAAATTAAGAAACATTTAAAAGATAAACTTGATCATAATTTTTTTAAAATTATTCATACTGAAAATTTAGTAAAAAGCACTGATAGTCCACTAGAAGCAGCAAAAAGAGGAAAAGATACTAGTATGTGGTTAGCTATCGATAGTGTAAAAAAAAAAGAGTCAGATATAGTTATTTCTGCTGGTAATACAGGTGCATTATTAGTCATTGCTAAATTAAATCTTAAAATGATTGAAAATATAGATAAACCTGCACTATCCGCTTTATGGCCTAATAAAAATGGCATGAGTGTTGTTTTAGATCTCGGAGCAAACATTGAGTGTAGTGCTAAAAATTTAGTAGATTTCTCAATAATGGGTTCCTCACTCTATAAGTCTTTGTATCCAAAAGAAAAACCTCAAATAGCATTGTTAAATATTGGTTCAGAAGAATTTAAAGGAAATGAAATTATAAAAGAAACATATCAAATTTTAAATAAAAAAAAATCTGATGATTTTGATTTCAAAGGATATATAGAGGGAAATGAATTGATGAATGGTGATGTTAATGTCATAATTTCAGATGGATTTACAGGAAATGTTGCGTTGAAGACTGCCGAAGGAACAGCAAATTTTATTACTAGCGAACTTAAAAATGCATTGACTGGAAATTTTATAGGTAAATTTTCATCATTATTAAATTTTATTAATCTAAATAAATTCAAAAAAAGACTTGATCCAAGATTGTATAATGGAGCCATCTTCATTGGATTAGACTCTCCTGTTGTTAAAAGTCATGGTGGAACTGATTTTATTGGTTTTTCAAATTCTTTAAGTGTTTGTAATAGAATTGTAAAAGGAAATTTGATAAGTAAGATAAAGAAAAATATTTAAAAATGAGAATTAATTTAACTAAAAAAGATTTAGTTAATTCAATTTATATGAAAATAGGATTTTCAAAACAAATTTCAGAAAATCTTGTTGAAGATTTTCTTTCTTTAATATTGATTAATTTAAAGAAGGAAAAAAAAATTAAAATTTCAAAATTTGGTACTTTTATATTAAGATCTAAAAAGCAAAGAATTGGGCGTAATCCTAAAACAAAAGAATCAAAAATAATTTCTAGTAGAAATGTTGTCTCATTTAAACCATCTAAATATTTTAAAGAATATATAAATTTAAAAAATGATTAATAAAGATAATAATGCGTACAAAACTATTGGTGAAGTTGCTAAAGAGCTAAATTTAAGATCAAAGAATAATAATAATTTATCAACTCATACAATCAGATTTTGGGAAAAAGAATTTAAACAAATCAAACCTAAAATTTTTAATGGTAATAGAAGATATTATGATAACAAAAATATTGAATTATTGAAAAAAGTTAAATTTTTACTCAAAGAAGAGGGAATGACTATTGATGGTGTAAAAAAAATTTTAGAAAAAAGAGACAGTTTAGATCTTGACGAAACTACAATTCACCCTATAAAAGCATCTGAACTAAAAATGAAATTAAACAAAATTTCAAATTTAGTAAAAAAAATTAAGGATATGAAATAATGGCAAAAAAATCTTTTGTTAAAATAAGACTTGTCCCCGAAGAAAAACCTGATAGTCCTTTTTTCTATTATGTAAAGAAACCTGCAGGTGGTGAAAAAGCTAAAGTTAAATTAAAAGCTAAAAAATACAATCCTTCAACTAGAAAACATGAAACTTTTATAGAAAAAAAACTTCCCCCACACAGTAAATAGTTATTTTTTATTAAAATTTCTTTTTTCAAATTCTATATAAGCTGCGATCATATTTTTCCAAATTCTATTTGTTATTTTTGGATCAATTTTATTATTTATAGATTTCTTTTTTATATTTTTAAGTATGATTTTTATTCTTTTTTGATCAACAATTTGATTTTTTTTATCTTTTAATGATAAAACTTTTTTTACTAAATTAGTTCTTTTTTTAATTATTTTAATAAGATCATTATCTAATTTATCTAGTTCTGATCTAATTTTGTTTAGTTTTTTTCTTTTTAATGGCGACATTTATATATTTGGATAATCAAAAAATTATTATATTTATCGAAATATGTATACATTAAATACAAAAATTAATAATCAGTTATCAACTTGGCTTATTTCAATGTTTGTGCTGATTTCGATAATGATAGTAGTCGGAGGATTAACTAGATTGACAGACTCAGGTCTTTCAATCACTAAGTGGCAATTATTTTCGGGTTTTCTTCCACCAATTAACCAGAATGATTGGATATTATATTTTAATCTTTACAAAGAAATTCCAGAATTCAAATTGCAAAATTATGATATGTCACTTAATGAATTTAAATATATTTTTTGGTGGGAATGGGTGCATAGATTTCTAGGAAGATTAATTGGAATAAGTTTTTTAATACCACTAATATATTTTTCTTTTAAAATAAAATTTATAAAATTATTAAATTTTTATTTAATTTTTTTTATTATTTGTTTTCAGGGATTTATTGGGTGGTATATGGTTGAAAGTGGTCTAGTTGATAAAGTTGATGTAAGTCATTTTAGACTTTCAATCCATTTATTAATTGCATTTTTGATCTTATCATTAATTTATTGGAACTATTTAAAAATTAAAATAAACAAGAGATTTGAAATAAGAATTAATCCTATTATTCCATTTTTATTTCTATTATTTATTTTTATCCAAATTGCAATAGGTGCTTTTGTATCTGGAATGGATGCAGGAAAAATCTATAATTCTTGGCCATTAATGGGAAATACATATTTTCCCAACGATAATGAATGGATAAATTTATTTAAATTAAAAGCTTTTAGCGATCCCTCTTTAGTACAATTTATGCATAGAAATTTAGCTTATCTAATTTTATTATTCTACAGTTTTTTGTTCTATAAAGTTTATAAAAATAAAATGAAAGATCTCTACAATAGTATTAATACTTTAGGATTCTTTATATTTTTACAAGTAATTTTGGGGATATTAACCATTATTTATGGTGCACAGATTTATATTGCATCTATGCACCAAATAAGTTCTATTTTTTTAGTAACTACATCTATTTATTTTTTCTATATAAATACAAAGAATTAACTAACTGCTTTTAAAGAACCTTTTGAAGATTTATTTAAAGCTTGATCTAGATCTTCAATTATATCATCAATATGCTCTAAGCCTATACACAATCTTACATAACTTTGAGTCACCCCAGAGGCGGCAAGTTCTTTTTCATTAAGCTGACTATGGGTAGTGCTTGCTGGATGAATAGCTAAACTTCTAGCATCACCTATATTTGCAACATGGTAAAACATTTTTAACGACTCTATAAATCTTTTACCTGCTTCAATACCACCTTTAAGTTCAATACCAACCATTGGACCATTTCCACCTCGAAGATATTTTTTTGCTCTATCAGCTATTGGCTTGTCATGTTCAGTTGAATAAATTACCTTTGTTACCTCTTTATGTTTTTTAAGGAAATCAACAACATATTCAGCATTTGCACAATGTTGTCTCATTCGTAAAGCCACAGTTTCAAGTCCTTGAATTATTGCAAATGCATTATCTGGGGACAACGCTGACCCTAAATCTCTTAATAAACAAACTCTAGCTCTGACAGCAAAAGGAACATTAGCACCGGTTAATTCAGGTACAGCCTTACCCCAAATTACACCACCGTAGCTTGCGTCAGGTTCGTTAAACAATGGTTGTCTTTTGGGATCTGCAGTCCAATCAAAATTACCACTATCAACTATACTTCCAGCAACAGCGGTTCCATGACCACCAATATATTTAGTTAATGAATGTATAACCACAGCTGCACCATGTTCAATTGGGCTGCAAATAACCGGTGAGGCTGTATTATCCATTATTAAAGGTATGTTGTATTTTCTACCAATGTCCGAAACTTCTTTGATGGGAAAAACTCTAAGATATGGATTAGGTAAAGTTTCACCATAAAAAGCTCTAGTTTTGTCATCAATTAATTTTTTAAAATTATTAGGATCACTTGGATCAGCATACCTTATTTCAATACCAAGTTTGCTTAAAGTATGTGTGAATAAAGATACAGTACCTCCATACAAATCAGTTGAACTAACAATATTGTCTCCGGCTTGTGCAACATTTAAAACTGAAAATGTTGAAGCTGTTTGTCCCGAAGCAACTGTTAAACAAGCTAAACCTCCTTCTAAAGCAGCTACTCTTTTTTCTAAAACATCGTTAGTTGGATTCATAATTCTTGTGTAAATGTTTCCAAATTCTTTTAGTGCAAATAATTTTGCTGCATGATCAGTGCTTTTAAATTGGTATGAAGTAGTTCTGTATATTGGTACGGCTACTGCATTAGTCGTTGGATCACTTCTATAGTCACCACCATGAATGGCTATAGTTTCTGGATTATTTTTATTTTTACTCATTTTACTCCTTTTTTAGTGCTTTTGCTTAATGCAAGGTGCACAATATAGTTCAAATACCTACCGATTATGTATGAATTTCCTGTTTAGCTGTTAGCCCGCAATAGGATCAAATCGGCAAAATTATTTATAACAAAATTTCAGCATAAAACAACAGAAATATGGATTTGACTTTATAATTTTTAATAGTATTAATCCTGCACAATGTCAAAATTCTTAAAAAAAGACCAAATTAGCTCTTCATGGTATGAAATTGATGCTAAAAATGCTGTAGTTGGTAGACTGGCAACCGTAATTTCAAAAATAATTAGAGGTAAAAACAAATCCACATATACACCACATATGGATGATGGAGATTTTGTGGTTGTAAAAAATATTGAACAAATAAGATTTACAGGAAAAAAATTTTTTAATAAAAAATATTACAGACACACTGGTCATCCTGGTGGAATTAAAGAAACCACACCAGAGAAACTTCACAATAAAAAACCTGAGGAAGCTCTGAAATTAGCTGTTAAAAGAATGTTGCCTGGTGGTGTTTTGGGTAAAAAACAACTAACAAAACTTAAAATATATTCAGGAAATAATCATCCATATTCTTCTCAAAATCCAAAAGTTATTGAATTAGGAAAACTAAATAGTAAAAATATTATTAGAAATTAAGATGGAAAATACTCAATCAAACACTAAATCCTCAAAAATAAAATTAGATTTTAAAGATTGCAAATATGCAACTGGTAGAAGAAAAACTTCAATTGCTAAAGTTTGGTTAAAAAAAGGTACTGGTAAGATATTTGTAAATGGAAAACTTTATAGTGAGTATTTTTCAAGTGATAATCATAAGATGCAAATTATCAGACCATTTGAGCTGATAAATCAACCAACTGATTACGATGTAAGATGTAATGTAAAGGGTGGTGGTCAAACGGGTCAAGCTGGGGCAATGGTACATGGAATTTCAAAAGCTCTTGTTTTGTTTGATGAAAACTTTAAATCTACGCTTAAATCTGAAAAATTGACCACTCGTGACTCGCGAGCTGTTGAAAGAAAGAAACCTGGAAGAAGAAAAGCCAGAAGAAGCTTTCAATTTTCTAAAAGATAATTTTCTTTTAATTTTTAACTGTTATAATAAAAAATGCCTAAGCTGAACGTTTTAATTGCTGGATCCACTGGATATATTGGTATTCAATTAATAAAACTATTAATCAAACATAAATATATTAAAATAAAATACCTGTGTGGAAACTCTTCTGTTGGAAAAAAAATTTCAGATTTTGATAAATCTTTATCAAATAAAAAATTACCAAAGATAATCAGATTTCATAAAAAATATTTAAATGATATCGATATTATTTTCACTGCACTTCCTAATGGTGAAGCACAAGAAATTTCAAATTATTTGAGTAAAAAAAATGTATTAATTGATTTAGCTGCTGATTTTAGATTAGAAAAGGCCTCAGATTACCAAAAATGGTATAAACAAAAACATAAATCTATTTATAATATTAAGAATAGTATTTACTCATTACCAGAAATTTCCAAAAAAAAAATTAAACAATATAATATAATCTCATGTCCTGGGTGTTATCCTACATCTATCTTATTGCCTTTAATTCCATTGTTAAAAGAAAAAATCATTAAAATAGACAATATAATAATTGATTCTAAATCGGGATATTCTGGTGCAGGTAGAGGTGTACATAAAAAATATAAAAAAAGAAATCTTTACGAATCACTCAGCGCCTATGATGTAGGATTTCATAGACATAATTCAGAAATATATCAAATTTTAAAAAAATATTCAAAAAAGAAACTAGAATTTAATTTTACACCTCATTTAACACCAATGTTTAGAGGAATATTAAGTACAATTTATGTGGATACAAAAAAAGGTGTTTCTCAGAATAAAATTAAAGATATTTTAAAAAAATTTTATAAAAAAGATGTATTTATTAAAATTTTAAAAAATAATAGTTTCTTAAGTACAAATGATGTAATTAATACAAATAATTGTTTTATATCAGTATGTAAGACTAAAAGTAAGAACAAGTTTATTATTCTTTCAGTAATTGACAATTTAATAAAAGGAGGCTCTGGCCAAGCTGTACAAAATATGAATTTGAAATATGGATTTCCTATTAAAACAGGACTTTTATGAAATTTATAAATTTCTTATTATTTTTAATATTTCTTCAATCATGCTCTTTAAATAACGATTCTGTTTATTGGAAAGAGCACAATAAACAAAGAATCTTAGATCAAAAAAAAATGTCAAAAATAATTGAAAAATCGAACAATATTATTTCGATGTCTTTAGATGAATATAAGATATATATAGAAGATCATACTAAAAAAAGTAGATACCCGGATATATCTCAATGAAAAAAAATATTAACATTGCAATTATAGGTTTAGGTCAAATAGGCATTTATCTTTATAACGAATTAAAGATTAAAAAAAAAGAGATTGAGAAAAAAACTGGAAAGAAAATTAATATTACAGCAATTTCAGCTAAGAATAGAAATAAAAAAAGAAAATTTCCAATTGACAAAAATAATTTTTTTAATGATCCATTTAAGATTTTCAACAAAAAAAAAATTGACATATTGTTTGAGTGTATTGGATTATCAGATGGTATTTCAAAGAAAATAGTTGAGAAATCCTTAAGAAATAAGATCCATGTGATTACACCTAACAAAGCTTTGATTGCTAAACATGGAGATTATCTAGCTAAACTTGCAGAAAAAAATCAAGTCAATTTAGAATTTGAAGCAGCAGTTGCAGGTGGTATTCCAATTTTAAGAACAATTAAAGAGGGCTTAGCTACAAATAAGATAAAAAAGATTTATGGAATACTTAATGGAACAACTAATTATATTTTGTCTGAGATGGAGAATAGCAATGAAAATTTTGATAATGTTCTAAAAAAAGCTCAAAAACTTGGTTACGCTGAACCAGGAAACCCTAAATTAGATTTAAATGGTTTTGATGCTTTTGCAAAAGTTAGAATCTTATCTGCTCTCTCATTTAATACAATGATTTCAAAAGATACTTGTATAATGGAAGGAATAGAAAATATAAAATTAGATGATATCAAAATTGCAAATCAATTAGGACTTAGAATTAAACTTCTTGGAATTTCACAATTAATTAATAATAAATTATTTGAAACTGTACATCCATGTCTAGTTAATAAAAATAGTTATATAGGTAATGTTAATGGTGTGATGAATGCAGTTATTATAGAGGGTAAGCCAGTAGGGGAAAGTGTGTTACAAGGTGAGGGAGCAGGCCCGGGTCCAACTTCATCATCATTATTATCTGATCTTTTATCTATTTTAAGAGGGAATATCAAATACCCTTTCGGTATATCTTCGATTAGAAGAAAATCCCTTAATGTATTTAATAATGATAATTACACAAATTCTTTATATCTTAGATTTGAAGTAAAAGACAAACAAGGAGTTCTTTCTTTGATTACAAACAGATTAGCTAAATTTAAGATTTCTGTTAAAAGAATTATTCAAACACCAGATAAAAAAAATAAAAAAGCCACAATTGTTATCATTACTCATAAAACAACAGAAAAAAATTCAAGAACCTGCTTATCAATTTTCAAGAAAAATAAGAATATTCTTAAATCTCCAACATTAATAAGATTGTATAATTAATGGAAATATACTTAAAACTTTTTGAAGTTTTGTTTCCTGTTTTTTTTGTTGTTGGAATTGGCTATTATTTAGGTAAAAAAAATCCCAAAATTGACACTACATTTATAACTAATTTTGCTGCTAATGTTGGTACTCCAGCAATGATTATATATGCCCTGAATCCAGTAAATATATCTTTTAATATTTTTATTAATTATTTTTGGTACTACGCGATAGCTATTTGCGGGTTTATAATTACAGGAATAATAATATTATATCTTCTTAAAACTAAAGATATCATTAGAGAATTACCACCACTAACAATGCCTAATACTGGTAATATGGGTTTACCAATATGTTTATTTGCATATGGATCTCAAGGATTAGGTGTTTCAGCAGCAATATCTGCTTTAATCATTCTTTGCCACTTTACATTGGGTGTTTTTTTAGCTGATAGAAAATTTAGTTTAAATGTTATAATTAAAAGTCCACCTTTTTATGCAATTATAGTTTCAGTAATTCTTCTATATTATGATTTGGAACTTCCTGGATTTGTTGAAAATACTACTTTTTTACTTATGTATGCTACGATATTCCTTATTTTGATGTCTTTAGGAATAGCATTAACTAGACTCAAAGTTTTTTCACTTAACAAAGCAATATTTTCTTCTATAGGAAGAGTGATAATAGGTCCTATAATTGGATATTTGTTAATCTTATATTTCAATTTGGATGGATTTGCAGCTGGTGTTTTATTGATACAATGTTCGATGCCTAGTGCAGTTTTAAACTATCTAGTAGCATCAATATATTCACCTAAAAAGATTGTTGATAGTGTGGCTAGTACAATTGTTGTTTCAACACTAATGTCATTTATAACTATCCCAATTGTTGTATTCTTTGCTTTAAAATACTTTAATTAATCTATATCCTTCTTGTATAAATGAAGGCTATATCTTTGAATTTACTAGCATGGATAATGCTTCCAATTATGGATGGATTTGCAAAATATTTGAGTGCAGAACTTCCAGTATTACAAATTACATGGGCAAGATATTTTTTTACAGTTGCTTTTACTTTTCCAATAATGTTGTTCTTTTTTCGAAAAAATCTTGTATGGACCGATAAACCAAAATTACAATTCATAAGAGGTTTAATTCTTTTAACAGCTAATATTTGTTTTTTTTATGCAATTTCTGTAATCTCTTTAGCGAAAGCGTTAACTTTAGCATTTGTAGCTCCTTTAATTGTTACAGCTTTTTCTCCAATCTTTTTAAATGAAAGAGTAGGATTTAGAAGATGGTCGGCGGTAATCATAGGTTTTATAGGTTCTTTAATAGTTATCAGACCTGGTTTTGTTGAAATTAATTTAGCAAGTATAGCTGCTCTTGGAACAGGCGTAATGTATGGATTTTATTTGATTATTACTCGCAAATTAAGTACTTCAGATAATCCTCTACTAACTTTATTATTGACCGGTGTAGTAGGGGCCGTAATTATATCCGCTGTAATGCCTTTTGTTTGGGTTAAACCTACTTTAAATCAATGGTCTATGATGGCTGCTATAGGTGTATTTGCATGTATTGGTCATTTATTTCTTATATTGTCTCTGAAATATGCTGATGCTTCTAAATTAGCACCATTTAGTTATTTTGAAATAATTACAAACATCATTATAGGTTATTATATATTTAGTGATTTCCCAGATAATTGGACCTTTCTAGGATTATTTGTTATTGTATTAAGCGGTATCTATATTTCTAAAAGAGAGAGCGTAGTTAGAAAAGTTAAATAATAGGTATTATTTGTTTACTTATATCTAAAGTATTACATTAAGTATTATATATATATTATTGTTTTTATTACATTTTTTATAATGTAAATTTTTCATATACAAATATAAAATTTAACCTTTTTTGATTAAAAAACATTTAATTACCTCAACAAGTTTACAATTTTTTCAGAATTTTAAATAATCTTAAATAATCCAATAAAATAGGTGATTTTTATCCATTTCAAATTTAAATTAATTTATAATTAGGGTGATTTAAAAGCGTTGATATAGGTAAATAATAGAGCGATGCATTAATTGAATATACCATTTAAACAGCCATAGAGGGGTCTATTTTTGTTGTAGGTTCATATTTGGTACAACTGAAGGGTGAAATATGCTATTTGAAAATAAATCATATAAAAACATGAAAAAAGGTTGATTTTACTGACTTTTTTAATGTATAAAAGCTTAAATTAAGCCTAAATCGCTACCTTTTCAGATCTTAGTAATCTTAGCTTTTGCTTAATTCCCCCTCTGCCTGAATAACCTCCAAGAGTTCCATCAGACCTGATTACTCTATGACAAGGTATTTTTGGGGCATAAGGGTTTTTAGCGCAAGCATTAGCAACAGCGCGAGCTGATTTAGGGCTTTTTATACCAATAGCCACCTGTTTATATGTTTTCACCTTACCTTTTGGTATAGTCTTAAGATAATTCCAAACTTTTAATTGAAATTTTGTTCCTTTCACGATTTTTAGCGTGGAATTACTAAAATTATATAACTTACAAAGAATATAATAGCCATTATACACAAAAATATCGTATTAAAACTTTTACCAGTGTTTCGATATTGAATAAAAGTTAATATAACAAAACCGATTGAACTAATTAAAAACCATACTGCAGGAATTTCTCCATCAATTGATCCCATAATTATTTAATTTAAACTATTGACATTCAAAATCATCTAATATATTACTAACGATAATTAATTGTTATCAATAGTAATTATATGAATGAACTGACAACAGACCTAAAATCTCTTCATGAGGCAACTTTAAATAATCTCAAAAGTTCAAAGGCAAATAATACATTAAGAGCGTATAAATCTGATTTTAAGGATTTTGGTGCTTTTTGCGTTAAACATGGATTAAATTCTCTACCATCAGAACCTAAAATAGTGTCTTTATATTTAACTCATCTTTCAAAAAATTCAAAAATTAGTACTTTAAGAAGAAGATTAGTATCGATAAGTATGTTCCATAAACTTAAAGGGCATTATCTAGATATAAAACATCCAATTATTGTTGAAAATTTAATGGGTATTAAAAGAGTGAAAGGTAGTATTCAAAAAGGAAAAAAACCCATATTAATCAATCATTTGAAATCAATAATTAATGTAATAGATGAACAAAAAATCGAGGATATTAAAAAATTTAGAGACAAGTCAATTATTTTAGTTGGTTTTGGAGGTGGATTTAGACGGAATGAACTAGTCTCAATTGATCATGAGGATTTAGAGTTTGTTACTGAAGGGCTCAAAATTAGCATCAGGAGATCAAAAACTGACCAATTTGGCGAAGGTATGATTAAAGGACTACCCTACTTCGCTAATGAAAACTATTGCCCAGTAATTAATTTAAAAAAATGGTTAGAAATTTCTAAAATTAAATCTGGACCTATTTTTAGAAGATTTTCTAAAGGTTCTTCCTTAACACAAAAAAGATTAACTGATCAATCTGTAGTCTTACTAATGAAAAAATACTTAAATTTGGCTGGTATTGAAAATAAGAATTTTGCAGGTCATAGCCTAAGATCAGGTTTTGCAACTGTTGCTGCAGAGTCCGGAGCTGATGAACGCAGTATTATGGCAATGACTGGTCACAAAACAACTCAGATGGTTAGAAGATATATTAGAGAAGCAAATATTTTTAAAAATAATGCACTAAATAAAGTTAAAATTTGATTTAATTAAGTTTTTATAGAAAAAAAATTAAAAATTATTAATCAAATTTTGTGAGCACTTTAACCAAGTTTTAACACCTCTTAAATTTTTTAGATTATTTCTTATATGATTCCACAAATTATCATCTTTAAAAAGTTCTAGTGTATATTTAGCAAATTCATCATTATTTTTAGCAATAAATCCAGTTTTGCCATGTATTACTCTTTCTGATAAAGATCCAATACCGAGAGTAATGATTGGTAGACATAATTCTCTCCCCTCTTCAGCTGCTAAACAAAAAAGTTCAGCCTTATGACCTGGTAATAATAATAATCTTGCTTTTAACATATCATTTATTAAATCTTTTCTATCAGATAGTTCTCTAAAATAAACATTGTGACTATTAATTTTATATTCCGATGGAGTTACAAGAAGTTTACCACTTGTAAAATTCGGATGAATCTTATTTTTCCAAATATTAATCAATAAATCTAAATTTCTATCGGGTCTAGAAGTGAATATAGCTAAATTTTGATCTATTTGAGTAAATTCTTCCAAATCTTTATCTAAAAATTGTTGATCAACACCATAATCTAAAAAAAAATAACCAAAAATTCTTGAAAATAAGCTTCTTTGAGATTTGTGATATTCACCTAATAAAGCTAATTTTGGTTTATGTTTTATGTAAGAAATAAATTGTTTTTTTCGCAAAAATTTTTCAAATTTTTGTATGCTATGTGAAAATAAAATTTTTTTTTTTGAATCAATTAAATCAAAAAAATTACAATCATTATTAGAAATAGATATATCAAATGTTAATTTTTGGGATAAATTATTAATATTAATCCATCTTATATTGTCAATCACTTCATTTTTAGGACAATTATTAATTATTGTTATTTCATAACCTAATTTATTTAATGTAGTTGAAATATTTATTAAAGCTGTTTCAGCACCCCTAAGAATAGGTGAATTTATATCTTTAGAATTATATTTGAATGATGTTTTGTCCAAAAAACATATTTTCATATCTTAATTTTTTTTAATTGTTTACAAATATGATTAATTTTACCTCTTTTAATTAGACTAATATTTTTCATGTGTTTGGTCCAAAATAATGCAGTTTTATAATGTGGTTTATTAATAAGAGCTATTGTTCTGATTTTGAATGCATGAGTTACATGACTTACAGCACCTTCACAACATATTACTAATTTAGATTTTTTAACAATTGTTTCGAGTTCTCTAAAATCAGTCTTATCAATATAAATTAATTTCTCTTTAAATTTCTTTGAAATATAAATACGATTATTTTTTTTTTTGAAATTTCTTTTAATAATCACATTAAAATCAGAAACAAATTTTCTTCCCGCTGTAATAACTATCTTATTCTTATATTTTTTTTTAATAGTTTTAATTAAATGGTCAAAATTAGAGATTTTCAAATCCATATACTCATAATCAGGATAATAATAACCTTTAAACCATTTTTCATCTAAATGTAATAAAGTAAAATTATTATACTTTTTTAAAAAACTTATCTTCTTAAATTTATAATTCTCATAATAATTTATTTTTTTAGGAACTTTATAATCAAGGTAATTAATTATTGAACTTAAATTATAAAATTGAGAGTTTAAATCAGAGTTAATAAAATATTTTTTAAAAAAAAATCTTAATAAAAATTTTGGTCTAAAATCTTTAACTACTGCTATTTTATTATTAACCTTAAGTAATAATGAAAAAAAAATTGATCTTCTCTTACCATCTAAAATTATCAAAAAATCATATTTAGATTTGTTAATCTCTAAGAAATTATTTAACATTAATTTTGGTGCATATTTATCTAGTATATAAATTTTATTTATATCTTTAAAATTTTTAACATAATTTGAGTTATAGGTAGAACAAACGAAATCAATTTGACTAGATGGATATTTATTCTTAATTGATTGAACTAACATTCTTGAAAAAATAAAGTCTCCAATTCTATCAGTTCTAAAAATTAGATATTTGACCATATATATTTATTATTAATTTTGTAGTTCATTGATTTTGATACAATAAATTCAGCTATCAATTGGTTATTAAAGATCTTATGTGAAACCTTATAACCTTTACTTGCAATTTTCTTTTGTAATTTTTTATTTTTTTTAAAATAGATTATCTTTTTATTAAGATCATGAATATTTTTATAAGTTACAATTGAATCTTTATCCATAAAATTTGTATATTGATAATCCTCATGAATAAATGTTAGTAAACCATTGCCTAATAATGAGGCTATTCTATCGCTAGAGTAGTATTTGATTGGTTTACCACGACTTATATTTATGCCCATTGAACATTTATTTAATTCGTTAAAAAAACTTTGACCCCATACAGGATTATTTATAAAACCAAACGTATTGTATTTTGCTTTTTTGGTAAGCTTCTCAATAAAATAAACTCTATCATCAATAAAATCTCTTTTTAATATAGCTCTGTGTTGTCCATGACTTATAGCTAAAAAAATATCAAATTCTTTATTTCCTATAAAATTTTTATAAATATCAATTGAGGGATCTATTGGATTTGGAATAAAAAAAGTTTTATTTTCATCTACAAAATCTAAAACATCTGTTGAGGTTGTAATAAAATTTGCATCACAAAACTGATATTTTAAAAAAAATCTTTCTTTATTTTTTTGATAATCTGGCCCCTGTTTGTTCAACGGATCTATGAACCATTGAGCCAATCTAATTGAATTATATTTTTCTTTTAATTTATAAAAATTTTCCTCATCAAGTCTATCTACATGACCAAAAATTATTAAATCAGGTTTGAAATTTTCAATATTTTTAAATATTTCCTCAAAAAGATATTTTTTTCCTGATATATCAAATATATTTTTTCTTTGTGCAGTCAAATCTCTATCAGAAACATTAATAACATTGTGACCATTTTTAATTAAACCATTATTAATTTTTTTTCCTGTAGAATAAAATAATCTCCCAGCATGTCTAATATGAAGATCAGTTATGTGTATTATTTTTAATGATTTCATTTTTCAAAAATTTATCTCTTAGTAAAATTCTATTCTTTCTATTTTTTTTAAGTACATATTCATATTTCATCGCATCTTTTTTAGAAACAAATTTCTTTTTATATATTAGTTTCCATTTTTTTCCTCTTGTAAATTTAGCTCCTTTTGACGAATTATGTGCTTTAAGCCTTTTTTGTAAATTGTTTGTGTATCCAACATAAGTTATAAACGAATTATCTTTTTTTTGAGCACATATAAGGTATACAAAGAAACTCATAATTATTTATTTTAACACTTTATATAAAAATAATGTTTAAAAGAAAACTTATCAAAATAAATAAATTAAAAAGATTATTTCTTAAAATTTTCAATCTTCACGCAATTGATAAGGAATCTTTTAATATTATTAATCCTTATGTAGAAAATGAAGGTCAAAATCATTTTGATTTTAATAAAAAATCTTATATTTTATCAAATGGTTTTTTAGATTTGAAAAGAAAAATAAAAAGTCTTGATATTTATCTAAGATACACACCATCTGTTGCTCTATGGAATTCACAAAGTTCGTGGAAAAGAATTATTCCAAACATTGACAAAAAAATTTTAATAAAGTGTTGTGTACTAAGTCTTAAAAAATCTTTGATGGATTTTCTTAAAAAAAATAGATTAGAAATAAATCTAAATCTTATCAATGATGAATCAGATATTGATTTTAATAATGAATTAAAAAATCTTTTAAAAAATGATAAATTTAATATCAGATTTATTTCAAGTAAAATCAAAGATAATCATGGATCATATTTAGAATGCTGTGATGGTTGTGAAACAGCTGAAGATCTAATTTTTTTTATTGAGGATGATTACTTATTTAAAGAAAATGCTATTGAAGAGTTACTTATTACTTACTCTAGATTATCGACCCTTTTAGAAAAGGATATTTTTTTATGTCCAACAGATTATCCATTTTATTATGATGGTATTTATAATACTTCTCTATTTATCGGTAAAGATTACAGATGGCGTCACGTTAAAGAATGTTTACTAACTTTTTTGTTCTCTAAAAAATTGTTTAATGAACATAAAAAAAATATTAGATTAGTAGGAGAGCAAAATAATGAACCATTTGAAAAACCTTTACATGACATCTTTAAAAAAGAGATATGTTTATCACCAGTATCTTCTGTTGCGTATCATATATCTAGAACAGTGCCTGGAATTGAGAGTGATTGGTTAGAATTGTGGAATAAAAATTATAAAGAAATTAATGGCGGTCCCTAGGGGAATCGAACCCCTCTTTCGAGGATGAAAACCACGTGTCCTAACCGATAGACGAAGGGACCAAAAAGCTGTTTTTTATTGTATATAGTATTATTAATCAAGCCTTATTTAATTTTTTGTTTTAATCTTATTTTCTTTTTTAAACCAGTTAATTTATGAGTGATAAGAGTTTCAGATATAAATTCGTCATTTTTGATTTGAATACCAGAAACTAAATCACCAGATGTGATTCCTGTCGCACAAAAAATTGAGTCGCCAGAAATAATTTCACTTAAGTCATATTTTTTTCTTAAATCATCAATACCCATTTCTTTTGCTCTTAATTTATCTTTTTCATTATCAAATATAAATCTTCCTTGAAAAAAACAATTATAAGCATCTAAAGCTGTAGCTGCCAATACACCTTCAGGACCTCCACCTATCCCTAAAAACAAATCAACATTGTATTCATTTTTTGTGACTAATAGTGCACCAGATACGTCGCCATCTGTTATAAGTTTTAGTTTTACTTTTGATTTAATTAACTCATTAATTATTTTTCTATGTCTCGGTCTGTCTAAAATACACACTGTTAATTCTTCAATTTTTTTATTTTTATATTGAGCTAAATTATCTAAATTTTTTTTAACTGGAAAATCTAAGTCGATTATATTTTTTTCTGATATATTTGCTGAAATTTTATTCATATATGTTTCAGGTGCATTAAATAAATTTGATTTTTCAGCTACAGCTATTACAGATAAAGCTCCTGGAAGATTATTTGCTGCAAAGTTTGTCCCTTCCAATGGATCAACCGCAATATCTAGTTCTGGGCCAATATCGGTTCCTAATTTTTCACCTATATACAGCATTGGAGCTTCATCTAGTTCTCCTTCACCAATAACAATTTTTCCTCTCATGTTAATCTTATTTAATTCTGATCTCATTGTGTCTACAGCAGCTTTGTCCGCAGAAATTTTATTTTTTTTTCCAATATAATAATAAGAAGACAAAGCTGCTCTACTTGAAACATTTAAAAATAAATCTTCAAATTTTTTATCTAATTGAGTCATTTAGCTACTTTAAAAGAAGTATTTTTCTCTAAATTTTGTTCAAATTCTCTTAATCTTTTCCATACAGATATAAGTTCAACAATTATTGGCCAACTTCTAACTAAATATTGTAAAGATGTTTCGACTCTTCCAAAAGCTCTTATTATTTGCTGAACAAATCCCAAAGTGATAGCACCAGTGACAATTGTTGGTGCAAGGGCTAAGTATGGAATAATAACCATTCCTTGTAGATAGCTCCATTTTACAGCATTAAAATATAAATAATGGAAATACATTTTATAATGTATTTTCCTAACACCACCATACAGATCCGTAATTTTTTCCGGCTTTGCACTTTCTTGAAAATCTTCACCTAAAACTAGTTCTTTTCTGTATGCAGCCTCTTCTTTCTGGATGTCATATTCTATTCCTGGAAGTTTAATACCGACGCTTGCCAATAAAATAGTTCCACCAAGAGCAGAAATAATAGCAACCCAAACTAAAGCATGCTCCACTTCTCCAATCCATGGAAGAACAGTTATACTTTTTGAGAGTCCCCATAAAATTGGTGTAAAGGCAATAAGTGTCATTAAACTTCTTAAAAGTTCAGCGCCAAGACCCTCCATTATTCTTGCAAATTTAAGAGTATCTTCTTGAACTCTTTGAGATGCCCCTTCTATAGATGAAGCATCATTCCATTTGTCATGATAGAAATTAGCCATTGCTGTTCTCCATCTAAAAGTCCAATGACTAGTGAAGTAGTCGCTAAAAATGACAACTAAAATATAAACAGCAGCAATTTTTGCGAAGGTTAATAGGTAGGCTATAAATTCTTTTTCCGAGACAGAATTAGGTTCAGTTAATGCTTTTTGTAATGTATCGTAAAATTCACCGAACCATTCATTAATTTTTACATCTAGTTGTACTTGATACCATGTAGCAACTAAAATTAAAAATGTCCCTCCTATGCTCCACAAAAACCATTCTTTTTGAGTAAAAAATTTAAACATATTTATTTTAAAAAATTATCTGTGTAAGATTTTTTCACAATTTTTCTTTTTTTTGGCTCAATTATTTCAAAATCAATCTTCTTTTTTTTTGCATAATTAATTGCAAGATCTTTTGAAGAGAATTCTAATTTTAGTTCAGAATATGTATCGTTAGAACTTTCCCATCCCATTAGAGGATTTTTTGTTGGGTTTTCTGTCTCAAATTCTAATATCCATTTATCAGACTTTCCCAGACCTGATTGCATAGCACTTTTATTAGGTATATAAATTTTTGCTTTTTTCATAATAGGTGGTCGGAGTGGCAGGATTTGAACCTGCGACCCTCTGGTCCCAAACCAGATGCGCTACCAGGCTGCGCTACACTCCGAATGAAGTACTAATACAGTAGTTATTGATAATTTCAAAGGATAAAGCGATCAAAAATAAAAGAATTTTAGTAAAAATCTGATATATAGAGAATCATGATTATTACTTGTCCTTGTGGTGATAAAAAATTTGAGATAAATGAAGATTTAATTCCTGAAAAAGGACGAACCTTGCAGTGTGGATCATGTAATCATAAATGGTTTTATATTAAAGAAAAAAATAATGAATCTTTAATCTCAAATGAAATATTGTCTCAAACAATCGATGAGGATGTTCAAGATGTTACTGCAACAATAAATAAAGAGGCTGAAAATAAAATTGTTATTAATAAAAATAAAGGCTTAACTAATGAAATTGATAAGATAATAAATAAGAAAGATAAGGCTTTAGTAAAATATCAAAAAAAAAATATCTTTAAATTTGGAAAAATATTATCTTACATTATAATTGTTATAATATCTTTTACTGCATTAATTCTATTGTTAGATACATTTATGAAACCATTAGAAAACTTTTTTCCAAATCTAGAATTTTTACTATTTAATTTGTATGAGACGCTAAAAGATATAATACTATTTACAAAAGATTTAATAAAATAAACAGATGATCAATTATATATCTAAACCGTTTAAATGGTTCTTCAAACTTGAAGCCGCAAGTGGTTTAGTTTTGTTGTTTGCTGCAATAATTGCTTTAATTATAAGTAATTCAAACTTTTCAGTTTTATATTTCTCAACTCTAGATAAATATTTGTTTATAGGTATAAATGAATTTGGTTTAAAATTGAGTGTTTTACACTGGATTAATGATGCCTTAATGGCAGTCTTTTTTTTCTTTGTGACTTTAGAAATAAAAAGAGAATTTATTCAAGGTGAACTCTCAAATATTAAACAAGCTCTATTACCAATCATAGCAGCTGTTGGAGGAATGTTAGTTCCAGCGTTGTTTTATATTTTCATAAATTTAGGTGATAGCGAAACTTTAAATGGATGGGCAATTCCATCAGCTACAGATATTGCTTTTTCTTTGGGAGTTTTATCTTTGTTGGGTAAAAGAGTTCCTTTATCTTTAAAAGTATTTTTAACAGCATTAGCTATAATTGATGATTTAGGAGCAATAGTAATTATCGCTCTATTCTACTCTGGAGATTTAAGCATTAAGTATTTAATTTTAATGTTATTAGCTTTTATTATTTTGTTATTAATTAACAAATTTAATATCAAAAAGTTTTTACCTTACCTAATTGTTGGACTTTTCTTATGGGATTTTACTCACAACTCAGGAATACACGCTACTATTGCTGGAGTTTTATTAGCTATGACAATCCCTCACAGAAAAAAAGAAAAAGATTTTTCTTTATTAATAAAAATTGAACATGCAATTAGTCCTTATGTTGCTTTCGGTATAATGCCTTTATTTGCATTTGCAAACGCTGGAGTATCTTTAGAAGGTTTATCTTTAGCATCGTTACTTAATAAGGTTCCTTTAGGTATAGTACTAGGACTATTCCTTGGTAAACAACTAGGTGTTTTTGTGTTTTCTTATGTATCTATAAAATTAAAAGTAGCTCAAATGCCAAACGACACAAGTTGGTATAATTTTTATGGTGTAGGAGTTCTTACTGGTATTGGTTTCACAATGAGTTTATTTGTTGGGAATTTAGCTTTTGTTGAAAATACACAATATATGGATGGTGTAAAAATTGGAGTATTAACTGGATCATTATTGTCAACTTTATTTGGTTATTTTTTAATATTACTTACCCCGAATAAACCTAATAAATGAAAAAAGGAATATTTTTATTATCTATATTTATGTTTTTATTTAAATCTTCAGCTACTGCAAACTACGAAAAAAAAATTTATGATTTCAGTATAGAGAGTATTACTGGTGAAACAATTAATTTTAAAGATTATAAAGATAAAGTTATTTTAGTTGTAAATACAGCTAGTTATTGTGGGTTTACAAAACAATATAGTGAATTACAGGAATTGTGGGATTTGTATAAAGAAAAAGGATTGATAGTTCTTGGTGTTCCATCAAATTCATTTAATCAAGAAAAAAAAATAAATACTGAGATCAAAGAATTTTGTGAAGTAAATTTTAGTATCACTTTTCCATTAACTACAATAACTGATGTTAAAGGAGGGAATGCTCATGATTTATTTAAATGGGCAAAAAATAATCATGGTAAATCCGCGGTCCCAAAGTGGAATTTTCATAAAATTTTAATAAATAAAGAGGGAAAAATTGAAGATACTTTTAATTCTTTTACTAAGCCAATGTCAAAAAAGATTTTAGAAAAAATTGAAAATATTTTATAATTTTATAGTAAGACCATCGTAAGCTGGGGCAACATTACTAGGTAAGATCTTTTTTAAATTATTATAATCTAAGACTGGTGATAAATTAGTTAAAAAAGCCTTATTAGGTTTAAATCTTTTTATTATTGATAGTGAACTTTCTAAATTGAAATGTGATGGATGATAATTGTACCATAAACAATCAATTATCAAATATTTTAGATTATAGAAATATTTAAAATCTTTATTATGAATTTTACTTACATCACTAATATAAGCTAATTTTTTATCAATTATAAAACAATTAGATTTAACTTTACCATGTTCAACTTGTATTGATTTAATTTTGATAATCTTTTTATTATAATTAAAAGAAAAATTTTTTCGTAATTTATTTAATTTTAGAATTGCAGGATATTCTTTAGAAAAACTTTTGAAAATATAAGAAAAACTTTTTTTAAGATACTTTGAGGTAAATTTATCAGCGTAAACATTTATTGGTTTTCTATTATTTATAAAAAAAGATCTTAAATCATTAATACCATGTGTTTGATCACCATGCATATGTGAATAAATAACTTTATCAATTCTTTTAATTTTATGTCTTAATAATTGTTGTCGTAAATCAGGCGAAGTATCTATTAGTATATTTTGATAAGAAGTATTTATTATGGCAGAACATCTAGTTCTATAATTTTTATTATTTTTAGGATCACAGTTACCAAAAAAACCATCAGGTCTTGGCACACCCATTGAGCTTCCACATCCAAGTATAATAAATTTCATTATTTTATTTAAAGAAAAGATTATTAAAATTATCTGTAGTTATTTTTATTAGATCTTGTTTTTCAATATTTTTGATTTCTGCAAGTTTGGTGGCAGTAAAATCAATAAAAGAAGGTTCATTTTTTTTTCCTCTATTTGGGGCTGGGGCAAGAAAAGGACTATCGGTTTCGATTAAAATTCTATCTGAAGGTAAAAATCTAAATGTTTCTTGTAAATTAGTAGAATTCTTAAAAGTAATTATACCACTTGCAGAAAAAAAAGTATTAAATCTTAAAAGTTTTTCAGCGAATTTTTTTGAACCAGTGAAACAATGCATGAGAATTTTAAGATTACTATCTCTATATTCATTTAAAATTTCAAATGTTTTTTCTTCTGCATTTCTTGAATGTATTATAATTGGCACTTTTGCCTTTATTGATGCATCAATGTGAATCTTAAAACTTTCTATTTGTTTAATTCTATCAGAGTTATCATAATAAAAATCAAGTCCAGTCTCACCAATACCAATTATTTTCTTATTTTTGTTTAAATTATTAACAATAAACTCAGAGTCAATCTTGTTTTTATCTGCTTCATGTGGATGAATACCAATTGTTCCATAAATTATTTCATCTCTATTGACAATTTCTTTTACTCTCGAGAAGCTTTCAACTGAGGTAGAGATAGTTAAAATTTTTTTAATTCCAATATTTTTTGATCTTTTAATAATATTATCTAAATCGCTTAATAATGGTTCATGATCTAAGTGGCAATGTGAATCAATCATTTTTTTTTTCAATTTTATTAAATAATATATCAATTTTTTTGATTAAATTTCCTTTTTTTAAAAAATTATTATTTCCAATAGAATTAAAATCTATATCTTCTTCAGTTAAATCAAAAATTTTTAATGCCTTAAGGGAGGACTCCGGAATAATCGGATATAACAAAATACTTATTTTTCTTACAATTTCAAGGGTTGTATAAACTATAGTATCTAGTCGTTCGTGATCATTCTTTTTTTTCCATGGTTCTTGATCATTGAAATATTTATTTGCTTCAAATAATGAATTTACAATAAAATTAATATAAAAATTAATATTTTGATTATCAATTTCAATTCTTATATTGTTTAAATTTTCAATATAATTATTTAAAATTTTTTGATCATCTTTATTAAATTTTATTTTGATTGGAATCTTACTTTTACAGTTTTTAATAGCAAAAGCAGTAACTCTTTGACACAAATTTCCAAAATTATTAGCTAAGTCACTATTTATACAATCTTCTAATCTTTGTTGAGAAATATTTCCATCATTTCCAAATGAAACTTCTTTTATGAGGTAATATCTGAGAGGATCTAATCCATATTTTTCTATTATTTCTAAAGGATCTAAAATATTTCCTTTAGATTTTGACATTTTTTCATCATTTGAAAGTATCCAGCCGTGTCCGTAAACTTTTTTTGGAGGTTCAATTTTAGCTGCAAGTAAAAAGGCAGGCCAATAAATTGCGTGAAATCTAAGTATATCTTTTCCAATTAAATGAATAGATGCTGGCCAAAATTTTTTGAATAAATCGTTACTTTTATTTGGATAATTTAAAGCACTAATATAATTTGTTAACGCATCTAACCAAACATAAATAACATGATTTTTATCATTTGGAACTTTTATACCCCAGGAAAAACTTTTTCTACTTACAGATAAATCTTTTAATCCATTTTTAACAAAACTAATTACCTCATTTTTTCTTGATTCAGGTGAGATAAAATTTGGATTTTTTTCGTAAAAATCTAATAAAGGTTTTTCCCATTTAGATAACCTAAAAAAATATGACTCTTCATCAACCCACTCAACAATAGATTTAGAAGATATGGCAATTTTTTTATCATCAATCTCTTCAATTTCATCATCATTATAAAAAGCTTCATCTGATACAGAGTACCAACCAGAATATTTTGAAAGATAGATATTATCATTTTCTTTCAATTGGTTCCAAAGACTTTGAACAGATTTTTGGTGTCTTTGTTCAGTTGTTCTTATAAAATCAGTATTAGATAAATTTAAAGTTTTAGATAATTCTTTAAATGTTTTGCTTAATTCATCACAAAATTTTAATGTTTCAAGACCCTTTTGTTCGGCAGCTCTTTGTATTTTAAGGCCATGTTCATCTGTACCAGTTAAAAAAAAAACATTAAAACCATCCATTCTTTTGAATCTAGCAAAAAAATCAGCAATTATACTAGAGTATGCATGTCCCATATGGGGCTTAGCCGAAGGATAATAAATAGGCGTGGTTATATAAAAATTTTTATTCATTTAGAATTTTCGATTTAAATTCAATTAAAAAAGACTCTTCATCTAAATTGAATTTTTTGATATTATTTATTTTAGTAATAAAATAATTAAAATAATCTATATATTTAATTGATAAGTTTTTATTTAAAAAAAATTCAATAAAATTATATAAAATAGTTTTAGTATTACTATCTTTTTTATAATTGCTATCATTTATCAAAAAAACTAAAAAATCTTTTAATCTTAAGTTTTTAGCATCAAGGTTAGATTTTTTTAAATAGTTTAATAAATTAACTAGATCACCTGGTGATGCATAATAATTAATCAAATCTTTATTTAAGATTGAATGAATATTATCATTAATTAATTTATTTATTACGTTAATAGACTCAGAATTTGAAAGATTAATTTTGAAAATTAAACATCTAGATTTTAAAGTTGGTAATATTTTTTTATTATTATGAATTAAAATAAAAAAAATATTTTGTGAGGGTTCTTCTAAAATCTTAAGTAAAGCATTTATTGAATTAATATTTAAAGTTTCTAGATTATCTATAATTACAAATCTAGGCTTAGAATTAAATGAGGATTTATTTAATTCGTTAATTAAATTTCTAATTTGCTTTATTTCAATATTTTTTTTATCAGGTAAGACATCAATATAATGTAAGTTTGGATTAGTCCTATTATTAATCAAAATAAATTGTTTACTTTTTTCGTTAATTTTCAAGTTTTCTGAGTCGTATGAGTAATCTTCATTCATAGACAAGACATAATTAATCAAATGATATGCTAAGGTACATTTGCCACAACCTTTTTGACCTGATAACAAAATTTTATTTGGAAAATTTCCAGTTGAATATAGATTTGTCAATTCTTTAAATTCATTCTTTAGACCGTATAGTTGAATTTGATTTAATGGGGATGAATTCATTTTATTAAATGATTGACTTGATTTATGATTATAGACTTATTTGATTTAATATCTAAATTTGAATCTATAATTTGGTATTTTTTAATATTTTTTTTTGCTAATTTTAAATAACCATCCTGAACATTTTTATAAAACATACTATTAAATTTATCATATCTATTAAGGTTTTTTCTTTTTTTTAAACGGAGTTTCATATTTTCGATGTTAACAATATTTAAAAATGTGAAATTTACTTTAAAATCTTTTATCAAAAAATTATTAATTTTTTTTATAAATTCTAAATTTACACCAAGGCCATAATGTTGATAAGCTATAGTTGAGTCGGTAAATCTATCAATTAAGATTACTTTTTTTTTATAATACTTTTTTAAGCTTTGGATATTTTCACTTCTTGATGCAAGATAAAGTAATAAATCAGTATTTTTATTGAAACTATTTTTTTCTTTTAATATAAGGTTTCTAATTTTTTCTGAATTAAAAGATCCCCCAGGTTCACGTATTTTTAAAAATTTAATTCTTTTTTTTTTTAAAAATCTAGAAACATTGTTTATATGAAAAGTTTTTCCACTTCCCTCAATGCCTTCAAAAACAATTACGGGTTTGTTATACATCGCCCCAAATCAAATAATTTAGAGATTTCATTAATCGTGAGAAAATATTTACTTTTTTAATATCTTTTAAAGCAAGAAGATCATGTTCAGAAATAAACTCATCATCATATATAATTCTTAATTTTCCAACTACCTGATCTTTTTTAATTGGTGCTTCAATAGGGCCATTATATTTCATAGATACTTTCAATAATTTTTTTTTAGCTTTTTTAATTGTTTTATAAATATCTTCTTTAATGTATACATCTACAAAATTTTCTTTTCCTAGCCACACATCAACTTTATCAAAAATTTGATCTTTTTTATTTATTTGGACTAAATCAAAATTTGTTAAACCATAAGTTAACAACTTTCTACTTTCACGTGATCTACTATTTTTGGTTTCAAAACCACTTCCAACTGCAATGAGTCTTCTCCCTTTTCTTAAAATTGAAGATGCAAGAGAATATTTTTCTACAGCAAGATATCCTGTTTTAATACCATCAGCTCCAAAATTTTTGTAAAGTAATGGATTTCTGTTACCTTGTGTAATGGGATCACCGCCTGTCCTATCCCATGTAAATTCTGTTTCACTGAACCATTTATAATATTCGGGATGTTCTTTAATCAAATAATTTGACATAATCAAAATATCTTTAACAGTCGAGTAATTATCTGGATCATTAATACCAGACGAATTGGAAAAATTTGAATTTAACATATTTAATTCTTTTGCCTTGCTAGTCATTAAAATTGCAAATTCTTCTTCAGTTCCGGCAATTCCCTCTGCTAAAGCCACGCAAGCATCATTTCCAGAGGCAACTATTATACCTTTAAGTAAATCTTCAACTGATACCTCATCCCCTACCATTATAAACATTGATGAATACCCCGCTGTTGACAATCTCCATGCATTTTCAGAAATTATAAATTTGTCTTCTAAATTTAAATCACCAGACTTAATTAAATCAAAAGCAATTATAGATGTCATAATTTTAGTCATTGATGCAGGATAAATTGATCTATCGGGTTCCTTTTCATAAAGAATTTCACCAGAAAAAAAATCTTGAAGAATTGCAGTTCTAGCTTTTACTTCGATGTTTGAATATGCTGAATGAGTTAAGATAAAATAAAAGAAATTTATAATTAATAAGTTTCTAAACATTCTTAAATATTTCCAAATTTTCAAAATTAAGAGATTTTAACTTTTCAAAAGATTCTCTTAGAGTTTTTATATCATTAAAAGGACCTAATAATACTCTAAATTTAGTTTGAGATAATTTTGCGATTTTGCAGTCATTTAATGATGTTTCTTTTTGAATTCTTGAAACCATTAACTTAGCTGTATTTTCATAATAGAAATCTGCTATTTTGATTGAATAAGAGAATTTTTCTTTAGGGTAACGTTTAGTTTTGTTGTTAATCTTATTAAGATCATTTATCTGGATACCATCAATCGGTGCTTTTTCAGCAACTTTTTTTTCAGCATCAAAAGTTTTGGTTTTTTTTGCAATATAAGTTGAATCTTTTGAAACCAAAATAATTTCCAAATACGGTTCATCAAAATTTAATTCTAAATCTTCAGCAATTCTTTTTGAAATGATAGAGTTATAGAAATCAGAAAATTTTTGTTTATTCGATTTAACTTCAGCAATTAATGATTTACCATTTTTTGGATTAGTAATTTTAACGATTGACTTTCTTTTAAGTTTATTGTGATAAATAAATAAAGATCTATCATCAATTTTTTTTATTTTTTTTAAATTATCATCAAAAATGAGTGCAAAACCTGAATTCTTATATTTTTTTTCAATCTTTGTAATACTTGTTTTTTTTTTAGATATATTTTGATCACAACTATAAATGAATAATGAAAAAAGGAGTAATAATATAATTTTAAAATTCATTTTTAAATTTATCTTTTAATGTACATACTGCTAAAGCAAATCTTAATGATCTATTCCATTGTAAGATTATTTCGTAATTTTCGAAAACTATATACGCTGGGCTTAAAGTATCAGATCCTGGAATTATATCTTTATCGGGTGTTATTATTGCAACTTTTTGATCTGATTTCAAAAAAGAGAAATCACTATAATCTTTTATATATTTTTTAAAAAAAATAAGTTTTTTTTTATTCTTAATTTTTTTTGCAGAAACATTAAGATATTTTTTTGGTATTTCATCTGACAAATTTATCTTATAAAAACATGGCTTGTCTTTTTGCCAGCCAATTTTTTTTAAATAATTCGCAGCCGAAGCATAAGCATCTTCAGAATTTTTTAAATCTATATAATCATCTTTATTAAAGTCTAACGCGTGATTTTTGATAGTTGATGGCATAAATTGAAAGAAACCAAATGCGCCAGCCCAGGAACCATATAAAGATTTATAGTTTATTTTATTATTATCAATTAATCTTAAGAGTATTAATAATTCATTTGTAAAAAATTCAGACCTTCTTTTATCGTAGCTCAATGTTGCCAAAGAGGATAAAATATCCATTTTACCTACATACGTACCATAGTTTGTTTCAATACCCATTAAAGATAGTAACAATTCTTTTTCAATATCAAATTTATTTTCAACTAAATTAATTAATTGTTTATTTTTTATGTAAAAATCATAACCTTTTTTAACTTTTTTTACTGAAGTTCTTTTTGATATATATGTTTTTGTATCCTCATAAAACTCAGGTTGATATCTATCGTATTTAATAACATTTGGTAAAAATTTCGTATCAGACATTACTAAATCGAAAGTTTTTTCAGATATATTATTTAGTAAGGCTTTTTCTTTAAAATTTTTTTTCCAATTTTCAAAATTAGTATATTCATCAGCACTAGCATTAGAAATTAAAATAAATAAAACAAAAAGAAAATTTTTAATTTTTCTCATATAAATCATTCAAATATATAATTACAGCAATCCAAATAATAATAAAGCTTCCAAATTTTACTAAAGAAAAATCCTCACCATAATAAAAATAACCTAAAATGAATTGTAATGTTGGTGTTATATAAAAAATCATTCCGGTTGGACCTAATCCAATAATTTCAACACCTCTTACATAAAGGAATAAAGGAATCACTGTCATTGGTCCTGCTAATAGTAAAAGTAAACTCAATCCAGGGTTTTGTAAATTAAAATCGTTTAAACCACTTTTAGAAATAAAATAAAAAACTATAAGAGCTAAAGGAAAAATATATAAACTTTCAATCAATAATCCTATGTCGGTATCAATATCAATTTTTTTTCTTACTAAGTTATAAAAAGCCCAACTTAATGCAACAATTAAACCAACCCAGGGCAATGATTTTAAATTAAATATAATCATAATAATTATAGAAATGAAAACTAATATAATTGATAAAATTTTTTTTTTATTTAGTTCTTCTTTAAAAAAGATATTGCCAAGTAAAACACTTATTATGGGCATTATAAAATATCCAAAACTTGCATCAATAATTCTCTCAGTTGCCACAGCGTAAATCCAAATTGACCAATTAATGAATATCAAAAAACCTGATATAAATAGTGCGAATAGTTTTTTTTTATTCTTAGTTTCTAAAATAAAAATTTTCCATTTTGAAAAAAAAGTAGTTGTAAAAACCAACATTACAGCAGTCCATAAACATCTATGAACAACTAGTTCTACATGTCCTATAAAAGCAACATATTCAAAATAAATAACCCCTATAAAACCCCACCAAAAAGAACCTAATGATGTTAAAAGTAAACCTTTATTAAATTCTTTATTCATATCTAGATAACTTATTGAGTTAAATAATAACTTGTCTTATTAGACTATTTTATAGTTGAATTAAATATTTTTAATTATAAAAAAGCTCTAACACGGAGAGATGGCTGAGCGGTTGAAAGCACCGGTCTTGAAAACCGGCAAAGGGGCAACTCTTTCCTGGGTTCGAATCCCAGTCTCTCCGCCATTATTATTTGTTTAATCTAAAATTTTTAAATAGCTCAATAATGTAACTATCATTGAATTTTATTTTATTATCATAGCCATTATATAATTTATATAAATCCTCGTCATCATTATCTAAAAATTTTTCTAAACTTAAGAGTTTGATTTCATCTATTTCGTCAATATATTTTGAAACAAAAGAAAACAATAGTTTGTCCATTTCCTTAGTACCTCTATACTGTGATCTATATAAAATTTTTTTTTTTAAATTTTCTATATTGGATTTCATAATTAGATTATAATAAAAGTTTATGAAAATTAAAAAAAATCATAATTATTTATTATCAGATTTAACAAAATTAAAGGGTGTTGGAAATAAAATAGCTAGTTTGCTTAAAAAAAAACGTATTAATTCAATATTTGATCTCCTTTGGAAACTACCTAAATCATATACTGATAGAAGTATTTCTACAAAAATAATAGATTTAAAAATTGGCGATATTCAAACAGTAAGCGTTATACCGTATAAGTATAATTTCCCTAGGATCAAAAATTTACCTAATAGAGTTTTTTGTAAAGATATTACAGGTAACTTGGAATGTATTTTTTTTAATAGTTATGAGGGATATATTAAGAAAATTTTACCTCTTGGAAAAGAAGTAACAATAAGTGGTAAAGTAAATTTTTTTAGAAATAAGTATCAAATTACTAATCCAAAATATATTTCTGAAGATTCTACATTGATCAAAGTCAAGCATAATCAATATTCATTAACTGAAGGTATAAGTGAAAAATTGTATAATAAGATTATTAAACAAATAATTAAAGACCTGCCCCGCCTTGATGAATGGCACAATAAAGAGATATTGAAAAATTTTGATAATATTTCCTGGTATGATGCTGTAAATGAATTACACAAACCAGAAAATATAGGGAATCATAGATCTTCATTTTATAGAAGGTTGGCTTTTGATGAAATTTTATCTAACTTTTTAGTCCATTCTGAAATCAGAAAAAAAATAAAAAAAATTAAAAAAAAAGTTAAATCTTTTGATATTAAAGATCAAAATGAACTTTTATCAAACCTTGAATTTAGATTAACCGACGATCAAATAAAAGCTTTAAGTGAAATTAATCAAGATTTAACTTCTAATCAAAAAATGTTTAGACTTTTACAGGGTGACGTGGGAAGTGGAAAAACTATTGTTTCTTTGATTGCTGCTTTTAACGTAATTAATGCAGGTTACCAAGTAGCAATAATGGCTCCAACGGAAATTCTGGCAAGGCAGCATTTTAATTTAGCAAAAAAATTATTTTCTAAAAAGATGAATTTAGATTTATTATCAAGCAAAACTAAAAATATTGATAAAAAAAAAATACTAAAAGATCTTAATAACCATAAAATTGATCTAATATTTGGAACACATTCAATTTTTCAAAAAAAAGTATTATTTAATAATTTAGGATTAATTGTAATAGATGAACAGCATAAATTTGGTGTCAATCAACGAAAAAGATTATCTGATAAAGGTGGGAGTGAATGTGATGTGTTATTAATGTCAGCCACACCAATACCAAGGACTTTAACGATGACCATATACGGAGATATGGATTTATCAATAATAAAAGAAAAGCCTAAATATCGAAAAGATGTAAAAACTTACACAAAATTAGAGTCTAAAATTGATGAAATTATTAAATTTATTAAAAAGGAAATTAAATTAGGAAATCAAATATTTTGGGTTTGTCCCTTAATAGAAGAATCAAAAAAAATTGATCATACTTCTGCCATTAAAAAATTTGAATTACTTAATAATATATTTCCAAAAAAAGTAGCTCTTCTTCATGGAAAGACTGATTTAGAAAAAAAAGAAATTATATTAAATAATTTTTTAAAAAAAGAATACGATATTTTAGTATCTACAACTATAATTGAAGTTGGAATTGATTTCCCAAATGCAAATATAATAATCATAGAAAATGCAAATAAATTTGGCTTGTCACAACTTCATCAATTGAGAGGAAGAGTTGGAAGAGGAACAAAACAATCAAGTTGTATTTTAGTTTTTAAATCTTCTTTAAATGAAAATGCAAAAAAAAGACTCCAAATATTAAAAAATACAAATGATGGTTTTAAAATATCTGAAGAAGATATGAAACTAAGAGGTTATGGTGATATCTTAGGTTTTAAACAAAGTGGTGTTAAAACATTTAGACTTGCAGATCCTGTAATAAATGAAAATTTATTCTTATTAGCAGAAAAAGAAATTATAAGAATTAAAAATTCTAAAGAAGATATAAACAGATATAAAACATTAATTAAACTATATGATCAAGCTGATATTATAAATGATATAGTTTAATTTTTTCCTGCAGATGTTCCAGCTGATACTATAAATTTTGACGCTTCTTCAAAGTTCATATCCAAATAAATTACATCTTCTATTGGAAACATTAGTAAGAAACCACTAGTGGGATTCGGCGTTGTCGGAACAAAAACATTAATTAATTTTTGGTTTGTTTTCTGTGCCATTTCACCATTATTTTCTTTAGTAGCAAATCCAACTGCCCAAACCCCTTTTCTAGGATATTCAATTAAGACAACACTTTTTTTATCATTATCTTTATTAGAAAAAGTTTCTGTCATTTGAACTATTGCTGAATAAATTGTCCTTAAAAAAGGAATACGTTTAAACAAATCATCGATTAATTTTAAAATTCTTTTACCCAAGAAAGATAAAGACAATCCACCAACTATAGTTATAAATATAACTGAAATTAGTATTTCAATACCTGGAATTTCGAAAGGTAAATAGCTATTTGGATTTATATTTTCTGGCAAAATATTGGATGACAGACCTATTAAGATTTTACTTAAATATAGTGTAAATCCAATTGGTATTAAGACAACTACACCAGTAATGAAATAGTTTCTTAATATTAAAGTTATTGATTTTTTTTTTTTTATTCTTGCCATTTTTATTTAAAACTAGAGTAAATAACGAAAGATATAGAAATAATAAACAATATTAGCAAAATTTTATTATTTAGATTCATTCTTAAATATATTATCAATGTATAGATAAAATGAATAGAAGAAAATTCTTAACCTATGTTGGATCTGGGTGCTGTGGGTTTTTACTCAACTCATGCGCTACGGCTCCAATTACAGAAAGACGACAATTAAAGATTATTCCTGAAGCGAAATTGAATGCACAAGCAGCTCAAATTTATGAGAAAATAAAGAAAAAAGAGAAGTTGAGTAATGATATTACGACGCTTAATTCAATTAAAGAAATTGGAAAAAAAATGCAAGACTCAATTGCTGAATATTTTTACCAATCAAAAATAGATGATCCAACTACAAATTTTGATTGGGAGTATATTTTAATTGAAAATAAAAAAGTCAGAAATGCTTGGTGTATGCCAGGAGGTAAAATAGCAGTTTATACAGGAATACTAGATGTAACCAAAAATACAAATGGTTTAGCAGCTGTAATGGGCCATGAAATTGCTCATGCCGTTGCTAAACACTCTGTTGAAAGAGCAAGCAGAGGTGCTCTTATAAATACTGGCACACAATTAATTGATATATTTTCTGGTGGAAAATTATCTCAGGTAAATAGAGCTACTGGAATGAACACAATCGGACTTTTATCACAATTAGGGATTATGAATCCATTTAATAGAAAACAGGAAAGTGAGGCCGATTATCTAGGTATGATATTTTCATCATTATCTGGCTATGATATTAGAGAAACACCAAAAATTTGGGAAAGGATGAAAGATTTTAATAAAGGAAAGACTCCACCAGAGTTTATGAGTACTCATCCATCAGCAGAAAATAGAATAAAAAAAATTAATGAGTGGACTAACAAAATTATACTAGATTATCCACCAAATATTAATTCATAGAAATGGTGACAAATATTTTTTTTCTAAAAAATATGATTCATTTCAACCATTAAATGTGAATTTAATGGTGAGCCGTGATGGACTCGAACCATCGACCCATTCCTTAAAAGGGAATTGCTCTACCAACTGAGCTAACGGCCCACAAGTTAAGAATGTATATACATAATTATTAGGATAATTCAAACGAGAATTAGTGAGACAAATAGTTTAATCACTACAATTTATCGATGTATTTGTCGTGAAAATCATGGAATGTACCATTACTAATGTTCTTTCTGATTTCGGACATGAACTCTTGGTAGAAGTTGATATTATGTAGAGTTAATAACATTGATCCAAGTATTTCATTGGTATTAAAGAGATGATTTAAATAATTTTTTGAATATCTGTTCAAATTTAAATTTTTTACATTTGGATCAAGCGGTGTATCATCATTTTGATATTTGTTATTTCTAATATTTAATCTGCCTTCCCATGTAAAAGCAAGACCTGTTCTTCCAGATCTTGTGGGTAAAACACAATCAAACATATCAATACCTCTTTTGACAGCACCTAAAATGTCTGAAGGTGTGCCAACACCCATTAAATAATGTGGTTTATTATATGGTAATAAATCTTTTAAACTATCTAAAACATAAAACATTTCTTTTTGAGTTTCACCAACTGCTAATCCTCCAACTGCGTAGCCATCAAAATCTAATTTTATTAATTCAGATAGAGATTTTGCTCTAAGATCTGAAAAAAGACCTCCCTGAATAATTCCAAATAATGCCTTATGCGGATTTATTCCAAAGGATTTTTTTGATCTTTCAGCCCAATATAAAGATAAATTCATCGAACGCTTTATTAAGTTATAGTCATCAGTTTTTTTTGGACATTCATCCATAATCATTAATATATCTGAGTTTAATCCTAATTGAATTTTAATACTTTCCTCAGGGCTAAGAACAAATTTTTTACCATCAACATGAGAATTAAATAATGCACCCTTTTCACGATCTATCTTGTTTAATTTTGATAAAGACATTACCTGAAATCCTCCAGAATCTGTAAGGATTGGTAAATCACAATTCATAAATGTGTGAAGTCCACCTGCTCTTTTAATTCTTTCAACACCAGGCCTTATCATTAAATGATATGTGTTTGACAAAATTATTTCAGAACCAGTTTTTTTTATATCATCTATGGTACAAGCTTTTATTGTTGCTTGAGTTCCTACTGGCATAAATGTTGGAGTTTGAATATTTCCTCTATGAGTTTCAATTATGCCACATCTAGAAGATTTATCTTTGCTTATTACTTTAAAGGCAAAATTCTTTAATGCCATTTATAATCTATAAAGATTTAAAACTTATGATCTTATCTGGATCAGTAACAGCACCATTATTATTCTCATCACCTCTTTTAATTTTATCTACGAACTCCATACCAGAAACTACTTTACCA
Source organism: uncultured Pelagibacteraceae bacterium (assembly GCA_902570425.1). GTDB lineage: Bacteria > Pseudomonadota > Alphaproteobacteria > Pelagibacterales > Pelagibacteraceae > Pelagibacter. Next base: position 82,789 of record CACFYB010000004.1, read on the forward strand.
AATACTGTATATTGTCTATCTAAAAAAGGAGCAGGTTTAAAACAAATAAAAAATTGACTATTAGCACTATTAGGATCAGATGACCTTGCCATAGATAATGTTCCTCTATCATGGGGAAGACTACTAAATTCTTGTTCTAGATTCGGTAAATCAGATCCTCCCATTCCAGCCATACTTAAATTAAAATCACTAGAACTTGAATTTCCAAATTTAACATCTCCAGTTTGAGCCATAAATCCGTCTATAACTCTATGAAAAACCACATTGTCATATTTTCCAGTATTAGCTAATTCTTTAATTCTTTTTACATGATTAGGAGCCTTATCCTCAAATAATTCTATCTTCACATCTCCATCTTTTAATTTTAAGATCATTATATTTTCCTCCGATATTGATTGGTTGATTAATAAAAAAAATAAAATAATAAAATTTATAAAAATTCTATTCATATTTATCTTTAAGCATTTTAATTGTATTTTTTGTTGTAAATTTTTTTATATTACCTTTTAATTTAACTATTTCTTTAACAAATCTAGATGATATAATTTGATTTTCTACATCAGACATTAAAAAAACTGTTTCAATTTGATTATTAAGTTTTCTATTCATTCCAGCGAGTTGAAACTCATATTCAAAGTCAGATACAGCTCTTAATCCTCTTAATATAATATTTGATTTATATTTTTTGCATAAATCTGTTGTTAAAGAAGTAAAGGAAATTATCATAATTTTCTTTTTGTTAAATTTTAGATCAGAAAATAATGCTTTCTTTACAATATGAATTCTTTCTTCAGAGTTAAAAAGATAATCTTTATTTTCAACATCAGATATTGCTACAACTATCTTGTCAAATAACTTTAGACCTTTATTGATTACATCAATATGTCCATATGTAATGGGATCAAATGTCCCTGGATATATAGCCACTTTGCTCATTAAATTAGATTATCATCAATTTTATCGGCCGAAACAACTTTTTCTTCACCGGACAATTTAATTATTCTAACTCCTTGTGTGTTTCTTCCTGCTGTTCTAATTTCTTTAACCGCTACTCTTATTACTCTTCCTTTATTAGTTGATATTAAAATTTCATCGCCATCAAACACGGGAAACGAAGACGAAATATTACCATTTCTTGGTGAATTGACTATACCTATAATTCCTTTTCCTCCCCTATTTGTAACTCTATAATCTGTATGGGAAGTTTTTTTTCCAAAACCATTTTCTGTAATAGATAAAATAAATTTTTCTTTCGCTTTAAGTTCAAGTTTTTCATCTTTAGATTTTTTGATATTTTTGGATAATTTATCATTATCAATTATAGATAAAGAAACTATTTGATCTTCTGGGGACAAAACTATACCTTTAATACCTTTAGACGATCTACCTTTAAAAACTCTTAATTTTCTTGACTCAAATCTTATACATTTTCCATATTTGGTGCTAAGAATTATATCTTGATCTTCTCTACAGATTTTAACACCAACTATCTTGTCGTTTGTGTCCAATTTCATTGCTATTTTACCAGATGTATTAATTGAAGAAAAATCCTCTAAACTATTTTTTCTAATTTTACCCTGGGACGTAGCAAACACAATTTGATAATTCTTTAAATCTGAGTCATTTTCAGGAAAAGGCATTATAGAACTAATTGATTGATGATTCTTTAAAGGCAAAATATTAAAAAGAGATTTACCCTTAGAAATAGAGGATCCAACTGGTATTTTCCAAGCTTTTATCCTGTATACTAAACCTTCTGTAGAAAAAAATAAAACTGAGGTATGTGTATTAACTGACAATGTTTGCACAACGGAGTCTTCATTTCTTGTTGTGATACCAGTTTTGCCTTTACCACCTCTTTTTTGTTGTTTAACACTATTTAATGAACCTCGTTTAATGTAACCCTGTAAAGTAACAGTGATGATGACAGCTTCTTTTTGAATTGTTTCTTCGATATCGTAATTCAATACAGCATCAATAATATCTGTTCTTCTTTTAATAGAAAATTTTTCTTTAATATCTATTAATTCTTTACTTATAACTTTTAATAATTCTTTTTTTGAAGAAATAATCTTTTTATACTTTAATATTAAATCTGCTAATTTCTTAATTTCAATTTCAATTTCACTTATTCCTAACGCTGTTAATTTTTGGAGTCTTAGCTCTAAAATAGCGTTTACTTGTGTATCTGATAATTTATAAATTCCTTTAACTTTTTTATTTTCAACTAAAGTAATTATCTTTTTTGATTTGTTAATTTTCCAATCTAATCTTAATATAGATTTTTTTGCATCATCAGGCGTCTTCGAAGATCGTATAATTTTAATAATCTTATCTAAGTTTTCAACTGATATTGATAAACCTATTAATATATGTGCTCTATCTTCAGCTTTTTTTAAATCAAATTTTGTTTTTTTTATAACAACATCTTCTCTAAAATTGAGAAACTTTGATAAAAATTCTTTTAAATTACATGTTTGAGGTTTACCATCAACAATTGCTAAAGTATTAAAACCAAATGAACTTTCTATTTGTGTATTCTTATATAATTGTCTTTTTATAGTTTCAGGTTCTACACCATTACGTAAGTCTAATGAGACTCTTATACCTTCTCTGTTTGACTCATCTCTAATATCTCTTATGCCTTCAATTTTTTTCTCTCTTACAAGCTGTGCTATTCTTTCATTCAAAATTGATTTATTTACCTGATAAGGAATTGAAGTAATTACCAATCTTTCTCTTCCATTTTTAACTTGTTCAATTGAAATTTGTCCTCTTACTTTAAAAGAGCCTCTGCCTTTAGTGTAGCCCTGTTTTATCATATCTTTGCCTATTATTATTCCACCAGTTGGAAAATCAGGTCCTGGAATAAATTTCATTAATTGTTTAATTGTGATATCTTTATTTTCAATTAAAGCTAATGTTCCATCAATTATTTCACCAAGGTTATGTGGAGGAATACTAGTTGCCATACCAACAGCTATACCACCCGCACCATTAACTAATAAGTTAGGATATTGTGCTGGTAATACTGAAGGTTCTCTTTCAGTTTCATCATAATTACTTTTAAAACCAACTGTATTTTTCTCAATATCATCAATTAAAAATTGTGAAACTTTAGATAACCGTGTTTCCGTATATCTCATTGCGGCAGGAGGGTCACCATCTATAGAGCCAAAATTTCCTTGACCTTCAATTAAAGGAAGACTCATAGAAAAATCTTGTACCATTCTCACTAATGCATCATAAACAGATTGATCTCCATGTGGATGATATTTACCAATAACATCTCCAACTATTCTTGCAGATTTTCTAAATTGTTTAGACCAATCGTAACCACCTTTATACATTGCGTATAATATTCTTCTATGCACTGGTTTGAGGCCATCTCTAATATCTGGAAGAGCTCTACTTACTATGACACTCATGGCATATGAAAGATAAGATGAGCTCATCTCATCATGCATTGATATCAACTTTATATTCTTATCTTCGGGAATTTCAGTTTTCTGCATATTAATTAAAATGGAATTTCATCGTCCATATCTTCTGTTGAAGTAGAAGATTGATCAAAATCTTTTGAGGCAGAAGTATCATTCGCAATTCCACTGCCAGTATTTCCACCACCTAGCATTGTTAATGATGAATTATATCCTTGAATAACTACTTCTGTTGAGTATTTATCTTGACCGGATTGTTCATCTTTCCATTTTCTTGTTGATAATTGACCTTCAATATAAACTTGAGCTCCTTTTTTTAAATATTGTTGAACAACATTAACTAGGCCTTCATTAAACACAACCACACGGTGCCATTCAGTCTTTTCTTTTTTTTCTCCAGTGTTTTTGTCTTTCCAAGATTGACTTGTAGCTAAGCTTAATCTAGCTACACTTTTGCCATTAACCATCTGTTTTACATCAGGATCTGCGCCCAAACGACCAATTAATAGTACTTTATTTAAACTTCCAGCCATAATATTTTATTATTTGTTTTATTAATTAATTTTTACTATATCACAATTTACTCTGAATATTAATTTTATTAATAGGAAGCAACAAAAAATATGATTAAAAAGATAGTTATTAAGGGAGCTAAAGAACATAATTTAAAGAATATTTCATTAGAAATTCCTAAAGACAAATTTGTAGTTATTACTGGACTTTCTGGCTCTGGAAAATCATCTCTTGCTTTCGATACAGTTTATGCAGAAGGTCAAAGAAGATATGTTGAAAGTCTATCTGCCTATGCTAGGCAATTTTTGGATAAAATGAAGAAGCCAAATGTAGATTTAATTGAAGGATTAAGTCCTGCGATATCAATAGAACAAAAAAATACATCTAAAAATCCAAGATCAACTGTTGCTACAGTAACAGAAATATACGATTATATGAGAGTTTTGTATGCTAGAGCTGGTATACCTTACTCACCATTCACAGGTAAACCAATTACTTCTCAAACAATTTCACAAATTGTAGATAAGATTAAAGAATTGCCAAAAAAAGCAACTATTTATGTTTATGCGCCGATTGTTAGAGGTCGTAAAGGAGAATATAAGAAAGAAATTTCAAGTTTTAAAAAAAGGGGATTTAGAAAAATTAAAGTTGATGAAGTTTTATACGATATTGAAAAAGTTCCGGAACTAAATAAAAAAATAAAGCATGACATTTATATTCTTGTAGATAGAATAGTTCTAAATTCATCTCTAGGTAATAGATTAGCAGAAAGTATTGAAACATCTGTAAATCTAGCAAATGGTTTAGTTTTTGTTGAATATGAGGATGAAACTTTACCCAAAAAATTTAGAAAAATAGAAAAATTAATTTTTTCTACAAAATTTGCATGCCCAGAAAGTGGCTTTACAATTGAAGAAATTGAACCAAGACTTTTTTCTTTCAATAGCCCTTTTGGAGCCTGTGAAGAATGTGAAGGAATTGGCGTAAAATTAAATGTTGATCCACATTTGGTTGTTCCTGATGAAAAAAAAAGTATTTTAGATGGTGCTATAGAGCCTTGGGCTAAAACAACTACTTTATATTATATACAAACATTATCTTCATTAGCAAAACATTATGATTTTTCATTAAATGATAAGTGGTCTAAATTATCAAAAAAAATTAAAGATATAATACTTTATGGCTCAGATGATGAAGAGATAAAATTTTCTTATGATGATGGGTATGAAAAATATTCTTATAAAAAATCTTTTGAGGGAGTAATTAACAATTTAGAGAGAAGATATTTAGAAACAGATAGTGATTGGAAAAGAGAGGAAATTGCTCAATATCAATCAGATACTAAATGTGAGAGATGTAATGGTCATAGACTAAAAGATGAAGCATTATGTGTAAAAATTGATGGTTTACATATTAGCGAGGTTACGGAAAAATCAATTGTAGATGCTGCAAATTGGTTTGAAAAACTAAAAGTTAATCTAGATAAGCGTCAATTAAAAATTGCCGAACATATTCTAAAAGAAATAAATGAAAGATTAAATTTTTTATTAAATGTTGGACTTGATTATTTAACCTTATCAAGAGAGTCAGGTACTTTGTCTGGTGGTGAAGCACAAAGAATTCGATTAGCCTCTCAAATTGGATCTGGATTGACAGGAGTTCTTTATGTTCTTGATGAACCATCAATAGGTCTACATCAAAAAGATAATATTAAACTTATAAATGCATTAAAAAGATTAAGAGATTTAGGAAATACAGTAATTGTAGTCGAACATGATACTGAAACTATGGAAAACGCAGATCATATAATTGATCTCGGTCCTGAAGCTGGAAACAAAGGTGGCGAAGTTGTTGCTCAAGGAAATTTTAAAGAAATAAGTCAAAACAATCAAAGTATAACTGGTAAATATCTTTCAAAAAAATTTAATATTGATGTTCCAAAAAAAAGAAGATTAGCAAAAAATGGAAGATTCTTGGAAATCACTGGTGCTACTGGAAATAATCTTAACAATGTAAATTTAAAGATACCTTTGGGAAGTCTTACTTGTGTTACAGGAGTATCGGGTAGTGGTAAATCAACTTTAATTTTACAAACACTTTATAATGCTTTGAACTTAACTTTAAATAATAACAAGTCTAGAAAAATACCAAAACCATTTAAAGGTTTTAAGGGTACTGAATTAATTGATAAAATAATTGATATAGATCAATCTCCAATAGGAAGAACACCAAGATCTAATCCAGCAACATATACAGGAGCCTTTGGTCCTATTAGAGATTGGTTCACAGGTTTACCAGAATCTAAATCAAGAGGATATAAACCAGGTAGATTTTCATTCAATGTTAAAGGTGGCAGGTGTGAAGCTTGTGAAGGTGATGGAGTTATTACCTATGAGATGCATTTTCTTCCAGACGTTTATATTCAATGCGATGAATGTAAAGGAACCAGATATAATAGAGAAACTTTAGAGATAAAGTTTAAAGATAAAAGTATTGCTGACGTATTGAACATGACTGTTGATGAAGGTTGTGAATATTTTGAAAATATTTCTAACATAAAAACCAAGTTACTTACTCTCAAAAAAGTTGGATTGGGTTATATTAAAATTGGACAACAGGCCACTACTCTTTCAGGAGGTGAAGCTCAAAGAATTAAATTGGCTAAAGAATTATCAAAACGCTCTACAGGAAGAACGATGTATATATTGGATGAGCCAACTACCGGTCTTCATCAACATGATATAAAAAAATTATTGGAAATTTTGCACACTTTTGTCGCTCTTGGTAATACAGTTGTGGTAATAGAACATAATCTTGATGTGATAAAAACAGCAGATTATATAGTCGATATGGGTCCTGAGGGTGGCGTTAAGGGTGGTAAAATAATCGCAGAGGGAAAACCAGAGGAAATAAGTAAGGTTAATGAAAGTTATACTGGCAAATTCTTAAAATCACTTCTTAACTGAAAATGAATAAAATTATTGTCATATCTTTTTAATAAGTATAAAATTAGATTATGGGAAATGTTTTATCGTCTTTATCAAAAACAATACATGTTTCATTAGCAATTGCTGTAATATTATTCCTTGGTCTATTCTATCAAAATGATGGTTTTAGTTTTGACAGAATTTTTTGGAGTTGGTTTGCAAGATATGTACATGTTGTTGTGGCCATTATGTGGATTGGGTTACTTTGGTATTTCAATTTTGTACAGATACCTAACATGGGGAAAATTCCTGATGATCAAAAACCTGCTATTGGAAAAGTTATTGCACCAGCTGCATTATTTTATTTTAGATGGGCAGCGGCATTAACAGTTATATCTGGTCTAATTCTTGCTGGACTTAACGGATATCTTCATGACGCGATGACATTAAGTATTGGATCTGGTGTACCAAAACATACTGCTATAGGTATTGGTATGTGGTTAGGCCTTATAATGGCTTTTAATGTATGGTTTGTAATTTGGCCAAATCAAAAAAGAGCATTGGGAATTGTTGATTGTGATCCTGATCTTAAAGCAAAATCAGCTAGAACAGCTATGTTGTTTTCAAGGACTAATACGTTATTGTCTTTACCAATGTTGCTTACTATGGTTTTGGCACAAAATTTGTACTAATTTTTATCATCATCCTTTAATATAGTTTTTTGTGAGACTTTTAATCTTACCAAAATAGTGTTTGCAATATAAATTGATGAATAGGTACCAAAAATTACCCCGAAAATCATAGCTAATGAAAATCCTTTTAATACTTCTCCACCAAAAAAAAATATAGATAACAAGGCTAAAAGAGTGGTAGCTGAAGTAATTAATGTTCTTGATAAAGTTTCATTAATAGAAATGTTTGTTAAATCAAAAATTTTAATATCTGAGTATTTCCTAAGATTTTCACGTACTCTATCAAATATTACAACAGTATCATTCATTGAATAACCTACTATTGTTAAAACTGCAGCTATAATTGACAAATTTATTTCAAGACCTAATAGAGAAAACAATCCTAAAGTTACAATCACATCATGAAAAAGTGCAGATATTGCACCTAAACTAAATTGCCATTCAAATCTAATCCAAATATAAATCAACATTAATGCTAAGGCGACGGAAATAGCAATTATCCCTGACCTTAATAATTCGGAACTTACTTTAGGTCCAACATTCTCTACCCTTCTAAAATCAAAATTATTTCCAAAAGATTTATCTAAATTTACTTTGATGTCTTTTATAATATTTTTGTTATTATTGTTCTCAAATTTAATTAGATAATCTGTAGAATTTCCAAAATTCTTGACTGAAACATCTCCTAAATTCATACTATTTAAATTATCTCTTAATGTTGCAACATTAATTTTGGAGTCCATAGATCTCAATTCAATTAATGTTCCTCCTTTAAAATCAATTCCAAAATTAAGACCTTTAAATGTTAATAATAAAAGTGAAACTATTACTAACGTTATTGATAGAATATTAAATTGATTGTAATATTTATTAAATGCAATCATTTAGATTAGGCCTTTTCTTTCTTTATTTTTGGACACATATAAAACTGTTAAAAGTCTTGCGATAAAATAAACTGAGAACAAAGTGGTAAATATTCCAATACCTAAAGTTAAGGAAAAACCTTTAATTGGACCTGATCCCATGAAAAATAAAATAATTGCAGCTAATAATGTGGTCACATTTGCATCAAGTATCGCAGTTCTAGATTTAGTATAACCGCTATCAAAAGCTATCAGGTTATTATTTTCACTTTTCAATTCTTCTTTAATTCTTTCAAAAATCAATACATTTGCATCTACTGCCATTCCAACAGTCAAGATTATTCCTGCAATACCAGGCAATGTAAGAGTTGCTTCAAATATAGTCAAAATCCCAACAAGCAATAACAAATTAATTATTAATGTAAAATTAGTTATTAATCCAAATATTCTATATTTTATAAATATGAAAATAATTACAAGTATAAATCCAATAATTAAAGCAACCATTCCAGCATTAATTGAGTCTTGACCTAAATCTGGTCCTACTGTTCTTTCTTCAATAATATTCAGTGGAGCTGGTAAAGCACCTGATCTTAATAGTAAAGCAAGATCTGTTGCTGATTGAAATGTGAATCCTCCACTAATTTGTCCAGATCCACTAGCTATTGTATCTCTAATGACTGGAGCACTAATAATTTTACCATCTAAAATAATAGCTAATTGTTTTCCAATTCCTGTTGATGTAGCTTTACCAAATCTTTTTGCACCCACTCTGTCGAGTGTAAAAGAAACAACTGTTTCATTAGTTTCACTATTCATTCTTGGTTGGGCATCTAAAAGATTGTCACCACTAAGTATTATTCTTTTACTTACAATTGCTTGCTCATTACTATCCTCGAATTTAAGTTTTTCTGTGCCAAAAGAATCTTCATTATTATCAGTCACAAATCTAAAAGTTAAATTAGCAGTCTTTCCAAGTAAAGATTTAATACGCATTGGATCATCTAATCCTGGTAATTCAACTAAGATTCTATCATTTCCTCTTTTCAAAATATTTGGTTCATTTGTGCCAATTTCATCTATTCTCCTCCTTACTATTTCTAGAGCCTGATCTTGAGAAGAAGTTTTGAGCTTTACAATTCCTTGAGGGGAATAATTAACTATAAAAAATTCATTTTCTTGAATTATATCAAGTTGATGTGATTTAAATCTTGGATAATATGGATTTAATTCACTTTCTTCGTTATTAAATTCATCTAAAACTATTTTTCTGAATTTCTCATCTACAAAGAAAGAAATTCTTTGTTCTGATAATTTAAGATTCTTAATTCTAATATCTTTATTTTTGAAATAATTTCTAATATTAATTGAGTGATTTTGAAGTTTTTGTTCAATCACTGGAGTATTATCAATTTCTAATAATAAATAAGATCCTCCCTGAAGATCTAATCCTAGATTGATTCTTTTATCTAAAAGTTTGTTTTCAAATTTTAAAAAATTAGAAGACGCAATTATTATAAAAAATAAAGATATAACAAATATAACAATAATTCTAAATTTTGAAAAATATAACACTTTATTTATACAAAATTATCTTTTGATTTCTTGGGAATTCATTAAACTTTGAACGCCAGTACCTCTTATAACTTCAACTGTAACATTATCGGCTATCTCAACCTCAATTTTATCATTATCAATAACTCGAGTGATGGTGCCAGTGATTCCACCTGACGTTACAATTTTATCTCCCTTTTTTAAACCTTCTACCATCGCTTTATGTTCTTTAACTTTTTTTTGTTGAGGTCTTATTAAGAAAAAATAAAAAATAACAAAAATTAATATTAATGGTATAAATTGACCTATTCCTGCACTATCCATAAAACTCCTAAATTAATCTGCAATTTTTATACTATCTGTCAAATTAAAACAACTTTAATTGAGTGAAATTCTTTCTAAATTATTCATATAAGGTCTCAAAACTTTTGGAATTGTTATTGAGCCGTCTTTTTCCTGATAATTTTCTAATATTGCAATAAGAGTTCTACCAACAGCTAAACCACTGCCATTTAAAGTACCAACAAACAACGTTTCTTTATTTTGATCTTTATATCTTGTTTTCATTCTTGTAGCCTGGAAAGTAGAACATGATGAACATGATGAAATTTCTCTATACTTTTTTTCTGAAGGTATCCAAACTTCTATATCATAAGTTTTTTCAGCACTAAAACCCATGTCACCACTACATAATATCATTTTTCTATAAGGTAATTCTAAAAGATCTAAAATTCTAGTAGCACAATTTGTCATTCTTTCTAATTCTACTAAGCATTTGTTTTGTTCTACAATACTTACTAATTCAACTTTATAAAATTGATGCTGTCTAATCATTCCTTTTGTATCTTTTCCATAGCTTCCAGCTTCTTTTCTAAAACAAGGTGTAGATGCAACAAATCTTAAAGGTAGAGACTTAAGATCCATCATTGTATTCCTAACAATATTTGTCAAAATTACCTCAGCTGTTGGTATTAAAAATTTTCTGTCACTTCCCTCCTCTAACTTGACTTCAAATTGATCGTTTTCAAATTTTGGAAGTTGACCAGTACCGTACATAGAATTTTCTGAAGCAAGTAGTGGTGGTGAGATTTCTTCATAACCATTTTTTGATATATGGGTATCTAACATAAAGTTTGAAATTGCCCTTTCTAATAATGCTAATTTTTTTTTAACAAATACAAACCTTGTACCAGTAGTTTTACTTGCTAAATCAAAATCGAGCATACAAAGTTTTTCCCCTAATTCATAATGAGATTTAGGTACAAACTCGAACTTACGTATTTTTCCGTACCTTTTTATCTCAACATTATCATTTTCATCTTTACCGTATGGAACATCTTTGTGTGGAATATTTGGAATATTTGATAAAATTTTATCTAAATCAAATTTTATTTTTTTCTGCTCTTCTATTATTTTATCAATTGATTGAGAAATATTTTTTGATTTCTCAAATAAAGTTTCATCTTTAGATTTCGAAATATCTTTTTTTTCTCTTTCTAGAATTTCTTTTTTTTGTATAAGTTCACGATTTAATATATCTAGACTTTTAAGTTTTTCGTAATCTATATCTATAAACCTTTTTTCTAGTGCTTTTTTAAATGCATCAATGTCTTTTCGTATTTCTTTTATATCATGCATCAGAATTTTCTAATTTCTTATTTTCTATAAATTTTACAGAAAATATTGATAATTCATATAAAATTAATAAAGGAATTGCCAAACCTATTTGTGTTATAGGATCAGGTGGAGTTAATAAAGCTGCAGTAGCGAAGATGATAACTACTACATATTTTCTTCTTTTTTTCAAAAAATCAGAATCAACTAAACCAACGCGTGCTAATAAACTTAGAACCACAGGTAATTGAAAACTAATACCAAATGCAAAGATCAGTTTCATTATTAATGACAAATATTCATTTACCTTTGCTTCTAATTGAATAGGTAAATTCGTTGATAAGCCTGTGCTTTCAAAAGATAAGAAAAATTTGATTGCTAATGGCATAATTAAATAATAAACAAGCATTCCTCCTAATAAAAAAAGAATTGGTGTTAATACAAGATATGGAAGTATTGCAATTTTTTCATGTTTATAAAGACCAGGTGCAATAAATTTCCATATTTGCATTAAAATAAAGGGACACGTAACAAAAAAAGCAGTAAAAAATGAAACTTTTAAATAAGTTAGAAAAGTTTCTTGAAGAGCTGTAAAAATCAGTCTTCTATTAGAACCATCATCTTTTACAGCTTTTGCAAAGGGTTCAACTAAAAAACCATATAAATGTTCAGCAAAAAAATAACATCCAACAAAAAAAATAATAAGAAATATAAAACTATGTATTAATCGTTTCCTTAATTCTGCCAAATGACTAATAAAGCCACTATCATTTTCATCATGATTCATCTTTTTTATCTTCTTTTTTTTCTATCTTGTTTTCTTCAATATCTATATTTGAAACTTCATTTTGAATATTGTTAATATGTTTTTTTGCAACTCCTATCCAGGATCCAACTTTTTTCAACATTATAGGAAAATCTTTTGGCCCTAGAACTACAATTGCTATTGCAACTATTATCAAAATCTCAAACCAACCAATAGTAGGCATGTGATTTATTCTTTTTTGTTGGAGTCTTGATTGTCGTCGGAAATATTTTTAGGTTCATTTTCATCAGTAACATCTGATGCCATACCCTTTTTAAAACTTTTTATTCCTTTAGCAACATCACCCATCAGACTAGATATTTTTCCTCTTCCAAATAGTAATACAACAAGTATTACCACAATAGCTATTTGCCAAATTCCAATGCTCATGAAAAACTTATAACCTGTTTATCAATAATTTTAAAGTCAAATATATGATCTTATTTCTTATCATCTTTATCAAGTGTGCTATTAAGCATTTCATCGATATTCGAATAAATGTCTTCTTTTATTTCGTCCTGTTTTTCTTTGTAAAATTTACCTGTTCCAAAAATTGCATTATCTATATTAGTGCTATCTATTAGGCCAGCAGCTCCTAATTCGTCTACAGTTGGAAGATCTGATAATTTTTGAAGATTAAAATGACTTAAAAAGTCATCTGTAGTTATATATTGGATAGGTTTTCCAGGTACACTTTTTCTTCCACCAGGCTTAACCCAATTTAATTCCATCAAAATTTCTAGAGTATTTGTTCCAAATGCAACACCTCTAATTTCCTCAATTTCAGCTCTAGTTACTGGTTGGTGATAAACGATTATTGCAAGAGTTTCTATAGCGGCTTTAGACAATTTTTTTTCCACAGTTTTCTCCTGCGTCATTAAATTAGAAAGATTGGGAGAGGTTCTAAAAGACCATTTTTTTGATATACAAACTAAATTAATTCCCCGATCCGAGTATTCAGATTGAAGCTTTAATAATATTTTATCTACATCAACTTTTTTTGAAATCTTGTTTTTAATGGTTTCAATATCTAAAGGTTCAGCAGCTGCAAAAACAATGCATTCAATCTCTTTTTCAATAGATGATAATTTTGTAGGAAAATTAATTATATTATTGCCTTTTTTTATCTTTTTTTTAATCATTTACTTTCCTTTACATAAACATCTTCAAAAAGATTATTTTGTTTTATTTTCAAATTACCTTCTTTAACTAATTCAAGGGAACCAGCAAATATACCTGCTTTACCTGTACGTTTATATTTAGACTCATTTTTAAAATTTTTTGGGATTAATTCATCTAACTTTTTCCAATCGCTTAATTTTCCAAAAAAATTCTTTATAGTTTTTATACCTTCTTCTGTAGTAAAAACAGGTAATCTAGGTATGTTTATCCTTTGAAAGTCTTTTGTTGAAATAATTGTAGAATAAGTTTTTAAAAGTTCAAATAAGTTTAATCTATACTCGCTATTGTAAATTGGTTTAATTCCAATTTTAGAACCTCTTGTTCTAATTTCTCTGCCCAATCTTTTTCTTTTAAGCATTTGATCAGATAATAATCTTATAAGTTCCAATTTTTTTAGTTGTAGTTTTAATTTTTCTGCAACCTCTTGAACTTTAAATTCTTCTTCAGGTGAACTAGGTAATAACAACTTTGATTTTAAATAAGCTAACCAAGTAGCCATTAATAGATATTCTGATGCTAGTTCTAGATTTAAATTTTTTTTATCTTTAATAAATTCATGGAATTGATCTGCTAATTTGGTTATTGATATATTTTCAAGATTTACTTTCTGTGATTTGGCTAAATCTAAAAGAACATCTAAGGGACCGTTGAAAGTATCAACATTTACCTCAAAATATGTAGAATCATTTTCAAACATTAAATAATATTAACTCAAAATTTTATAAAATTGTGATGTTTTTTTACTTATAAATCTATTTATCAATGGTGAATTTTTTCCTATAATCAACATTTCATCAAATTTCCCATTGCAATGAAGCACTATATTACATCCAGCTTTAAACGCTTTAATTGTATTGGTTTTAAGATCTCCTTTTAGACTCTTCATCGACAAATCGTCAGAAATTAAAATATTTTTAAATCCAATCTTTTTTCTAATTAAATCTATTAATATTTTTGAATGCGTAACTGTATGTTGATTATCTATTTTGCTAAAAACTATATGTGCAGTCATTGCAAAAAATGCTTTTTTTTTCTTAAAAGGCACAAAATCCTTTTTAATTAAATAATTAATCTTTTTATTTATTTTAGGTGTATAATAATGACTATCGACTTTTGCAAGACCGTGCCCTGGTATATGTTTTATTACGGTTCCTATTCCGTTTTTATGAAAATGCTCAATACAATAATCTCCAATTTTTGATACGATTTTTGGATTTTTTGAAAAAGATCTATCACCTATTATATTGGATGAGTTTTTAACTCTTAAATCCAAAACAGGTGATGTGTTAATATTAATGCCCATTAATTTAAGTAAATATGATGTTTTATCAATGAATAGTTTATAAATTAAATTGAACTCTTTAAAATCTTTAACAAATTTATCTCCAAAAAATTCTGATGTAAAAAAATCAAATGATATAATATTCCTAAGTCTATTCACCCTTCCACCTTCTTGATCTATTAGAATAGGATATTTTGGGTCATTAAAAATCTTTTTAATTGATTTTGTTAATTTAATTGTTTGATCTATAGTTCTAATATTTCTTGAAAATAGTATAACTCCCCACGGTTTATATTTTTTCAAAAAAAACTTTTCTCTTAATGAAAGTTTAATAGATCTTATTCCAACAATAAATGATCTTCTATTATTCATTATTTTCTAATAGTTTCCAAAAATTAAATTTTTTTTTTTTCTTTATGTCCGATTGATCTATATATTCTATTATATTTGATGTATCGTTTCTTAATAGTGGTAACTTTTCTGCATAGATATTTATTCTTTCATCTATGTTATTAATAGATCTATAAAATCTTTTTTTATTAATATCTGAAAAATAATGTCTCCCTGTCAAAAATACAAACAAACAAATTATAAATATAAATATCAAATATTTGATTTCTCTTAACATCACATTTTTTCTGGTACTGAAACACCTACAATATCCATCCCAGATTTGATAACATTCGAAATAGCTTTAAGGAATATCAATTTATCATCTGTTATTTTTTTTTGATCATTAATGAATCTTTTTTCAGGATTATCTTTTCCTAAATTCCAATAAGAATGAAACAATGAAGCTAGTTCATAAAGATAAATTGGTATTACGTGTGGTTCAAGTTTATTGCATGCTGTATCAATACATTTAGGCCATTCGGAAATCTTTTTTAAAATTTTGATCTCATCATTTGAATAAAGAAAATTTTGATCATTTATTTCAATTTCTGATTTGAGTTCTTTATCTAAATATCTAAAAACTGAAGCTATTCTAGCGTAACAATATTGAACATAATAAAGCGGATTATCTTTAGATTTTTCAATCACTTGATCAAAATCAAAATCAAGTTCTACGTCACTGCTTCTGTTCAACATGATAAATCTTGTGGCATCTTTACCCACCTCACTAATTAAATCATCCAATGTTATATAATCACCTTTTCTTTTAGACATCTTATATGGTTTTTTGTTTTTGATTAGCTTTACTAATTGACTTACTTTACAAACCAGCCTTACTTTTGAATTTGATAATGCCTCAACTGAAGATGAAATTCTTTTTATATAACCGGCATGATCTGCACCTAAAATATTAATTAAATGATCAAATTTTCTGTCTAATTTATTTTTATGATAAGCAACATCACTAGCAAAATAAGTCCACGTACCATCTGATTTTTGTAGAGCCCTATCTTTATCATCACCAAAATTAGTTGATTTAAAAAGTAATTGTTCACGTTCAACCCAATTATCTTTAGTTTCGCTTAGTGGTGCTTTTATTTTTCCTTTATAAACAAATTTATTTTTTTGAAGGAAATCTACTACTTTTTCAACTTCTTGATTATTTACTAATTGTTTTTCACTAATAAAATTATCATGATTTATGCCTAGGCTAATTAAGTTTTTTTTAATTAATTTTAATGCTTCCTCAATTGATAAAGCGCTCAGTTTTTCTGATATTTTATCAAAGTTATTGAAATCAATATCTTTATTTGCATCTAAAATATTATTTGCAAAGTCAATGATATAATCTCCAGGATATAAATCTTCATTATCGCTAGGAAATGGTTCATTAAAGGAAATTTCTCTAATTCTAAAAAAAACAGATTTTGTAAAATTTGTAATCTGATTACCATAATCATTTACATAATATTCTTTGGTCACTTTATGTTTGTTGAATAAAAGAACATTAGCTATAACATCTCCCAAAATAGCTCCTCTGCAGTGACCCACATGCAAAGGTCCCGTAGGATTCGCTGAAACGAATTCAATCAAAAAATTTTTCTTATTTTCTTTAGAATTAATTCCAAAAGATTTAGAATTTTGAATTATTTCTTTAATAAAATTTGACCAGAAAATTGTTTTGAATTTAATATTAATAAAACCGGGTTTTACAACAGATATTTTCTCAATCAATTTATCCTTTTTTTTAATTTCCTCGGATAAAATATTAGCAAGGACAATTGGGGGTTTTTTATTTATTTTAGATAAAACCATTGCCACATTTGTTGAAACATCACTATCAAATTTTAATGGTGGTATTTCTGCTGTAACTCCATTGAATGTATCAGGTAAGATTAAATCTCCATTGTTAGAAAGATTTAACAAAGTTTTCTTTATTTTATCTAAAAATTGTTCAAATATATTCATTTATAATTTTTTATTTAAGTTAATTGCGTATCTGTCAGTCATTCCTGATATGAAATCTGAAATAGCTCTAAATTTATTTTTGGCAAGTTGATCTTTTGTTATAAACTTTTCAGGATTTACTTTAATTCTATAAAACAAATTTTTAATCGTCAATTTACCATTATTATTTTTTGCTAACACATCTTTATTATTATACATTTTTGTCTTTAAAAAATGTCTAATTTCATTTACTGAGTTTTTAACTTCATTAGAAAAATCTACCATTAAAAAACTTGTTTTTTTTATATCTTTTAAACTTTTGACTTTATTGTGTTTTAAATTATTTTTAGTATTTTTTATTAAGTCTTTTATCATAAAATCAATTGAGTCGCGTATAATCTGAAATGTAGCAATTTTATAATTTTTTTTATTAATCTTATTCTTATATTTTCTATAAATATCTTTAAAAAAATTAATTTCAATTAACTCATCTATTTTAAATAGATTTGCATTTATTCCATCTTGAATATCATGATTATTATAAGCTATATCATCGGAAATTGCAGAAATTTGAGCTTCTAATGATGGATAAGTGTTAAAGTTGATCATACTTTTAAATTTTTTGATACCAATTAAATTATCAACTAAATCTAAATCCTCTACTGGACCATTATGTTTTAATAATCCTTCTAGTGTTTCAATTGAAAGATTAAGTCCACTATATTTTAAATATTTATTTTCTAAAAACATTACAACTCTTAATGTTTGTAAATTATGATCAAACCCACCGTATTCTTCCATACATTCATTTAAAGCATCTTCGCCAGCATGTCCAAAAGGTGTATGACCTAAATCATGAGCTAGACTTAATGTTTCAGCCAAATCTTCATTTAAATTAAGATAACGAGCTATTGATCTTGCTATTTGAGCAACCTCCATAGAATGAGTTATTCTTGTTCTATAATGGTCCCCTTCTGTATTCACAAATACTTGGGTCTTATGTTTCAACCTTCTAAACGATGCACTATGAATAATTCTATCTCTATCTCTTTGAAATGGTGATCTATATTTTGATAAAGGTTCCTTAAATAATCTTCCTTTGCTTTTAAATAAACCTATCTTTGAGTATTTTTTCATCCTTTAAAATTAAAATTTTAGTATTATATTAGTAATACCAGTGATCAATTATGATTAAAGAAATTAAATTTACTGATAAAGCACTAAAACAGATCAATGTTTTATTATCTAAAAAGGATAAGGGATCTTTTTTTAGAATCGCTATCAAAGGTGGTGGGTGTTCAGGATTTCAATATGAATTTACTTTTGACAAGGAGAAAGCAGCAGATGATCTAAATTATGAAAACATAATAATTGATAAAACTTCTGCGGATCTTCTAAAAGGATCAGAAATTGATTATGTTTCAGAACTTATCGGCGAACAATTCAAAATAACAAACCCACAAACAAAATCTTCTTGCGGTTGTGGCGTTTCTTTCTCTCTTTAATGATCATTTCCTCATGGAATGTAAATTCTGTTCGAGCGCGTATTGAAAATATTAAAAGTTATCTTTTAAAATACAAACCTGACATTGTTATGATGCAGGAAATTAAGACAGAGAATATAAACTTTCCTTATGATGATTTTTCAGCAATGGATTATGAAAGTCATGTATTTGGTCAAAAAAGCTATAACGGTGTTGCTATTATCTCTAAAAGAAAATTGAAAAACATTAGAACAGATTTAATTAAAGATAAATTAAAACAATCAAGAATAATTTCAGCTGAATTAGAATATAAAAAAAAAGATATTCAATTAATAAACATTTATACACCTAATGGTAATCCTGTTGATACTGAAAAATATAATTATAAAAAGAAATGGCTTGATGATTTAATTAAACAATTAAAAACATTGATTAAAAAAAATTCAAATATTGCTCTTGCGGGTGATTTTAATATTATTCCTGCAGCTGAAGATGTCTATAATCCTAAAAGTTTTGAAGACGATGCTTTATTTAGATTAGAAATAAGAAAAAAATTGAGAGAAATGATTAATCTTGGATTTCACGATGTTTACAGACATTTCAATGAAACTAAAGAGGGATATACATACTGGGATTATATGAGGGGGGCTTGGCAAAAAAATAATGGTATGAGAATTGACCACTTCTTGATTTCTAATTCTTTAATTGATCAAGTAAAAAGTATAAATATTAATAAAGACCCAAGGGGACGAGAAAAACCTTCTGACCATACACCAATCGAAATTACTTTAGCCTAAAGATTTTATCTTATTTACTAGCTCTTTGTTTATATTTCGAGGACCTTTGTCTAATCTATTTTTATGTCTTCTTTCACCAGGAAGTCTAACTCCATCAAAAGATTTCATCTTTTCAAAAAATTCATCAGCATGTTTTTGCCAATTTGTTTCTGAAGTTTTATCTGGAGAAATTGCAATAATAAATTCTCCACCACTTGGTGGTCCACCATCATTATTATCTTTCGCTGCAGTTTCGAAACTAAAATTATCACCAACTA
>CACFYB010000005.1 GCA_902570425.1 uncultured Pelagibacteraceae bacterium
ACAATGGAGGAAACTCTGATGCAGCGATGCCGCGTGAGTGAAGAAGGCCTTTGGGTTGTAAAGCTCTTTCGTCGGGGAAGAAAATGACTGTACCCGAATAAGAAGGTCCGGCTAACTTCGTGCCAGCAGCCGCGGTAATACGAAGGGACCTAGCGTAGTTCGGAATTACTGGGCTTAAAGAGTTCGTAGGTGGTTGAAAAAGTTGGTGGTGAAATCCCAGAGCTTAACTCTGGAACTGCCATCAAAACTTTTCAGCTAGAGTTTGATAGAGGAAAGCAGAATTTCTAGTGTAGAGGTGAAATTCGTAGATATTAGAAAGAATACCAATTGCGAAGGCAGCTTTCTGGATCATTACTGACACTGAGGAACGAAAGCATGGGTAGCGAAGAGGATTAGATACCCTCGTAGTCCATGCCGTAAACGATGTGTGTTAGACGTTGGAAATTTATTTTCAGTGTCGCAGCGAAAGCGATAAACACACCGCCTGGGGAGTACGACCGCAAGGTTAAAACTCAAATGAATTGACGGGGACCCGCACAAGTAGTGGAGCATGTGGTTTAATTCGAAGATACGCGCAGAACCTTACCAACACTTGACATGTTCGTCGCGACTTTAAGAGATTAAAGTTTTCGGTTCGGCCGGACGAAACACAGGTGCTGCATGGCTGTCGTCAGCTCGTGTCGTGAGATGTTGGGTTAAGTCCCGCAACGAGCGCAACCCTCACTTTTAGTTGCCATCATTTAGTTGGGCACTCTGAAAGAACTGCCAGTGATAAGCTGGAGGAAGGTGGGGATGACGTCAAGTCCTCATGGCCCTTACGTGTTGGGCTACACACGTGCTACAATGGTATTTACAACAGGAAGCGAGACGGCGACGTTAAGCAAATCCTTAAAAAATACCTCAGTTCGGATTGCACTCTGCAACTCGAGTGCATGAAGCTGGAATTACTAGTAATCGTGGATCAGCGTGCCACGGTGAATGCGTTCCCGGGTCTTGTACACACCGCCCGTCACACCATGGGAGTTGGTTCTACCTTAAGGCAAGGTTTTAAACCCTTGACCACGGTATAGTCAGCGACTGGGGTGAAGTCGTAACAAGGTAGCCGTAGGGGAACCTGCGGCTGGATTACCTCCTTTCTAAGGATGAATAAAAATTTATTTTTATTCTAAATAATATACAGGCTAATGTTGACCGTCCTCATTTCTCTTCTTAAAATTAGTGTTTCTCTTGAATGGGGGCCGGTAGCTCAGTTGGTTAGAGCACACCCTTGATAAGGGTGGGGTCGAAAGTTCGAGTCTTTCTCGGCCCACCAAATTAAAGATTAAGGGGGATTAGCTCAGCTGGGAGAGCGCCTGATTTGCATTCAGGAGGTCAGCGGTTCGATCCCGCTATCCTCCACCAAAACACTTAGTTATAAAAATTGTGAATAAAAATTAATATCAATATCTATATCCGAACATTAATTAAAATTAATGTTCAAAACAAAAAATTTGATTCAACACAGAATTTTTTTCTGTGCATAAATCAAGCGTTTAAGGGCGTGTGGCGGATGCCTAGGCACTGAAAGCCGAAGAAGGACGTGATATACTGCGATAAGTTTCGGGGAGCTGTATGTAAGTTTTGATCCGAAAATTTCCGAATGGGGAAACCCACCACTTTGTGTGGTACTTTAAACTGAATTCATAGGTTTAAAGAGATAACCTGGAGAACTGAAACATCTAAGTAACCAGAGGAAAAGAAATCAATTGAGATTCCGTAAGTAGTGGCGAGCGAAAGCGGATTAGGCCAGTAATTTAGATAAAAAAATTTGAATAGTTTGGAAATGCTAACCATAGAGGGTGATAGTCCCGTAAAAGTAATGTTTGTCAAAATTCTTGAGTAAAGCGGGACACGTGAAATCTTGCTCGAATACAGGGGGACCACCCTCTAAGCCTAAATACTCTTCAGTGACCGATAGTGAACTAGTACCGTGAGGGAAAGGTGAAAAGAACCCCTATTAGGGGAGTGAAATAGAACCTGAAACCGCATGCCTACAATCAGTCGAAGCTCTTTTTAGAGTGACGGCGTACCTTTTGTATAATGGGTCAGTGACTTAATTTATTAAGCAAGCTTAAGCCATCTAGGTGTAGGCGTAGCGAAAGCAAGTCTTAATAGGGCGATTAGTTTAATGAATTAGACCCGAAAACGAATGAGCTTACCATGAGCAGGTTGAAAGCAAGGTAACACTTGCCGGAGGACCGAACCAGTTGACGTTGAAAAGTCTTTGGATGACTTGTGGTAAGGGGTGAAAGGCCAACCAAATTCGTAGATAGCTGGTTTTCCGCGAAAACTATTTAGGTAGTGCGTTGAATAAATAGATGTTTAGAGGTAGAGCACTAAATGGGCTAGGGGGAAGAGATTCTTACCAAACCTAATAAAACTCCGAATGCTAAACATTGTTCTTCAGCAGACAGACTGTGGGTGCTAAGGTCCATGGTCGAGAGGGAAAGAGCCCAGACCACCAGATAAGGTCCCCAAATTATGATTAAGTGTGAAAGGATGTGGAAATTCCTTAACAGCCGGGAGGTTGGCTTAGAAGCAGCCATCCTTTAAAGATAGCGTAACAGCTCACCGGTCTAATAGAGTTTCTGCGCCGAAGATGTAACGGGGCTAAAATCATATACCGAATCTGTGGATTAATAATTTTTTAGAAAATTATTACTGGTAGCGGAACGTTCTGTAAGCCTGTGAAGGGATACCTGTGAAGGATCCTGGAGGTATCAGAAGTGCGAATGCTGACATAAGTAACGATAAAAGAAGTGAAAAACTTCTTCGCCGAAAATCCAAGGGTTTCTGCGCAAGGTTAATCCGCGCAGAGTTAGTCGGCACCTAAGGCGAGGGCGAAAGCCGTAGTCGATGGAAATAAGGTTAATATTCCTTAACCAGATGGTAGTGACGAATCTTGTAAATTGTGTGTTCTTAATGGATTGAACATGCCGTGAAAAGGTTCCAAGAAATAGCTCCATCATTAGACCGTACCCTAAACCGACACAGGTGGATTAATAGAGTATATTTAGGCGCTTGAGAGAATGATGTTGAAGGAACTCGGCAAAATGCTTCCGTAACTTCGGAATAAGGAAGACCTTTTTTTAGGCAACTAATTAAAGGTGGCACAAGCTAGGGAGAAGCGACTGTTTATCAAAAACACAGGGCTCTGCTAACACGTAAGTGGATGTATAGGGTCTGACGCCTGCCCGGTGCTGGAAGGTTAATGCGATGGGTGCAAGCTCATTTCTGAAGCCCCAGTAAACGGCGGCCGTAACTATAACGGTCCTAAGGTAGCGAAATTCCTTGTCGGGTAAGTTCCGACCTGCATGAATGGCGTAACGATTTCTCCGCTGTCTCCAACATCAACTCAGTGAAATTGAATTCTCCGTGAAGATGCGGAGTTCGCGTAGTTAGACGGAAAGACCCCGTGCACCTTTACTGCAACTTTACATTGGTGTTAGGAAAAACATATTTAGCATAGGAGGGAGACATTGAAACAAAGGCGTCAGCTTTTGTGGAGTCACCAGTGAAATACCTCTTTTGTTTTTCTTGACATCTAACTGATAGCCGTTATCCGGCATCAAGACATTGTATGGTGGGTAGTTTGACTGGGGCGGTCGCCTCCCAAATAGTAACGGAGGCGTGCGAAGGTAGGCTCAGAACGGTCAGAAATCGTTCGTAGAGTGCAATGGCATAAGCCTGCCTGACTGTGAGACTGACAAGTCGAGCAGAGACGAAAGTCGGTCATAGTGATCCGGTGGTTCTGAGTGGAAGGGCCATCGCTCAACGGATAAAAGGTACGCCGGGGATAACAGGCTGATACTGCCCAAGAGCTCATATCGACGGCAGTGTTTGGCACCTCGATGTCGGCTCATCACATCCTGGGGCTGGAGCAGGTCCCAAGGGTTTGGCTGTTCGCCAATTAAAGTGGTACGTGAGCTGGGTTCAGAACGTCGTGAGACAGTTCGGTCCCTATCTGCTATGCGTGTAGAAGAATTGAGAGGAGCTGTCCCTAGTACGAGAGGACCGGGATGGACGTACCACTGGTGGACCGGTTGTAGCGCCAGCTGCAGTGCCGGGTAGCTAAGTACGGACGAGATAACTGCTGAAAGCATCTAAGCGGGAAACTCACCTCAAAACTAGTTCTTCCTATAGAGCCGTGGTAGACCACCACGTTGATAGGCTGGGTGTGGAAGCACGGTAACGTGTGCAGCTAACCAGTACTAATAGCTCAATTGGCTTGATTTATGCACTGAAAAAAATTTTTTATTTTTTTAATATTTTCCTGATTATTGATAATTCAAATTTGTTATCAATTTCAAAATATGACTCAATTGGCATCTCATAGGTGCCTATTTTCCCATGAAGTCTATTATTGTGTTTAAAAAAATTTTTTTTGTAGAAAATATAAAATGACCCATTCTCAACGTAATAGTTTTTAAAATTTTGAGTTCTAGGCCTTTTTTTATGATCATAATTTATGGGTTTGCTAAACTTTTTATTTTCCCATAAAAAGTTTTTGGAGGCCACCACAGATAGCAAACTAGAAAAATTGTTTTTTTTAAATTTTTTGATTGCAGCGTCGATATGTTTTGAATTTATAAATGGATTAGTGATTTGAACTAAAATTAAGATATTAATATCATTTTTACTTTTTAAAAATTCTTTAATTACTATTTCGGTGGAAGAAATATCAAGTGCACTTTTTTGAGATCTTTTGAAGAAATTAAATTTTTTTTTTAAATTTCCAATTTTATTATAAATTTTATAGTCGTCTGAAGCAATGTAGTAATCATCAATAAGCTTCGATTTAAAAATATTTTTACAAACATATTTAATTAATGGTTCATTATTGATTTTTTTAATATTTTTGTTCCTAATTCTTTTACTATTTGACCTAACAGGAATTAAACATGCAATTTTTTTTTTCACCAATATTTATTTTCCTTTAATTTTTTTTTTTCATCTGGTAAAAATTTTTTTTTACCATTACCATAAGCTCTCTCGTACTTTCTTATCAAATCAACCAAATTTCTCATTCCATTTTGCTCTAAAGATGCTGCCTGATCTGTCCCCCACATTGTTCTATCTAAAGTAATATGTCTTTCTATAGATGTTGCCCCCAAACATACCGCCATTAGACTTGGACTGACACTTTTTTCATGACCAGAGTAACCAATATTAACTTTAAATTTTTTTTTATAAATTTCGATTAATTGAAGATTTAAATTTTCCTCTTTACAAGGATATGTTGATACACAATGCATTAAGCTAAATGGACATTTATTTTTCCTGAAAATTTTAACAGCTTTTTCTATATCTTTAATCGTACTCATGCCAGTAGAAATAAAAGTAAACTTTTTTTGTTTTGCTACATGATTGAGTAATTTTAAGTTCGTTAACATTGGTGAAGCAATTTTATTATATTTTAGTTTATATTTTTTTAAAAAATCATTACTACGAATGTCCCAGGGACTTGCAAACCATATAATTTTTAATTTTTTACAAAATTTATTTATCTCATCAAATTCTTTTTTTCCAAATTCTATCTTTTTTTTATAGTCTAAATAAGTTATTCTTCCCCACGGAGTTTCTCTTAAAATTTCAGCCTTGTTCTTTGGGGTAGTAATTTCAGGAGTTCTTTTTTGAAATTTAACTGCATCAAAACCTGAATTTTTTGCAATTCTTATTAAATCTAAAGCATTCTTTAAACTACCATTATGATTAATACCTATTTCTCCAATTATAAAAGTTTTTTTGAATGTCATTTAATTTATTGTTTAGACATATGTACTCAATATAAAATAAATTTCAATGTTAAAGGTTTTTTATGTAAAAGGATAATTTATATAATTAATATAACTAAGATGAATATTTTTAAGAAATATAAAATAAGAGTTTCTAAAAACTATAAATTAAACTCAAAGAGACTTTTATATTTTTTATTTAGAAAATTTTTTTTTTCATTTTTTGGAGTAATATTTTTCCCATTTTTAAGTTTTTCAAATAACAGGCCTGGTCAAAAAATAATAATTCTAGGTCGAGGCCAATCAACTAATTTTTTTTATAAAAATCATGAAAAATTTAAAAATGTAAAAAGTATTTTTTTAGTTAATTTTTCAACTTCGGATTTTCCAAAAAACTATTCAAATATATTTAAAAAAAGAATTGTTTTTTTTTTTACAAATATAACTGAAGTTATTCCGTCAATAAAGATTCTATCAAAATTATTAATAGGTAAAGTTTTATTCGGAAGGTGTAAGTCTATGGAAAAATTTGATTATGGAAAACGTAAATCTTATAAATGTAATATTTTGTATTCTAGATTTAATTATTTGCCAGATACTTTACTTAAGTATTGGTGGTTAAATAATAATGGATTGATGTGCATATGCTATGTAGCAAATTTAGTTAATGTAAAAAATGTATATCTTTTTGGTTTTAATTTCTATTTTGGTAATTACATCTCTAAAAGTATAAAAGATGAGGTTAAAAAAACAAATGAATATCATGCCAAACAACTTATAAATGCTAGATTTAAATTAAGAAGAAACTTTATTAAATTAGTAAAAGCTTTCCCCAAAATTAAATTTCATTTACATATTAATAAAAATATTTTTAAAAAAAAACCAAAAAATTTAAATATTATACTGACTTAGTAATTATGATTACTCAAATCAAAAATTTTATAATATTTTTAATAAACGACATTAAAAATTTTTTTTATCAAAAATTGAAATATAATAAAAGTTATCTCTATATTGCGAATCTCAAAGATTTAGAAAAACATAAAAATAATTTTTATGAAGAAATGATTAAAAATAGAGACTATAAAAAAACTACAAATTCATTTTCAATTGAACTAGACAAATTATCTTTTGATAATTCTATTAATCTTAATGATCCTATAAATCCCTTGGTGTTAACAGTCAATGAATTGAATTCTAATCCAAATATAGAATTAGAAAATTCCTCTATTTATAAGTTTTTTAAAAATCATAAACCAAAAAATTTAACTGAATTATTTTTTTTAGACAAAAATAAATCAAAAACTAAACTTGGTTCAAGATTAGATAAATTAAGTCAATTTACTTTATTTTATCCATGGCTACATAAATATCCTCAAAGATTTTTAGTACCAGGAATGTTTGGTCCAAAAGATATCTCTTTTCCAAAATCAAGATTCATTAGGCTAAAAAATTTGATTTATTCGATTACAAAGTATGGTTTTAAAAATGAAGAAAACGATCAAATATCTGGATATATGTTGTCTATGAAAAAAGACTATAGATTTGTAATCACTGCAGGAGCACACAGAGCTTCAGTTTTGAAATCTATGTTTTATGATAAATTTAAATATGTTGAGGTTTCATATGACAATTTAAGAGTAGATGAAAAATTTTTTAAAGTTAAACTAGAAGATATTGATTCATGGCCTGGTGTAAAAAGTGGATATATTAAAAAAGAAGAGGCTGAAGAACTATTTACAGGTTTTTTTAAATTTAAAATTTAAGATTTATGAAACATAATGCAGCTATTTACTTATTATCATCTAGAGTGCTTTTGTTAGAAAAATGTTTACTCAATTTATATAAAAATTGGAACTATAAGTATAATTATCCAATATATATTCATTACTTTGATGACATTTACAACGAAGAATTTATCAACAAAATAAATAAGAAAATTTCGAAAAATATTTTTTTTTGCCAGATAGATTATAAAGTACCAGATCATATAGATGAAAAAGATTTATTTTATAATAAAGTTGAAATTCCATATGTAAGGAAATCTTTTTCAAAAAAAAGATTAGGATATTTGCATGGTGAAAGGTTTTGGTTAAATTTGACTTCTTATGGTGAGGTTGGATGTTTGGTTAAAGAGTTAGAAAAATATGACTATTTAATGAGAATAGATGATGACTCTTATTTTAAAGGCAAGATTGATTTTGATTTATTTGATATTCTTAAGGATTATCCAATAGCATCAGCTTATATGTATAATAGATATACTGACAGAGTTAGAGATACACGTTTAGGATTATGGGATTTTTACAAGAGTTATCTTAAAAAATTTAATTATGTTCCAAAAAATTTAAATTTGAGAAAAGCGGTTACTGAAAACAATGAGATAATGATGCATAATTTATATTGGACTGCGGGGAACTGTAATTTGTACAATATACTGGAATTTAAAAAAAAACCATGGGAAGAGTATCAAAAAGAACTTAATAGATTTGGAGGTCATTATAAAAATAGATGGGGAGATTTAGAAACCATTGGTTTATTTTGCTATACTCATTTCGATAAAGAACCTTACAATTTTAATTTAAAAGAAAAAGGGCTTTATGATGATAAATTTCCTGACATTTTATCAAGTTTTGCACCAGGCGTTGGAAAGAGTAAAACTTATAACGTTCATAATTTTTTTTTAAAAAGGTGGTTTTATAAAACTATTTATTTTATAAGAGGGTTCTTTAAAATTTAATTGCTTTTTAAGATCTATTTGATTAATAAGATTTACAAAATTAATTACTTTATCATCATTTAAAAATGATATAAATCAGCAATATGGATATTAAAGGTCTTAAAATACACTTCACAGATAATCAAAAATTGAAAATTACTGAAGATTTGAAAGATATTTTGGATACTGGTCAGTTGGCTGCTGGAAAGTATGTAAAAATGTTTGAAGATAATTGGAGCAAAATTAATAATTGTAAGTTTGGTATTGCAGTATCGAGTGGTGGAGCAGCTTTAGAGGTTTTATTTAGATCACTTGGTCTGTCTGGTAAAGAAGTGATACTTCCAACAAATACTTTTATAGCAACTTACACCTCAGCAATGTTTGCTGGTGCGAAACCTATTTTAGCTGATGTTTCATATAAAAACATGTGTTTAGATTTAGAAAATATAAAAAAAAATTTTAATAGTAATACAGGTGCAGTCTGTGTTGTACATATAGGTGGTATAATTACAGATGAGATGGAAAAAATTAAAAATTTTTGTGATGAAAAAAATATTTATTTAATAGAAGATGCTGCACATGCACATGGATCAACTTTTAATGGAAAATATTCTGGAGAATTTGGTATAGGTGCGGCTTATTCATTTTTTTCGACTAAAACATTTACATCAGGCGAAGGAGGAATGGTTCTAACTAACAACGAGGATATATCAAAAAAATGTTTTTCTATAAGAGATTATGGAAAAAAATCTCAATGGGAGTCTGTTCACAATATCTTTTCAGGGAATTTCAGGATGAGTAATTTGACGGCTGTTATTGGCAATAATCATATTAGTGAAATAGATAATTTTTTAAACAAAAGAGAAAAAATTGCTAAGATGTATACAGATAATCTGTCTGATAAATATGAAAAAATATTACCTAAAAATGGCAAGTCAGGATGGTATAAGTATATTGTTTATTTGCCAAAAAAGGTGAACAGAAAAGATTTTAAAGATATCTGCAAAAATCAAGGACTAGGTTTATCAGGAGGTGTTTATGACAAGCCAATTCATTTACAGCCGGTTTTTGATGGCAGTTTTAAACATGGTGATTTTCCTATTGCCGAAGAGGTTTGTGAAAGACATATATGTTTACCAATATATCCAAGTTTAACAGAGGAAGAAGTAAATCAAACAATTGAAATTCTTAATAAGTCTATATGAGTAATATATTAGTGACTGGTGGCTCAGGTTTTATTGGAAGCCACATAATTGAAACTTTGAAGGCTGCAAATCATAAAGTTTTTAATATTGATAAAATAAAATCTGATTTTGGTGATTCATATGAAAACATAGACATAAATAATTCACAACAGATTGAAAATTATTTAAAAAAAAATAACATTGAGTATGTTTATCATATCGCTGCAATAGCCAATGCAAGGAGGTCTCTCGAAAATGTTCACGAGACTATGATTAACAATGTTGCGGGCACTGCTTCTATCCTAAATGCTTGTGCAAATAGTAATGTAAAAAAAGTTATTTTAGCTAGCACTGTCTGGGTTTATAATGCTGCTGATAAAACAGATGGCAAGAAAGTAAATGATAATATAATCTTAGATGAAAAGAGTAAAATTTTACCAGAGTGTGGGGGCCATTTCTATACCACCTCGAAACTTTGCTCTGAGTTTATCTGCCAGGATTTTAAATCACTTAAAAACCTTAATTTTACAATTTTAAGATATGGTATACCTTATGGACCAAGAATGTGGCCAGGTTTAGTTTTGAGATCATTTACCGAAAATGCTCTTTCAAATAAGCCGATAATCATCAATGGTGATGGAAGTGCAAAAAGAAGATTTATTCATATCAAAGACTTAGCCAAAGGTCATTTGTTGGCACTAGACTCTAAAGCTGACAACCAAATATATAATTTAGAGGGAGATAAAGACGTTACCATTAAGGAGTTAGCAAATTTAGTTTCATTAAACATTGATGGAGTTAAGGTTGAGTACGTAATAGATAAATCAAGAACTGGTGAATTGAAGACTGATAGCATTGAAATATCAAATAAAAAAATTAAACATGAACTTGGTTGGAGTATTGATGTTTCTATAGAGGATGGTGTAAAAACCTATATAGATTGGTTTAAAAATAAAAATTAAGGCAATTTTTAAATCTTTTTTTCTTCAATTAGAATCTCTATAAAAAAAAATTGTTAGTCCTATTTTGGGTTTTTTTAGGTCTGATGCACAATGTATAAATGTTCTATCAAATATTAAAGCTTCACCCAATTGCCATTTGTAGATTTTTTTAACTTTAAGACCCTTTAGGTTATTGTAATCTTCATGGTTTAAATATTTTTGATAAAAAGTTTTATCAAAATCCAAATCACCAATATGGTCAGAAGTTCTCAAATTATAACCATTATTATTTTGAAGCTCGTCTTTTTGAATAGTGAAAGAACTTGATGGACCATACCATCTTGGTTCAAATAAAATTGTATCTCCTGTTTCAGTTAAGGGAATTAAAATTTGTTTATAGATAATTTTATTTTTATCTTTTCCAGTATCAACATGCAACTTAATAGGATTAAAGCTTTCATGAAAAATTCCAAAGGCATCATCATTGCTATACATATTATCTACCTTCCAATCTTCAAGGACACTATTTACTTTTGAAATGATAAAGTTATCAATTTTTTTGTTTATTCCTAAAATCCAATGTTTCTTTTTAATTTTTTGTTTTTCGTTAAATGTCGCTAGTGGTAATTTCTCATAAAAATCTAAAATGTCTTTTATTTCACTTAAATTAAATAAATCAACAATTTGAGGATCGGACTCTTTGGATTTAATTAAATCAATATTTTGAAAGAAATTTTGTTGTTTCATAAATTAAATTTTGTATTAGAAAGTAATCAACGTGAAATTATTATATTTAACTCCTAACTTTTTAAACTATACAGCATCTTTGTATCAGTTGAACACCTATAAATATTTAGAAAAATATTGTCAATTGATACTATGGGGGCCTGGTTTTAAAGATTTTGATCAGAATCTTAGTTTGTCTGAGGTGATATCAAGATTTAAGCTAACTAAAAATGATACTATTTGTGTAGGACATGGTTGGTTGTCTGACTTACCTTTAAATAAGAACAACAACAATCAATACAATAGTTATGCATGGATTAAAAAATTTAAAGTTGAATTGAATTTAGGCATTTTAGAATTTTGTAAAGAATATGATTTTAACGAATTTGAAGGAAAAAAAATTATTATTTTAAATAAAGAATATGTGTCTTTAGATGAAAAATTAAAATTTATTAGTAAAAATGACTTTGATTTAGTGTTGTGCTTAAATCCAAACTATAAAATTTACGAAGAAAGGATTGGAAAAAAATTTAAATTTTGGCCTAATGCCGTAGATCATGTTCAGTTTAAAAAAAAAAATGAATATAAATATGATCTATGTTTTTCAGGATTGATTAAAAATTATAATATCGATCAAAAATCTCATGATGGAAATGACATGAGAAAAAATATTTTCGAAAAAATTTTTTATCACTTTAAAGGCATTAAAATAAAAAAAAAAAAAGATTTTAAAAATTATAGTATTTTTTGGAACTCATTTACAGGTAGACGATATAATGATTTTCTCATTAAAGCACTTAAACAATATAATTATTTAAATTATGATGACTATCTCCAAATATTATCAAATTCAAAAACCACCATTAATACACTTGGTCCATCTGGTTTAATTGGCCCTCGTTATTTTGAGTGTATGTTATCAAATAGCGTGTGTTTAGCAGAAGAAAGTTCTTTATATGAGGAAATTTTTATAGAAAATGAAAACTATATATCTTTTAAAAAAGATTTATCTGACTTTAATGAAAAGTTAAATTTTGCTACTAGTGATAGTGATGAAATTAAAAAAATTAAAAAAAATGCTTATAATTTAGTTTTTAGTGAACATACTTATGAGAAAAGAGCAAAAGATTTAATTAAATGGACTAGTGAGCTATAATATGATTGAAAAGTTTTATTCAAAAGTTGATAAAAAGATTTTACTTTTTTCTATAATTAGTACTAAAAATGTGAATGAAAAAAGAATGGATGCTAGTCCAGAGACCGAATATCTTCAGTCATCAGTATCAAAATTAAAAAAAGGGTTTAAAATTAAGCCACACAAACACAAATCTTTTGAGAGAAAAATATACAAAACTCAAGAAGCTTGGTTTTTGGTAGAAGGCAAAATTCTTGCAGAATTTTTTGATATTGACGATAAGAAAGTTTTTGAAAAAACATTGAACAAAGGTGATCTTATAACCATTTTTAATGGCGGACATTGTTTTAAAACAACTGAGGATACAATTTTTTTAGAGTTTAAAAATGGTCCTTATTTTGGAAGAGAAATTGATAGAGAAGATATTTTAAAATGAAAGAAGAGATAGAGATATTAAATTTAGGCTTTCATCCATATGCTGACACTTTTATTGAAAAAAAATTTTTAAAATTTTCGGAACCAATTTATAAACTTTCATGTATTTTGAATAAAAAAAACTTTTTAATTCAAAATAGAATAAAAACTTCAGATTATGAGAGATATAATTTATATGATTATTCGTATACATCCTCAAATTCGGCATATTCAAAGAGTTATTGGAGTAAATATTTTTTGAATGTTGATAAATATTTAAAAAAGCATAAAAAAATTTCAAATAAAATTAAAGTTTTAGAGGTAGGATCAAATGATGGTTATTTATTATCAAGATTTAAAAAAAATAATTATTCTGTTTTAGGTGTTGATGCATCAAAAAAAATGTGTCAAGTTGCTAAAAAAAAAAGAATAAAGACACTTAATCTTTTATTTAATTTTGCAAATTCTAAAAAAATAAAAAGAAAATTTAAATCTTTTGATTTAATTATTGCAAATAATGTATTGAATCATTCTAATAACCCTGAAGATTTTATAAAAGCTGCTAAAAATATAATGAAAAAAGACTCTTTGTTAATTTTCGAGTTTCCATATTGGTCAAATTTAGTAAGAGATAAAAAATTTGATCAAATTTATCATGAACATGTAAGTTATTTTACTGTAAAATATCTCAAATTTTTTTTAAAAAGATTAAAATTGTCAATTATTAATATCCAAGAGACAGAATATCATGGAGGTTCTCTGAGAATATTTATTAAAGGAGAACAAAGCTCTTATGGAAATAAATTGGTTCAAAGTTTTATAAAAAAAGAGGATAGACAAGGATTATTTAAAAAAAAAACATATTTAAAATTTATGGAAAATATTCAAAGTAGAAAAATGTTACTTTTAAAAAAAATACTTAAATATAAATCTCAAAATTATAAAATTGTAGGCATTGGTGCAGCTGCTAAAGCAAACACGTTTATAAATTATATGGGTTTCAATCATGAAATGATTGATTTTGTCACGGATATATCAAAATTTAAAATTGGCAAATGGTTACCTTTATCAAGAATACCAATTAAACATGATAATGAAATAAGAAATATAAAAAAATTGTGTGTAATAGTTTTAAGTTGGAATTTAATTAAAATTTTAAAACCAAAGATTTTAAAAATTAATAAATATGCTAAACTAATCTCATTTTAATGATTAAAATAAATATTTTTAAAGATGATGTTAAAGGTCTTCAAAAATTTGAGGATGAAAGAGGTATTATAGCTGATATATTTTATAAAAAACCATTAGAGCACGTTGCATTAATTAAATCTAAACCAAATACAATCAGGGGGAATCATTATCATAAAGAAACTACTCAACACATGTTAATTACACAAGGTTCATTAGAATATTGGTTTAAAAATATTAATGATGATAGCCCAGCAAAAATGATACTCTGTCAAAGAGGTGATTTAGTTACGACACCCCCAAATGAAATACATGCTTTGAAAATAAAAGACGATGGAAATGAATTTATAGTTTTTAGCTCTGGTCTTAGAGGAGGTCAAGACTATGAGTCCGATACATATAGAGTTGAAACAATAATTGACTAAAAAAAAGATAATTATTTTTGGATATTCAGGAGGTTTAGGTAAATCGATTGTAAAAATATTAAAAAATAGACCTTATGAGTTAATTTTATATAACAGAAAAAAATTAAATTTTTACTCAAAAAAAGCAAAAGAACAAATTCATCAAATCTTAAAAAAAAATAATGCTGATATAATAATAAATGTATCAGGTGTTCTGGGAGATAATTTTGATGATTACAAGAAAATATTTGATGTAAACTTAATGCCAAATTGGGAAATTATCAAATTTTATAAAAAAACAAAATTAAGAAAAAAAGTATTATTTATTTTTATAGGATCATCAGCATACAAATCAGGAAGAAAAAATTATATATTATATGCATCTTCAAAAGCAGCTTTAAATAATTTATACCAAGGTGCTAAGGAATATTTAAATAATAAAAGTGTTAAATTAAAACTTATTAACTTTGGAAAGATATATACACCCATGATAAAAAAAATTGTTAGACAAAATACTGCAAATGTAATAAGTCCCACAGTAGCAGCATTAAGAATTTGTAAAATTTTTGATAAAGGAATCTAATTGAAAAAAAAAGCTTTTATAACAGGTATTGCTGGTCAAGATGGTAGCTATTTAGCGGAGCTTTTAACAAAAAAAGGATATAAAGTATTTGGAATTATTAGAAGAAACTCTACTGTTGAACATCAAAAAAGTAGATTAGAACATTTGGATAAAGATGTTGAAATTTCATACGGGGATTTACTCAATGAATCATCTCTTCATCAGCTTTTAAAAAAAATCCAGCCAAATGAAATATATAATCTAGCTGCCCAATCTCATGTAAGAGTAAGTTTTGAAATTCCACAATTCACAATTAAAACAAATGCTTTAGGTGTAGCAAATATTTTAGAAGCATATAGATTAAATTCTAGAAATGCTAAATTTTATCAAGCTTCATCTTCGGAAATGTTTGGAAGATCAGTTGATAAAGATGGCTATCAAAGAGAAACAACACCTTTTCAACCGACAAGTCCCTATGGATGCGCAAAGGTTTTTGCATTCAATATGGTAAAACATTATAGAATTGCTTATAAGTTATTTGCATGCAATGGGATCTTATTTAATCACGAGTCTCCAAGACGAGGGTCTAATTTTGTTACTAATAAGGTCGTTAAAACTGCAGTAAGAATTAAACTAGGATTGGAAAAAAAATTAAAACTTGGAAATATCAATTCGTACAGAGATTGGGGGCACTCAAAAGACTATGTAGAAGCAATGAGGCTTATTCTTAATTATAAAAAACCTGACGATTGGGTTATAGCAACTGGACAGACAAGATCAGTAAAGCAGATGACCGATTATGTTTTTAACAAACTTAAATTAAATAAAAAAAAACACATTTTTATAGATAAAAAATATTTTCGACCTGAAGAACTTAAGTATTTAAGAGGAGATTCCACAAAGGCTAAAAAATATTTAAAATGGAAGCCAAATTACAGATTTGAGGAAATGCTAGATGAAATGATTGACTTTTGGATGGATCATTATGAGAGAAGTTAATTAAATGTTAAATGAAAATTTCAATAATAACTTGCACATTTAATAGAAAAGAAAAACTTATTCGAAATATAAGATCTGTATTAGATCAAGAATTTGATGAATTAGAGCAATTTATAATTGATGATGGGTCTACAGACGACACTCTATTAGAAATTAAAAAACATAATTTTGATCATTTAAGGATAATTTCCCTAAAAACTAATTTAGGCCAACCAGCTGCCTTAATTGAGTCAAATGTATTTAATTTAATAAGTGGAGATGTTCATTTTTTATTAGACTCAGATGACTATTTGTTACCAGGTGCAATAAAAAAAATTAAGAATGATGCAAATAAATATTTTAGTGATAATAAAAAATTAATTTCAATTAATTATAGTTATGAGGAAAATAATAAAAGTATAAATGGCTATTCTAAATTTGAAACAAAAAATATTTTTAAAGATGATTATGCAAGAAATTTAACTAATAAAGGATTTAAGGATTACTTGTCAGTAAGAAATAAAATTTATTTAAATGAGCAATTTAAGTATTTTAGAAAACCAGAAGATTGGTATCTAAGTTATTATCACATTTGTGCTAAAAATGAATTTCAAGAACTTTTTACAAGCGAAAGAATATATAATATGGATTTCAGTGATGATACAGTAACAAGAGGACTAAATATTGAAAAATATTCAAAGTGGTCCCTGAATACAAGAAAAATAGCCTATGAAGAATATAAAACAATAATGGGTAAAATCTATAAACAATATACTATTAAATCACTCTTTTTTAATTATTTAGTAAATAGTGGAAATAATTTAAATAAATTTAAATTATTATTCAATGAAAAAATTTTTTTTGTTAAAAATTTTCATTTTATAATATTACTATTTATTTCATTAATTATTCCATCAAATTTTATTTTAAAAATAAAGAAATTTTTGAAAAAAAATAAAAAAGTAAGATGAAGAATTTATTATCATCTTATCAATTAGAAAATATATGTGGTGATAAAAAATTAAGTATAATTGGTAAAATTTACTGGATACTTGTTTGTATTATTAATTATATTTTATCATTTAAAATTAAAATTGATCCTAGAATTAAATTAGAAAGATTAGATAAAATTAATAAAGGCTTTGTGAATATGAATGATTCTCCATCTAGAGTCTTGTCTGATATATTCTGGCAAAGCTTTCCATGGGAAAAAAAAAGAAAAATTTTAAAAAAAAAATTTGATATTTTAGAGATTGGTTGTGGTGATGGAAAATATGGATTTTTATTAAGAAAAATTCTTAAAAAGAATTTTAAAAGTTATCTTGGTATTGATATTAGAAAAAGAGATAATTGGAGTAATAAAAAAAAAAATTTTAGATTTATAAAAAAAGATTGTTATAAAATTAAAAAGTATTTACATAAGAAAAATTTAATAATTACCCAAAGTGCATTAGAACACTTTAAATATGACTTAAAATTTATGAAAATTTTAAGAGATAATATTTCTAAAAAAAATAAGATAATTCAAATTCATTTAATTCCATCCTATAGTTGTTTATATACATATTTGTGGCATGGATATCGTCATTATAATTTAAATTCAATTTCAAAAATCACTAAAATTTTTAATAATAATTGTCAATTTAGAATTTATCCTCTTGGATCAACAAGATTGAATTTGTATCATTTCTTTAATATTACAATAAAAAAAAATAAAAGCCAAAAATTAAGAAATAAAAAGAAAAAATATTTTAAAAAAATGTACTCTTTAATTTCAAAAAGTTTTAAATTAATTGAATCCACACCAAGCTTTTATGCGTTGGTGATTTTTCATAATTTTAAAAAAATATTGTAAAACATGAAGTTCTTATTTATTGCCCCAAGGTATCACACCAATCAAATTCCCATAATTAGGAACCTAAAAAAAAATAATCATAAAGTTTTTTTTAATAGCATTTATAAAGGAAAAATTGAGGATTACAGTTTAATTAGGCCTTTTTTTTTAAAACAAAGTTATTTATCAAAGTTATTTCAATCATTTTTTCAAATCAAAAATAAATATGCGTTTTTTTTTCCTAAAATTTTTCAATGTTTCAATGATTATAAAAAGATTAAACCCGATATAGCAATTATAAGACTTTATGGTCGTATTAATATTTACATTTCTGCAATAATTTTAAGAATTTTGAAAACAAAAATAATTTTTTATGAACAAGCTCCTAATGATTTCTCTCATCTTAAAAAAAAAAGAGTAAGATTTTTTTTTAAAATGTTGGAAATGAATTTACAGAATTTTTTTTTTAAATCAAAATGGATGACACCTTTAAAAAAAAATAATTTTTTTTTAAAAAACTGTATTTATTTACCGTTTATTGTAAAAATTGAAAAAAAATTACGTTCAGTAAAGAATTTTAAAATTTTGATTATAGGCAAATTTCAAAGAAGAAAATCAATTTATTTAGCTTTAGAA
Source organism: uncultured Pelagibacteraceae bacterium (assembly GCA_902570425.1). Classification (GTDB taxonomy): domain Bacteria; phylum Pseudomonadota; class Alphaproteobacteria; order Pelagibacterales; family Pelagibacteraceae; genus Pelagibacter. The sequence goes on from CACFYB010000005.1 coordinate 18,496, forward strand.
AGCTTGCATCAATTAAGTAAAAAATATAATTTTAATGTCACAATCATAGGCGAAGTTTCAAATAATGAGCATAAAAACTATTATCTAGAATGCAAAAGTTTTATTAAAAGTAAAAACTTAAATAACAGAATTCAAATAATTAAAAACCTAAAACATAAAAGAATTTTCAATTTTTATAAAAGTCACAATCTTTTTTTACTACCATCTTCTCATGAACCAGCGTCTATAAGTTTACTTGAGGCAATAGGATATTCTATGCCTGTAATTTGCAGCGACACATGTGGAACAAAAACTTATGTAAAAAAAAAATTTGGAAAAATTTTTAAAACTGGTAATTTAGGATCTTTAACAAATTCAATTAAATTTTATTTAGATAATAAAAAAAAATATAAGATTTTTTCTAACAATGCTTTTTTATTTGCAAAAAAAAATCTTTCGGAAAAAAATTATAATCAATTTTTAAAAAAAAATGTATTTTAAAAAGATAGATAAAATTTTATTTTTTTTACCATCTTTTGAAGATGGTGGGGCTGAAGAGTCAATAATATCTTTGGCCAATCAGTTTTACAAAAAAAAAATGAACATTCTTTTTTTGGTTGGCAATACTAATGGAAAAAATAAAAAAAAAATTGAGAAAAGGATAGATTTAATCAATTTAAATAAAGATAGATTGAGAAAATGTTTTTGGATAACCATCAAGATATTAAAAAGATGGAGTCCCAAAGTTATAATTACCACCTTAACTCACTCAAATTTATTTTTTTGTTTTTTAAAAATTTTTTTGAAACATAATTTTAAATTAATTATAAGAGAAACAAATATAAATCCTCCTAAATATAAAACTTTTTCACAATTCTTAAAATTTAGTTTATTTAATTTTTTGAAAAAAAATTTATACAATCAGGCTGAATATGTAATTGCAATAAATTCAAAATCAAGACAGGAACTGATATCTTTAGGAATAGATAAAAATAAGATTAAGATATTTAATAATCCAAGTATAAAAGAAAATTTTATTATAAAAGCAAAAAAAAAAATACCAGAAAAAAAATTAATTAGTAAAGATTATATTTTATATGTAGGTAGACTTGCATCTCACAAAAATTTGGATTTTTTAATTAAAACTTTCTATAAAATCCAAAAAAAAATTAATATCAATTTAGTTTTAATCGGACAGGGTGGTGAGACTCAAAAACTTAAAAATTTGGCAAATCAATTTAAAATAAAGCAAAAAGTATTTTTTAAAAAATATAATTTTAATCCACTACCCTTTATGAAAAAAGCAAAGCTGTATGTTTCTTTTTCAGATTATGAAGGTCAACCTAATGCTGTAATTCAGTCTTTAGGTTGCGGGACACAGGTTTTATTAAAATCTTTTGAAGGTTTGGATAATAAATTAAAAAATAACTATAATCTTACAATATTGAACAAATTAGATGAAACTAAGGCTGAAGTAATTATTACAAAAAAAATCAAAATTAAAAGAAAAAAATTTTTTAATACTAAAATCATAAGATTATTTAGCGAAAAACAATTTGCAGATAAAATCTTGAAGTTAATTTATGCTTAAGAAAAAAAAAATCTTACATATCATTACATCTTTGGGTGATGGAGGTGCAGAGGGGGTTTTATATAGGCTTATTTCTGAGACGAATAAAATAGTACATCATGAGGTAATTGTATTATCAAAAGATAATAAATATGAAGGTTTATTAAGGTCAAAAAAAGTAAAAATATTTAATATAAATTTAAAAAAAAATAAGATTGAATTAAAAAAACTTATAAAACTTTATAAATTAATCAGAAGAAAAAAAAAATATTTAATCCAAACATGGTTGTATCATGCTGATTTTTTAGGTGGTTTATTTGCTTACTTTTCTGGAAATAAGAATATTTATTGGAATATACGAACTTCAGAAATTTCTTTTAAGTCAACCAGACTCCGAACATTGATTATAATAATGTTCAATTCCTTACTTTCATGGTTTGTCCCAAAAAAAATAATTATTTGTTCAAAAAAATCAATTAGCATTCACAGATCCATAGGTTTTAAAAATAATTTTGAGTTAATTCACAATGGATTTGATACTAAGTTTTATTTACCAAGGAAAAACTTTAAAAGACAAAATTTTGATCTAAAGAAAGATCAAATTATTATTGGAAATGTGGCAAGGTATCATCCAGTAAAAAATCATGATTATCTTTTATCAATATTCAATCAAATTAAGAATTTTCCAAATATTAAATTAATTTTAATTGGAACGAATGTAAATAAAACCAATTCTCAATTATTGAGAAAATTAAAGTATTATAATATTCAAGACAAAGTAATTCTTCTTGGTAGAAGAGATGATGTTTTTCATATTTATAAATTATTTGATATTTTTATACTAACCTCTAAATCAGAGGGTTTCCCAAATGTTTTGGCAGAAGCAATGATAAATAACAACATATGTTATTCCACTGATGTTGGTGAAGCTTCATTAATATTAAGACGTAAAAATTTTATAATTCCAAAGGATGATGTAATTAAGTCGGCAAGAATCATTCAAAATATGATTAATCAAAAAAATAGTTACAAATGGAAAAGGATTAAAAAAGAAAATAAAACTCATATTATGAATAGTTTCTCTTTAAAGAAAATGGTAATTAATTATTTAGATGTCTGGAAAAAATAATATTGACTTAGATATAAATTATACTGATCCTCCAGGAGGATTGATAGATATAGATATTCTTGGAACAGACCTTTATACAATTTTTTATTCGTTATTTTTTATTCTGATCTCTGTATTTTTTATTTTTAAAATGTCACAAAGAAAAATTATAAATTTTGAGAGGTCAATTGCTATTTTTTCTTATCACTCTGTTTTTTCAGCACTTTTTATTTTTCTTTTAATGACTAAATTAGTCAATGATTTAGATTCGTATTTTCAAATTGGTATTTTTTTTCCTGACTTTGGTTACGAAGATAATTATAATTTTAGACAATGGGGAATATTGACAATTTCTCATTTTTATCGAATATTTCATCTTTATTTCCAATTAGACTTTTTAGCAATAAATTTATTATTTGCATGTATTGGATCTTTTGTTTTAATTTTCTTTGATAAAATAATCAGTAGTAATTTAAATTTGAACAATACAAAAAAAAAATCACTTAATTATTTTTTTTATTTTTTAGTATTTTTTCCGTCTTTTTCAATTTGGACAAGTTATTTAGGAAAAGATATTTTAACTATTTTAATATTACTTTTTATTGCTCACATTATATTGAATGAAAAAAAAATTGTCTTAAAATTTAGTCTTATTGCACCATTAATCTTTTTAATCAGTTTGATAAGACCACATTTTGCATTTTTTGTTTTGGTTTCATTATTTATTTATTTTTTTTTTAAAGTAATAAATAAAAATGTTTACAGATATACAATTATTTTATCTTTTTTAATTATTTCTGTAATTTTAGGCTCCTCTCTTATTGGTGATAAAATTGAAAGTTTCAATATTTTTAAAATAATGACGAGTTTTTTTGAAGGTGCAGAAATTCAAAGAAGAAATTATGTATCTCCTAGTGAATGGGACAACATTTCATCCAATATTTTTAAATTATATTTTTCTTTTTTATTCACGCCAATTTTTGCTTTTGGATCAATAAAAGATATTTTTTTGTCGGTAGAAAATTTTATTTTAATAATAATTATGGCTAAACTAATTTTGAACGTTGATTTAAGAAAATTTAGAGAAATTAATGAAACTAAATTCTTCTTAACTTTTTTTATAGTTTCATCTTTCATTTTAGCTATGTTTACTTATCAAAGTGGAGTTTATTGGAGAATGAAATGGTTAATACTTCCCTATTTTTTTATAGGCATGAGTTTAATACAAAAAAATACACTAATAAATGTTAAAGAATAAAAAAATATTAATATTAGGAGGCAGTGGTTTTGTTGGAAAAAACTTACTATCAAAAATAAATTTATATGAAAATTCTGTTACAATAATATCGAGAAAAAATTTTGTCTCAAAAGCAAAATTAATTATCGCTGATTTAATGATCGATACTGATAAACTTAAAAAATTATTTATTGAATACGATATTATCTTTAATTGTAGTGGTGAATTAAATAATGAAGATAAAATGAATGAACTGCATGTAAAAAGTTTGAGTAAAATTATTGATTTTTTATCTAAGTTTTGTTTAAAAAATCACAGAAAAATTAGATGGATACAAGTTAGTAGTATTGGAGTTTATGGATTTGATAAAAAAAAAGCATTAATAGACGAAAATTCGGAAAAAAACCCCTCAAATTATTATGAGAAAACAAAATTAACATCTGAAAGAATAATAATAAATGGTGCTAACGCTTATTTTGAATACATTATATTAAGACCTTCGACTATTTATGGAAGAGGTATGAAAAGCGATTTTATTCAGAAAATAAGTCAGTATTTAAAAAAAAAAATTTTCTTTTATATTAATTCTAAAGATTCCTTATTTAATCTAATCCATATTGATGATCTTTCAAAGGCATTAATTTTATGTTCTCAGGACCAAGTTAAAAATGAAGACTTTAACTTATCCTGTAATTATGAATTGAAAGAAATTATTAAAATTATTTGTATTTTAAAGAATGTGAAAGAGCCAAAAATTGTGATTAATGAAAAAATAATTAGATATTTTGTCAAATTTTTAAATATATTTATTAATTTGCCTCTTAATCAAAGAATAATTGATATTTTGATTTCACAAAGAGATTTTAAAATTGATAAAATAAAGAATCATCTTGGATTTGAGCCACATACAAAGTTATATGATGGTTTAAAAGATGCTTTAGACAATAGATGAAAAAAAAAAAATTAGCAATTATTACCTCAAGTGAAATTACAGTAACTTCATTTCTTATAGATTATATTAATAAATTATCTGACATTTATTCCATAACTTTAATTCTGAATATCAAAGATACAAATAAATTTATTAAATTATTTAAGAATAAAGATATAGATTTGATTAAGCTTAAGATTTTTAGGGAAATAAATTATTTTCAGGACATTAAAGCTTTATTTAGTTTAATAAGAGTTTTTTATAAAAATAAATATGATGGAATTTTTTCAATTACTCCTAAAGCTGGTTTATTATCCATGCTTTCAGGTTTTATCTGTAGAGTTAAATTGAGGTTACATTATTTTACAGGACAAGTATGGGTGACAAGAAAAGGATTTCAAAGAATTTTCTTAAGAAACATTGATAGATTAATGGGAATTATGGCTACCGATTTGCTAACTGATAGTAAGTCACAAAAAAAATTTTTAGAAGATGAAAAGATTATCAAAAAAGGAAGACTTCAAGTTTTAGCAAATGGTTCAATTTGTGGTGTAGATACAAATCAATTTAGCCCAAACATAGAACTTAAGGAAAAAATTAGAAATGAACTAGGTATTCCATCAGACTCAATTTTGCTTTTATTTCTAGGAAGATTAAATAAAGATAAGGGAGTTTTAGACTTAGCATCTGCAGTTGAAAAATTATATTTAAAAAAGTTTAATGAAAAAATTCACCTTTTGATTATTGGTCCAGATGAAGAAAATATAAAAAGACAAGTAGAGATAATATGTGAGGATTTTATCCAAAATATTCATTTTATAGATTTTACCAATGAACCAGAGAAATTTATGGCTGCTGCTGACATATTTTGTCTTCCAAGTTATAGAGAGGGATTTGGTATGGCAGCTCTAGAGGCAGGAGCTTGTGCATTGCCTACAGTTGCATCAAGAATTTATGGATTGACAGATGCTATAAGCGAAAATGAAACAGGATTATTTCATGATCCTGGTGATGTGGAAGGAATAGAAAAAGCAATCTTAAAATTGGTAGATGATAAGGATTTAAGATTAGATATGGGTGCCAAAGGACGAGAAAGAACAAAAAGTCTTTTCGAAAAAAGCTATGTTGTAAGTCAGTTCATTAATTATATAGATAAAATAATTAATGAATATTATAGAAAAAAAAATTGTAATTATTTCATCAACAGAGATATCTATAAGGGCTTTCCTGCAACAACAAATTATAATGTTAAGTAAACATTATCATGTTACTTTGATAACAAATGTTCAAAATTTTGACAACCTAAAATCACTTTTACCAAAAATTGATATAATTAACCTTAATATAAAAAGAGAAATTAGCTATTTAAACGATGTAATCTGTTTAGTAAAATTATTTCTTATTTTTTTAAAAAATAAATATCATTTAGTTTTTTCAATTACACCCAAAGGGGGCTTTTTATCAATGACTTCAAGTTATTTAGCAAGAATAAAAAAGAGAATACATTGGTATGGTGGACAAGTATGGGTGACAAGAAAAGGATTTCAAAGAATTTTCTTAAGAAACATTGATAGATTGATGGGAATTATGGCAACAAATGTTTTAACAGAATGTAACTCTCAAAAAAAATTTTTAGAAGATGAAAAGATTATCAAAAAAGGAAGACTTCAAGTTTTAGCAAATGGTTCAATTTGTGGTGTAGATACAAATCAATTTAGACCAGACCTAAACCTCAAGGAAAAAATAAGAAATGAACTAGGTATTCCATCAGACTCAATTTTGCTTTTATTTCTAGGAAGATTGAATAAAGATAAGGGAGTTTTAGACTTAGCATCTGCAGTTGAAAAATTATATTTAAAAAAGTTTAATGAAAAAATTCACCTTTTGATTATTGGTCCAGATGAAGAAAATATAAAAAGACAAGTTGAGATAATATGTGAGGATTTTATCCAAAATATTCATTTCCTTGATTTTACCAATGAACCAGAGAAATTTATGGCTGCTGCTGACATATTTTGTCTTCCAAGTTATAGAGAGGGATTTGGTATGGCAGCTCTAGAGGCAGGAGCTTGTGCATTGCCTACAATTACTTCTAAAATTTATGGATTATCTGATGCAGTTGGCTTTAAAACAGGATTATTTCATGATCCTGGTGATGTGGAAGGAATAGAAAAAGCAATCTTAAAATTGGTAGATGATAAAGATTTAAGATTAGATATGGGTGCCAAAGGACGAGAAAGAACAAAAAGTCTTTTCGAAAAAAGCTATGTTACTAATGAATTTGTAGATTATATAAAAAGTCTCAATTAAATATTTTTCTGAGGTAAAGATAAATTACTAAAATAAAATCCTAATGGTAAATAATAAACTATAGATATCCAGTTATTAAAAAAATTTCCCGTAGGTATTATTGGCCAAATATTTATAAATATTGCAGCCATTATACATATACTAAAGTCTGATAATAAGTGACCTCCTCCAAATATAAGATTTTTAAAATGGATTACTGCTTTAAAAACAAAAGATAAAACAAAAAATATAAAAATCATAAACCCTAATAAGCCGGTTTCAGCTAGTAATTGAATATAGGTATTATGAGGATGAGTATTACAAGCACTTGTACCCACTTTATACTCCTCATCTGAGCATTGTTTTCTGTACATTTTAGGACCAATACCTAAAATTTTATTTTGATTAAACATATTGAAGGACGTTTTGTATAAAGAGTCGTGCACATTTGTCAAAACATATTTTTTTTCTAGAGTTTCTGTTATTGCGAGCATTGGATGAAGGATCATTCTATTTTTTAATGCTTCGTCTTTAATTGTTAAGGTTACAATAATTAATACAGACACTATAAAGCACAAAAGTCTAATTAACTTATATTTTTTTGTAAAAATTAAAATAAATAAAATAGATAACATTGTTAAAAAGAAAGCAGATCTTTCCATGCTTATGAAAATTAATATATCAACTAAAATAATCAAAATGACGGATAAAAAAATATACGATTTTTTTTTTACTCCAAAATAAATTAAGAAAGCAATAACAATAGGCATCATTCTTGCCAAAAAACTACCTAATTTAAGTTCTTGTACAAAAAAACTAGTTATTCTGTCTGGATGAACATGATGTAGACCAAGTATGTTATAGCCCATGAAATATTGAAATAAGCCATCGAAGGTTAATACTGAAAAAGTAATTAAAATTATTTTAAAAAATGATTTTAAAAATTTTTCTTTATTTGTATCAATAACATAGATCATTGCGATTACAAAAACACCATGTCTAAAATATGGTAAAGACGATTTTAATGAATACAAAATATTCTCACTACTGAGTGAAGATATTATCAAAATAAAGTAGAAAATAAGAAAAAATACAAAAAATTTATTTTTAAAATATTCAAATTTTTTTGTTTTAAAAATTATATATAAAAACAATATATTTATTAATACAACAAAACCATCTGCTATAAATGGGCCCGCTACTAGAGCTGGAGGTATCAAACAAATTAGATATAAAAGTATATTGTTTGTTTTTTGCATTTTACATCAAATATATTTTGAAAACATGTCTTGTAAAATGCTTATGTCATTATTAAAATTTGATAGTTTAATCTTTTCTCTAATATCATCAATTTCATTTGTATTTAGATTAATATCACAATTTTCCTTAAATATCTTTTTATCTGTTGATGATAAAATTTTATTAGGGTGAAATAGTTCTTCATGAAGTTTTTCTCCTGGTCTTAAACCAATAAAATTAATTTTGATGCCTTGATTATTATTATTTTTTTCAAAAATATCGATATTGCTATCATTTAAGATTTTTAAAACCATGGAGTAAATATTTATAGGTTTTCCCATGTTGAGAACATTTATCAATCCTCTATTTTCCATATTACTTGTTTCAACAGTTAAACTAACCGCATCTTGCACAGTCATAAAATACCTAGTTGCTGCTTTATCAGTAATTGTTATAGGACCTCCTTTAGAAATTTGTTCGTTTAAGATTGGTATCAAGCTTCCTGAGCTACCAATTACATTTCCAAATCTAACACAACTATAATTATTTTTTGGATTTATTTTGTTCATAGAGCAAACTATAATTTCTCCCATTCGTTTACTTCTACCCATATGATTTATTGGATTAACAGCCTTATCTGTTGATACAAATATGAATGTGAGATTATTTTGATTTTTAGTACAATTCAAAATATTCATTAACGAAATTAAATTATTGCTTACAGCTTCGATAGGGTTAGTCTCAACAATATCCACATGTTTATAAGCAGCTGCATGAAAAATAAAATCAGGACTATGTTTTTCAATAGTTTTTTTAAGTAAATCAATATTATTTAAATTCATTAAATAAAAAAATTTTTTGAACTTATTTTCACTAGAAATATTATTAAAATCTTTTTTTAATTTAGATAAATTTAATTCGTTAAAATCTATAGCTACTAATTCTGCTATATTAAGTTGTGAAATTTGAAACATTAGTTCTTTTCCAATAGTTCCGCCGGCACCAGTTACAAGAACTTTTTTATTTAAAAATTTTTGTTTTAATTCTGGAGAAAAACTTTGATCAAGAATTGTGTTATAATCAAAATTAATTTGCTTTTTGTTATTACTTGTATTTAAAAAATTTTCCATTGATGAAATATTCTTTATTTTGAGAGATAAGTTAAATAAATTTTTTTCAATATTTTTAATTTCAAAACTTGAAGCACTAGGCATACAAATTAAAACTAAATCAATTTTCTCTTTCTCATTATTAAGGATTTTTGGTGGCAAAACTTTAATACCATCAATTGTTCTTCCAATTTTATTTTTATCATCATCTATAAAATATAGTATTTGAGTATCCTTATAATTCTTTAAAATTTTTTTTAATTCAACACCAGTTCTTCCAGCACCATAAATTATATAATTTCTTAATTTATGATTGATTTTTTTACTATCATCTTTAAACAAAATATATTTTGCACATATTTTGAGAGAAATGTTTAGAAATATGAAAGAAGCAGAATATAAAGTTAAAATCTTTGTGTTTAAAAATCTAAAAATAAGTTTTGTATTATCTACTGCAAAATAACTAAGAACAATTAAAAAAAGAGATGTTAAAAACAGACTAGTTAAAATCTTTAAAATATTTTCATTATCAAAAAATTTTGTAAATTCACTATAAACATTAAAAAGATAAAGAATCGTTATTTGAATCGAGATAATTATGAAACCTAATGCTAGATATGATTTTGATATAGGTAAAAATTTCTCAGCGTTAATAATTATTGCAAGATATAGTGAAATATAAACTATTGCGATATCAGCTAAAATCTTAATAATAAATTTTAAGTTATTAATTGATAATTTCATTTACCTCTTAAAAATTATGCAGTAGCTTTTCGAAAAATTTGTTTTACAGATAAAATTATTTTTTGCAATTGCTTTAAATTTATAGTGTGGTCAACTTGAAAAGCTATCGAGGTTTCTGAGAGCTTTCTAGCATTTTTTAATCTATTTTTAGGTGAATAGCCATAGTTTTTAAATGATTTTTCTCTGTATAGTTCTGAACATGAACCCTCATTACAAGGAACACCATAATCAATCAAATTTTTAATAATTTTGTATTTTGTCCAACCCTTTTTAAGATGCTTATGATTTATTTGTATATAACATCTATAAAAGGCATGTGTAATATTATTTGGAATTAAAGGAATATTTACCGATTTATATTTTTTAAGAGAAAAAAGTATCCTTTTTGAATTTGCATTTCTTATTTTTATAAATTTTTTTAATTTTTTTAATTGCATTCTTCCTATAGCAGATTGAGCCTCTGTTAATCTCAAATTTGTTCCAAAGGAATTATGCACCCACCTATAAATATTATTTTTATATTTTTTTACCATTAATGATCTTACCTTTCCAATTTCTTTTAATTGCCAAATTTTTTCATAATAGTTTTTATTATTTGTTGCGATCATCCCACCTTCTCCTAATGTAGAAATGATCTTATCGTTACAAAAGCTCCAAACAGATATGTCACCGAAAGTTCCAACATATTTATTCTCAATTTTAGCACCATGTGCCTGTGAACAGTCCTCGATTATTTTAATTCTATATTTTTTACACAAAGAGGAAATTTTTTTCATATCGCACGGATAACCTCCTAAGTGAACACAGATTATTGCTTTCGTTTTAGAATTTACTAATTTTTTTATTGTTTGAATTGAAATATTTTGACTATTCAAATCTATATCAGCAAAAATTGGTTTTGCATTCACATTCACTACACAACTTGCGGAAGATACGTATGACTTAGAGGGCACTATTACCTCATCACCTTCTTTAATATCAAGTGCTTTGAGAGCACATTCTAATCCTAGCGAGGCATTAGCAATAGCAGAAGAGTATCTTATTTTAAAAAAGTTACAAAATTCTTTTTCAAATTTTTTTCCTTCATTACCTGTCCAATAATTCACTTTATTACTTTTTATAACTTGATAAACTTTTTTAATCTCATTTTCTGTATAAGTTGGCCACTTAGATTTCATATTTAATTAGTTCCATCAAATTTATTTTTATCTTTTATTTCTTTTTTTCCAATTGATTTTATAATTATAAATAATGTTTTTATTATGATCTTTAAATCTAATAAAAGGTTATGATTTTCTACATACCAAATGTCTATTTTAAATTGTTCAGACCATGATATTTCATATGAATTTTGAATTTGAGCTAAACCGGTCAAACCTGGTTTTACATTAAATCTTTTTTTTTGATCTGATGTATAGATATCTTTGTATTCAAAATGTAAAGGTCTTGGTCCAACTAAACTTAAGTCACCCTTAAGAATATTTAAAAACTGAGGTATTTCATCTAGCCTGGTTTTTCTTAAAAAACTGTTGAATGCGGATATTTTCTTAGTATCAGCATCCATAGTTCTAAATTTTATAACACTAATCTTCTTACCTTCGTGCCCACCCCGATCTTGGATAAAAAAAATATCTTTTTTATTTATAACTTTACAAATTAAAAAAGTGAAAAAAAAAAGCAATAAGATCAATGGCGAAAAAGAAATTATAAAAATTAAATCAAAAATTCTTTTTATCATTACAATATGAAACTATTTCCCTAATTTGTTTTTTTTTTGAGCAAGTTAAAATTATATTTTCTATATTTTTACAATTAATAGAATAGTTCAGTAAAAAATTCAATTTATGCTTTTTATTTAACTTTAATTTTCCACCAAAAGGTCTGATAGCTAAAAATTTGAGTTTTTTGAATTTTTTAATAAATTTTTCATAATTTTTTTCAACAGGGTTTCTATAAATACAAACTCCATCAAAAATATTGAAAGAAATTGATTCAATCAAAAATTTGGTTGTGTAAGGAAAAACATATATTCCACAAATTTTCTTTTCTTTTAATAAAGAATTAAATAATTTGATTATTCTTTTTTTATCTTTAATAAAATTTTTTATTCTTTTATTATCGTCAGAAAGGTTTCCTCTCCACATCCACTGAACATAAATCTTTTTGTCAGAGCCTAATTTATTTTTATAAAAATTCAGTTTTCTTAAAAATCTTTTTGATGAAAAACGATAATCATTAAAACTTGGTTCGGCGAGTTTTACTATTAATTTAGTTTTTTTTTTTCTTTAATGATTTTCGATATTGTTTTAAATGATTTATATTCTGAGGATATATGAAAGAAATTGAAATTTTTAAGAGCATAATTCATTAAGTCAATAGAATCTTTTTTATTTTCTATTGACATTGTTCCAAAAACAAATTTTTTGATTAAAGCCATAATTATTTATTTACCTAAATTTACAGCACATTTCCATAAAAATCTTTCTGAACTCTCAGATGCAATAAAGGAATTTCGTCCATGAAGAAGTTCTCTGTCTTTCCATGTGACAGCATCACCTGGTGAAAGCTTAACATGTTTTATCTTTTCCTTAACTTTTTTTGATTTGCAAAGGTAATCAAAAAATCTTTTAGCCATTAATAATTTTTTTTTATCATTTGATTTTGATACACAATAATAATTAAAATTTACCAAATATTTATTTTTCTCATATTGTTGAATTACCTTTTCTATTCTTTTATCACCAGATCTTTCATGGATTAAATCTTCAGATTGTAAATCAATTAAAAGATCATTGTTTTCTTCCTTAAGACATTCTACTAAATCATTTGCATCTAAAAAAATAGTCTCACCTCCCTTTTTTGAATTAGCAACACAACACATTAATGTTGCATTTGGAAAATTTGGTATATAGCTTCCATCAGTATGAAGTGGTTGTTCAGCAGATGAATGTCTATAGGCATCTTTAAAAGATGGATCGAATCTTACTTCCATCCATGTTTTATTTGTACGTTGATTATCTCTATTTCCTTTTCTTACATCTTCAGCTAAATTATAAAGTTTTCCAAATGATGTACAAAAAAATTCATAAAACTTTCTTACTTCATTACCAGCTTTATTTGACTTAAGAACAAAAACTTTATTTTCCTCCTTATTCCATGCATCTAAAAGAGTTTCACCTGTATATTTAAAGGTTTGTTCATTTATATTAAATTCTAAAATCATTGTTAAAATATTTAATTATGTTATTAAATTTTATATTACAAAAATGAATAAAAAAAAATTAAAATTAATCTTTCTTACATCAATTATCTTAATATTAATCACATGCGTTACCTCAATTTATTTTTTTTCACAAAGAGATAACAACAACAATTTTATTGCCATAGTAGAAGTAAGGTTATCCAAATCAATTGATCATCTCTTTTTAGATACGACTGCAGATAATGTCATAATTGAATATGCTACAAGAACTCTAAGAAGTAATCTGACTGATTATAAATGGGAATTTAACACAAGTAATAAAATTGAGGCAAAACTATTTATTAAAGATAAAAAAACATTTTACCAGAATGATTTACCAAAATTAAAGCAAGGGATAAAAGATACAATTCCAAAACTAAATAAAGGTATAAAACATTCTTTTGAAGATTTTTTTCTTGATAATACAACGCAAAATTTATTTTCAGAGGGACAAATTGATAATACACTTTTCTACTGGAGGTTAGCAACGAAACCATTCTACACTGATGACATAAGATTAAAAGTAAGATTTAAAAAACATCAATTAACTGATTTTGAATATATTGCTTTATCACTTTTTATTTCCGCCGCTTTATTAACTTTTATAATCGTTTTTTATTTTTCTTTTAGAAGAAAAGAAATAAAAACTTAAAATCTCGAGTTTGTTATAAATTCGATAATTTCTTTTTTTCTTTTGGATTTCAATATATCTACATTTTTAATACATATGTTGTATTCATTAATTTTTTTATCTACTTGTTCGTTAGAAATATTAAAATTATGTTCACATCTCATTTTTTGACTTTCAACTTCTAATTTAATTGCATATATTTTTTTATTTAAAATATTTACTGCTTCTATAAAATTGTCTTCTGCGTAGCTAGTTGAATGAAAAACATTTAGACTTTGTAAAGACATAATCGCAATAATAAAAATTTTTTTCATATAATTAATAAATCATTTTTATGTTATTTATCAAGATTAATATTTTTACATTAAACAATCTGATTTTTAAAAATAGTATCTCCATTTAAATTTTTATTAATCCACAATTGAATATTTAACAAACAGAATATTAATTCTGGTCTTATTTGATTTTTTGTTGTTTTATTAATAATCATTTTAATCCCCTCTTTATCAAAAATACTTTCTTTAGAAATAAGGATCTCTTCTATTTTTTTAATTTCATTCTGTTTCTTGATTATGTCTATAAGTGGAAATGAAAAACCTTGTTTTCTATTATAAATAAAATCTTTTGGTAAATATTTTTTACCGATTTTTTTAAGAAAGATTTTTTGGTTTTTTTTTGAAGCCAAATCAGAGGATCTTAGATTTTTTAGAGAAAATTCTACCATTTCTTGACTCAAAAAAGGGGATCTGCTTTCAACTGAATTAAGCATGGAGCATCTATCTAATTTATTTAACAAACTTAATGGTAAAGTATATTTTAGGTCAATAGATTGAGATAGTTTAATGATATTATTATTATTATTTAAACTAAGATGTTTAATATCAATTAAAAATTCAGATTTAAGTATTTTTTTTCTTAAATTTTTTTTAAAGAAAAAAGGTATTTTGTAAATTGAATTACTATCTAAAAGAAAATTTAAATATTGAGAACCTTTAAAATTTAAATTTTCAATTTTTTTAATTAGTAATTTTAAAAAGGATAAGTTGAAATTGAAATAATTTCTTTTAATATAATTTATTGTGTTTAAGATTCTGTAATGGTTGTATCCACCAAAAATTTCATCTCCCCCATCTCCGCCAATAGCAACTTTATAGTTATGTTTATATAAATTTTCAAAAAGAATATATGAGGGTATTATTGAGGAGTCAAAAATAGGAGTGTCAAACTTTTCTAACATTGCTAAAATTTGATCAAATGAATAATTTTCGATTTCAATTTCGTGATGGTTAGTTTTAAATTGTTTTGATATTTTTTGTGAGTGTTTTCTCTCATCAAATTGTTTATTCTTAAAAACAATAGAGAAAGTATCAATTTTTTTTTGTCCAGAAGCTACAGCAACAATTAAACTTGAGTCAAGTCCACCACTTAATGTAACACAAGTTCTTACGTCAGATATAAGACATTTCTCTATGTTTGAATTTAAAATTTTATCAAACTTTTCTTGATTAACAAATTTTTCTGAGCTTATATTAAAGTTTATATCCCAAAATTTTTTTTTAAAGATATCTCGATTTTTTAAATCTAGTTTAACGAATGTACCAGGTTCAACTTGATTTACATTTGAAAGAAGAGTTTCTTCTCTATTAATTGGAAAACCATTTAGCAGAGTTTCGTTTAAATTTCTTTTATTAATATTTGATAAAGAAAAAAATGCACTTAACTCGGATGAAAATAAAAATTGATCATTATTTGAATAATAAAAAAGGGGTTTTTCTCCCAATCTATCTCTAGCTAATAATACTATTTCTCTTTTTTCATCAAAGAGAGCGAAGGCAAACATACCTTGAATTTTGTTTAAAAATTTTTCTCCCCACTCTAAATAGGATTTAATTATCACCTCCGTATCACTATTAGTATTAAATTCATGATTTTTTGAAAGTTCCTTTCTTAAATCTAGGTAATTATATATTTCTCCATTATAAGTTAATGTTATATTATTTAATTCATCTCTCATCGGTTGAATATTTTCTTTGCTTAAATCAATAATGGATAACTTAGTGTGTCCGAAAATTATATTATTTGTCTCAGAGCTCCAAATTTTTTTATTGTCTGGACCTCTATGTTTTAAATACTCAATTTTTGATTTAACCCATTCATAATTTTCTAAATTTTTATTTTTTAAGAAATTAATTGATCCAATGATTCCACACATATAAAATAATTAAAATAAATTTAACTTAATTGTTTTTCTTTTTATTATAAGCTAATAACCAAATAAAATATCTAAATATTTTAAATGAAAAAAATTTATACAAATATTTTAAGATTTACTCCAAAAAAAACTAAGTTGATTTTAAAAGACATTTATTACTATTTTACGGGAAATTTTATCACCAAAACAAGAAAAGGTAGCAAAGAAGATTATATTCAAATTTTTAACATTATTAAGAAAAAAAAATATGAGACAATTGATAATTTTATAAATAAGAAAAATTTGAAAAATATTGATCAAAATTTTCTAAATGATCTTGCCTTTATTTCTCAGATATCAATAAAAAAATCTGAGGTAAATTTTCAACATGGCAGATTGATCTATTCAATTTTAAATGATTATATAAATAATAAAAAAAAAGAATTAAAAGATTTCGTTTTTATTGATGTGGGCACTGCCAAGGGTTTTTCATCTGTTTTAATTTCCAAATGTGGTGAAGATAATAAAATTAGATTTAAGATATTTAGTTTTGATATAATTCCTCATAATAAGAAAATTTATTGGAATTCAATTAAAGATATAGATGGCAAATCAACAAGAAAAAATCTTCTTAAAGATTTTTCAAAATATACAAAAAATATAAATTTTATAGAGGGAAGAACTAAAAAAAAATTTATAGAAATTGAAAAGTATGAAAGATTAAATTTTGCTTTTTTGGATGGTTCACACGATTATGATGATGTTAAATATGAATTTGATTTTATCAAAAAAAAACAAAAAAAAAGTGACATAATTTTTTTTGATGATGTTACAGAAGACCACTTCGATGGAATTGTAAGATTAATTGATGAAATTAAAATAAGTGGTGAGTATAAAATAGAAAGAATTAATTCTACTCAATATCGAGGTTATGCTTTGGCTACAAAACAATGAACAATCAACAAAATTGATAAATTATTGCAAAACCATTAATTAATATTATTATTATTTAGCTTTGACTTTTATTAAATTTCTAGTAATAAAAGTGTGCCTGGTGATTATTGCGAAAGTGTAATACCCGATCCCATTCCGAACTCGGAAGTCAAGCCTTTCTGCGCCGATGGTACTTTGTCTTAAGACATGGAAGAGTAGGACGTTGCCAGGCTATTCTAAAAATGAAAAATCATATTATAGTTACTGGTGGTGCGGGATTTGTTGGTTCAAATCTGATAGAACTATTATTAAAAAAAACAAATAAAAAAATTATTAGTTTAGATAATTATTCTACTGGAAGTAAAAAAAATCATATTAAAGATAAAAGAGTGAGATACCTAAATGGCAACACAGCTAATATAAGAAAAATTTTACTTAATTATAAAAATAAGATACATACAGTTTTTCATTTCGGAGAATTTGCCAGAATTTTCCAAAGTTTTCTAGCATTTGATAAATGTTATGACTCAAATACTATTGGAACAAAAGCCGTATTTAAATTTTGCTTAGATAATAAAATTAAACTAGTTTATTCAGCAACTTCAGCAAGTCTTGGCAACTCTGGAATGGATAAAAATCTTTCTCCTTATGCTTTTACAAAATCAAAAAATTTAGAATTATTAGAAAATTTAAAAAGATGGTTTAAATTTAAATTTGAGATAATTTATTTTTATAATGTTTACGGACCTAGACAGATAAAAAGTGGAAATATGGCAACTGTAATTGGAATATTTGAAGATCAATATTTAAAAAAGAAACCTTTAACAATAGTAAAACCTGGATCGCAAACTAGAAGATTTACACATATAAATGACACCATCAATGTTTGTTATGAAGCTTGGAAAAGAAATAAATGTGCTCATTATAGTATATCAAATAAAAAATCATATTCTATTTTAGAGGTAGCAAAAATGTTTAAATCAAAAGTTGTCCTCTTAAAATCTAGGCCTGGAGAAAGATATGCCTCAGCTTTAACAAAATTTTCAAATAATAATAAAATAATTAGAAAATATGGAAAAATAAATTTGAAAGATTATATAAGTTCGTTTATTACAAGTGTAAATTATGAAAATTAAAAGTTCATTAAAATCAATCAAAAAAAGAGACCTAAACTCTAAACTTGTAAGAAGAAGAGGTAGAGTTTATATCATTAATAAAACTAACCCAAAGTTTAAAGCTAGACAAAAGTAGTTTTATGGATAATGAAAACCATAAAAAAACTTGGAATAATTTTACAAAATTTGTCTTGTGGGGCACTATTATTGTTGTGTTAATTTTAGTTTTTATGGCAATATTTTTATTATAGATTTTTATGAGAATAGTTTCAATTTCTGAAGATAAGAATATAGAAAAAAGAATTTCAATTACTCCCGAGATCGCTAAAAAATTTTTGGCAAGTGGTTTTGAAATTACTTTACAAGAAAATTATGGTGAGCATTTAGGATTTAAAGATAATATTTACAAAGATCTAGGTGTAAAAATATTACAAGATGAAAAATTAATTTTCGATGGAGGTGATATCATTACTCAAGTAGGTTTACCATCACAAGAAAAGTTAAGTCATATTAAAGAAAACCAAATATTAGTTGGATCTCTTAATCCGTATGCAAATAATAATCTTATAAAAGATCTTTTAAAAAGAAAAATTAATTTATTTTCTTTAGAATTATTACCTCGAATTACTAGGGCACAATCAATGGACATTCTTTCATCTCAGGCAAACCTTGCAGGTTATAAAGCTGTAATTGAGTCCTTTGCTAATTTTGAAAAAGCTATACCAATGATGATGACTGCTGCAGGAACTGTGCCAGCTGCAAAGGTTTTGGTAGTTGGTGCTGGAGTTGCTGGTCTTCAGGCAATTGCGACAGCAAAAAGAATGGGTGCAATTGTGTTTGCCACTGACGTTAGAATGGCGTCAAAGGAACAAGTTGAAAGCTTGGGAGGTAAATTTTTAGTTGTTGAGGGTTCAGAAAATATGGAAACCGAAGGTGGGTATGCAAAAGAAACCTCTGAAGATTTTAAAAAAAAACAAGAAAAGTTATTAGAAGAAACGTTAAAAAAAATAGATATAGTAATTTGTACTGCATTAATCCCAGGAAAAAAAGCTCCTGTAATTATTCACGATAAAATGATAGATAAAATGCAGTCAGGAACAATTATTTATGATTTGGCTGCTGTACAAGGAGGAAATACTGCATTAACAAAAGTTGATGAAATAATTGAAAAGAATGGAGTAAAAATAATGGGTGAAAGAAACATACTAAATAAATTACCTGTCTCAGCCTCCAGTCTCTTTGCAAAAAATATATTTAATTTTGTGATGAATTTATATGATGATAAAGATAAAAAAATTAATATTAATTTAAAAGATGAAATTATAGAAAAAACATTAATTAAATGATTATGGAAATAGATCCTTTTATTTTTAGACTTAGTATATTTATATTATCGATATTTGTAGGTTATTATGTTGTATGGAGTGTAACACCCTCGCTACATACACCTTTAATGTCGGTAACTAATGCAATCTCATCAGTCATAATTGTTGGAGCTATTATTGCAGCATTAGCAGGTTCCTCAAATAATATTTTTGAAATATCAAATATTTTTGGATTTCTGGCAATCATTTTAGCTGCAGTAAATATTTTTGGAGGTTTTCTAGTAACACAAAGGATGCTTCAAATGTATAAAAAAAAGAAAAAATAAAAGAATTTATGTCATCAAATTTATCAGCATTATTTTATTTGTTATCTGGAATATTATTCATACTTGCTTTAAGAGGATTATCTTCTCCAGAAACATCAAGGCGAGGAAATTTTTTTGGTATTGCCGGCATGGTTATAGCGATAA
This sequence comes from uncultured Pelagibacteraceae bacterium, assembly GCA_902570425.1. Taxonomy (GTDB): domain Bacteria; phylum Pseudomonadota; class Alphaproteobacteria; order Pelagibacterales; family Pelagibacteraceae; genus Pelagibacter. The sequence goes on from CACFYB010000005.1 coordinate 38,608, forward strand.
TTGTGACCTTTTTGTCAATCAATAATTTTGGTGTTGGTTTTATTTATGTTCTGGTTTTTTTATTAATAGGTGGCTCTTTAGGAGCGTTTATAGCTTTTAGGATACCAATGACTGCTATGCCAGAATTAGTTGCTGGATTTCATAGCCTTGTAGGTCTTGCAGCAGTATTTGTGGCAATTTCTGCTTTTCTAAAACCAGAAGCATTTAATTTAGGAAATGCTGGAAATATAAAACTTGCTAGCTTAATTGAAATGTCTTTAGGAGCTGCTATTGGAGCAATTACTTTTTCAGGTTCAATTATTGCTTTTTTAAAGCTCAGAGGAATAATGTCTGGAGCTCCAATCGTTTTTAAGGGACAGCATATAATAAATTTAATTTTAGGTTTAGGGATCATTTTCTTTATTTATTATTTATGCAGTACTCAGTCTGCAAATGTATTTTGGTTATTAGTTGCAATCTCTTTCTTAGTTGGAGTTTTATTGATTATACCCATAGGAGGAGCTGACATGCCAGTTGTTATCTCTATGTTAAATTCATATTCTGGTTGGGCCGCTGCGGGAATAGGATTCACTTTAGAAAATACAGCATTAATAATTACAGGTGCGCTAGTTGGATCATCTGGAGCAATTCTTTCTTATATTATGTGCAAAGGAATGAATAGATCATTTTTTAATGTCATACTAGGAGGATGGGGAGCAACAGATCAGTCTTCAGTAACTCAAAATAAAGAACAAAAACCGGTTAAAAATGGAAATGCTGATGATGCAGCATTCTTAATGAAAAATGCCTCTTCTGTAATCATAGTCCCAGGATATGGAATGGCAGTAGCACAAGCTCAACATGCGCTTAGAGAAATGGTAGATGCTTTAAAAAAAAATGGAGTCAAAGTTTCATATGCAATTCATCCTGTAGCCGGTAGAATGCCCGGTCATATGAATGTGTTATTAGCTGAAGCAAATGTCCCTTACGATGAAGTTTTTGAATTAGAGGAAATCAATAATGATTTTGCTAACTGTGATGTAGCATATGTTATAGGAGCAAATGATGTTACAAATCCAATAGCTAAATCTGATCCACAAAGTCCTATTTATGGAATGCCAGTTTTAGACGTTGAAAAAAGCAAATCAGTTTTATTTGTTAAGAGAAGCTTATCTCCAGGATATGCTGGCATTGATAACGATCTATTCTATAGAGACAATACACTGATGTTGTTTGCTGATGCAAAAAAAATGACTGAAGAAATAGTAAAGAGTTTATAAATTGACTAAAATATTTTGTGATATTGCTGATATAGATTTAATAAAAGCTTTTAATAAAAAAAAAATTGTAAAAGGTTTTACAACAAATCCAAGCTTAATGAGAAAAGCTGGGGCAAAAGATTATAAATCTTACAGTACTAAAATTTTAAAATTAACTAAAAAACCAGTTTCTTTAGAGGTTTTTGCAGATGATAAAAAAAATATGATTTATCAAGGATTAAAAATAAACAATTGGGGCAAGAACGTTTATGTAAAAATTCCAGTTTGTGACTCAAAAGGAAAATTTATGGGAGAAGTAATAAAATTTCTAAATAAAAAAAAAATTAAATTGAATATTACAGCCGTATACAATTCAAACCAAACAAAAAAAATTTTAAAAATTATTGATAAAAAGACTAAAGTAATTATATCAATTTTTGCAGGTAGAATGGGAGATGTTGGTAAAGATCCTATTCCAGAGTTTAAAAAAAGTATAAGCCTGGCCAGAAATTACTCAAATGTACAAATACTTTGGGCAAGCACTAGAGAGCCATACAATTATCTTCAAGCAAAGAGTCTAAATTGCGATATTATTACAATTCCTCCAAATATTATTGAAAAAATTGAAAAATTTAAAAAAATTTATAAAGATCTCTCAATTGATACTGTTGTTGGTTTTTTAAAGGATGCTAAAAAATCAAAATTTATTATTAAATAACTATATTTAAAAACATATAAAATTGGTTGCGGGGGACGGATTTGAACCGCCGACCTTCAGGTTATGAGCCTGACGAGCTACCAGACTGCTCCACCCCGCGGTATACTAAATTCTATTTTTTAGCTTATTTAGTTTTTTAACTCTTTTTATATTTTCTTGTTGAATTCTTTTTTTCTTTTCTGATGGTTTTTCGTATGTGTTTTTAAGTTTTATAACTTTAAAAAAACCATCCCTCTGAAGCTTTCTTTTTAAAACCCTCAGCGCTTGCTCAACGTTGTTATCTTTAACTTCTATTTTAATAAAAACCTCCAAAAAAACGAGTAATTATCATTTTTATAATTTTCTGTCTATGTAAAATATCTCTTTTTTTCATTAAAATTTAATTTGTATTTAATTTATCTTTTTCTTTCTTTTCTCTTTTAATCCTTCTCTCCGCTTTTTCAATTGCCTCGATTAGGTCTTTTTGAGTAAATAAATTTAATGCTACAGGATCTTTAGGATTTAAATTATTGTAATTCCAATAACTTTTATTTCTTATTGAACTTACTGAATTTTTTGTAATGCCGACTAATCTGGCAATTTGTGAGTCTTTAAGAATGTTGTGTTGTTTTAATAACCAAAGTGCAGAGTCAGGCTTGTCTTGTCTTTTTGATAAAGGTACATATTTTTTAATTTTTTTTTCAGAATTAGATATTTCAACATCTCTTCCTTTTATTTCTAGTGGCCTATTTTCATCTTTTGATGATAATTCAATTTCCTCTCTTGAAAGTTGACCTGCAATTATTGGGTTATATCCTTTTATACCCTTTGCTACTTCACCATCTGCAATTCCTTGAACTTCAACTTCGTGTAGTTTGCAAAAATTTGCAATTTGTTTAAATGTTAAGGTTGTATTTTCAACAAGCCATACAGCGGTAGCCATTGGCATTAATGGAGCATTTGACATCTAATTTTTTTTTTCTGATTTAAAATTTTGAAATTTCTTATTAAATTTACTTATTCTACCTTTGTCCATCAATTTTTGTTTTCCACCTGTCCATGCTGAATGTGATTTAGGATCAATCTCTAATTTTAGTAAATCACCTTCTGCACCCCAAGTTGACTTTGTTTCAAATTGAGTTCCATCAGTCATTTCAACTTTTATCTTATGGTAATTCGGGTGTATATTTTTTTTCATGACGAGATTTATAACAAAAGAATTTTTTAAAACAATTAAAAGTTATTGAGTTTTTTAAGCAATTTTGCATTAATATCTGGTGATGAAGCAATAATTTTAATATTTTTATAAATTGATAGATTTATATCATTCAGCAATCCACCAGCCTCTTTTACCAAAACAATTCCAGCAGCTATATCCCATAAGTTTAGATTGTTTTGAAAATATCCATCGTATCTTCCCGAAGCAACATATGCTATATCGAGTGCAGCACAACCGGTTCTTCTATATGGTAAATCTGGTATAATTTGTGTTTTGCCACCAGTAACAAATAAACATTCATTTAAGTCATTTTTTTTTGAAACTCTTATTCTTTGATTGTTGTAAAAAGCACCATTATCTTTTTCAGCATAAAAAATTTCATTTTTAATTGGGTCAAAAATTACACCAGATACGATTTCATTATTTGATTTAAGAGCTATTGATATTGCAAAATGAGGTATTCCATGTAAAAAATTTATTGTTCCATCGATCGGATCAATTATCCAAATATTGTCTTTATCTTTGTTATTTTCCATTCCACTTTCCTCACTTAAAATTGAAAAATTCGGTTTTGCTTTCTTTAATTCTTCAATTATTACTTTTTCAGTTTTTAAATCAGAGTTTGTAACAAAATCTGTTGGACCTTTTTTAGAGACTTGAAGTTTTTCTAATTCACCAAAATCTCTAATTAATATTTTTGATGCTCTTTCACTAGCTTTAATCATTATATTTAAATTAGCAGAAATAGAATTCATAAGATTAAATTTTTTTTACATACTCAAGATTTCTTGTATCAACAATAATTTCGTCTCCTGACTCTATAAAAGGAGGTACTTGAATATTCAAGCCATTATCTAAAGTTGCTGGTTTATATGATGATGAAACTGTTTGACCTTTTAAAGCAACATCAGTTATTTCAATTTTACACGTAACTTGATTAGGTAAATTTACAGAAATTGGTGCATCATTATAAAAACTAACTAAGACTTCTAAATTTTCACTCAGTAATTTACCTTTTTCTCCAATTATCTCTTTTTTAATTTCTATTTGTTCAAATGTTTTGGGTTCCATAAAAAAATAATTATTTTCATCTTTATATAAATAATTATAGTTTATTTCTTCTAATGAAGCTTTTTCAACTGTTTCATTTGATCTAAACCTTTCATTCAATTTTGTATTTTTGTTTACACTTTTCATTTCAATTTGTGCAAACGCTCCACCTTTACCAGGCTTAACATGTTGAGTCTTTAGAACTTGCCATAAATCGTTTTTATATTCCAGCAACATACCTACCCTTATTTCACCAGCATTTATCTTCATTTTAAATTTTTAATTGCCTCTATTGGTTTAAGTTTTTTATTTTTCCAAATGTAGCCTGAGATAGCTAAAAAGTTTGCTTTATTCAATAGAAGTTTTTTGTAATTATAAGAATTAATTCCACCTATTGCAACTATCGGCGTTTTAGTAATTTTTTTTATCTTTTTAAGTAAATTTAGGTTTGCTTTATATTTTGTTTTTTTTGTACTTGAAATAAAAAATGCTCCAAAAGCTAAATAATCAGCCTTACCATCTATTGCTTTTTTGGCCAATTTAATTGAATTATGACAAGTAATTCCAATAATTTTTTTTTTTAAAAGTTTCTTTGCTTCAATTAAATCGATATCTTTTTGCCCCAAGTGACATCCATCAGCATTCAATTTTTTTGCTAATAGGACATCGTCATTGATTAAAAATTTTATTTTATATTTTTTACAAATTTTTTTAATTTTCTTTCCTATTGTTATTTTTTTTTGAAGTGAAAATCTCTTAAGTCTCAATTGGAAGAAACTTACTTTATTTAATTTCAAGATTTCTGTTAAATCATTATAAAAAGATTTTTGAATTTTATTTGGAGATATAAGATAAATAAATTTTTTTTTATTAAATCTCAAGATCTTTAGACCATTTTCCTTGAGCAGCTAATGAGTTCATTTTCGCTCGGTGGTTAAATACCTTCTGAGTACCTTCTATATTTTTCAAATCTTTTGACCAAAATTTTAATGCGCTTTGTTGAAGTGCTCGTCCATAAGAGTAACTCATTATAAAATTAGTATTATTATATTTATTTATTAAATTTAAGTTTTCTGTTGCTTCTATTTCTGATTGACCTCCCGACAAGAAAGCAATTCCAGGCACTTCTTCAGGAACTGAATTTTTTAAACAATCTAAAGTTAACTTTGCTACCTCCTCATTTGAGATTTTTTCTTTATAGTTAATTCCAGCTAAAATCATATTGGGTTTGAGAAGTATTCCTTTTAAGTTAACTTTATGTAAAATAAGTTCTTCAAAACATTTTTTAATTACTTCTGATGTTTTTTCATAACATTCTTCAGCCGAATGATCTCCATCCATTAATACCTCAGGTTCTACTATTGGAACCATGTTACATTCTTGAACTAATGCAGAATACCTAGCTAACGCGTGAGCATTTGAGTGTATTGAAAGTTTGCTGGGATAATTTTTGCTAATATTGTAAACACCTCTCCATTTTGTAAATTTTGCACCAAGCTTGTAATATTCTTTCAATCTTTCTCTTAATCCATCTAGACCCTCTGTAATTTTTTCCTCAGGAGAACCAGCTAAAATTTTAGCTCCAGTATCAACTTTTATGCCTGGTAAAGAACCCATTTTTGAAATTAATTCTGGAATTTTACTTTTTTTTGATGTCTCTTGTTTAATTGTCTCGTCGTATAGGATTACCCCTCCTATACACTCAGTCATACTTGATGAACTGAATAAAGTTTCTCTAAATAATAATCTATTTTCCGGGGTTGAAGCAACATTCACGCTGTCCAATCTTTTGGACATTGTTGCAGTGCTTTCATCAGCAGCCAAAATTCCTTTTCCATTTTTTAGAATATTAAGGGCTATGTTATTTAATTCTGACATTTTAATTTAAAGCTTTTATACCAGGAAGCTCTTTTCCTTCAAGATATTCTAAAAATGCTCCACCAGCGGTTGAAACAAAATTAAAATCATTTATTGCGTTTATTTGATTTAAAAGAGCCACAGTATCACCACCACCTACAACAGAGAATATTGATCCATCTTTATTTTTTTTTATAATAGTTTTAGCAATCTCTTTACTTCCATTTGAAAAATTTGGATTTTCAAAATAACCAGCAGGACCATTCCATAAGATTGTTGAACTAGTTTCTATAATATTTTTAATTTTTTTGATTGTTTTTGGCCCAATGTCTAAAATTAAATCATCATCTTTAATATCCTTTAATTCTTTGATTTTTGATTTATCATCCATGTTTTTTCCAACTAAAACATCTTCAGGAAAAGTAATTTTACAAAGGTATTTTTCTGAAATTTTAAAAATTTCTTTAATTATTATTTCACAATTTTTCTCATTAATTGATTTGCCTATATTGTATCC
>CACFYB010000006.1 GCA_902570425.1 uncultured Pelagibacteraceae bacterium
CCTATCAAAGAATAACTCAAAATATGTCTAAAAATATGCCAAAATATGCGTCAGTTATATTTAATTTAAATAGTAATCATCAGATCAAATCTGCTGTATATAAAAAAAGATGATGAAAATTTTATTTATATTTATAAGTTTTTTATTTTTAAATAACAACGTTAATGCTGAAACTTTTTCTGCAGCTTTAAAAAGAGCTTATGATATGAACCCAGAGCTAAATGCTGAAAGAGAAAGTTTAAATATTTCTCAACAAGAATTAAAAGTTTCAAAAAGTTCTTATTTACCTTCAATTACTTTAGAAGGTAGTAAAAGTCAGGAAGATACAGACAAACTAACCAATAGAGATGGTTCTGATGCAACAATTACTGATGTTGATCCAGAGGTTAAATCAATAACAATAACACAAACATTATTAGATTTTGGTAGAGGGGCAGAATTAGCAAAAAGCAAAATAGGAATTGATTTGGCCAAAGCAAAATTATTGAAAAAAGAGCAAGAAATTTTATATAAAGCAGCAGATGCTTATACAGGGTTGATTTCTTCAAAAGAAAAGCTCGCAATCAATAATTCAAATGTTAATTTACTAGAAAGACAAGTTGAAACAGATAGAATTAGATTAGAAAGAGGAAATATATCTTTGTCAGATGTAGCTCAATCTGAGTCATCTTTAGCAGGAGCTAGAGCAAAGTTAATACAAGCTGAAAATGATTTCTTAACAAGTAAATTGAATTATGAAAATATAATTGGTCAATTAAATAACTTTGAAAGTTTAGAAAAAAATTCAATTATAGAGCTTAATTTACCCACTGAATTGAGTGAGGCTATTGAAATATCAAAAAAAAATAATCCTGATTTAATAATTGCAAGACTTGAATATGAACAATCAAAAAAAGATACTATTAGTGCTAGATCAGATTTAGCACCAACTGCAAAATTGTCTTTCGATAGATCTAAAACAGATGAATTAAGCTCTACTTATGATGAAAGAGAAAAAGATGTTTTAAAAGCAACTGTAACCTGGCCTTTTTTTTCTGGAGGAAAGAATTATGCTAATTTAAATAAAAACAAAAGTACAGAGTTACAAAAAAGTTTATTGTTGGATAATTCTTTAAAAAAAAATCAAACAGAAGTAGCCAGTGCATGGTCTTCTTATCAATCAAATCAAAGTTTGTTAAATTCTGTTAGAGCCCAAGTAGATGCTGCTGAAATAGCAAATGAGGGAATTGTAGCAGAATACAATAGTGGATCAGATCGAACAACTTTAGAGGTTATTCAATCTAATTCTTTATTATTAGACGCCCAAATTTCATTGGCCGATTCTGAAAAAAATTACATTCTTTCTCAATTTAATTTACTAAAATCTGTTGGTTTATTGAAAAGCGATTATCTAAAAATAAGGTAATTATTGATTTTTTAAGACAGAAATAAATAAAACTTGCTAATGAGAACAAAATGTGTACATTTATTTTATGATTCGAGTGTTTAAAAAAGTAAGAAAAGAGGCAAAAAATGACAAAAAATAACTTAAAAGTAGTTAAATCTACAAAAGAACAAGAATTGGACATTAAAGAAAAAAATAAAGCATTAGATGCTGCTATCAGCCAGATAACTGACAATTTCGGAAAAGGTTCAGTTATGAAGCTAGGTGAGAAAAGAGCCATGGATATCGAGTCGATATCTACAGGATCTTTAAGTTTGGATTTAGCTTTAGGAATAGGCGGATTACCCAAAGGGAGAATTATTGAAGTTTATGGACCAGAGTCTTCAGGAAAAACAACATTGGCATTACAAGTCGTTGCTGAAGCCCAAAAAGCTGGTGGAATTTGTGCTTTCGTTGATGCAGAACATGCTTTAGATCCAGTTTACGCGAAAAAATTAGGAGTAAATACTGAAGAGCTTTTAATCTCTCAACCAGATGCTGGTGAGCAAGCTTTAGAAATCGCTGATACACTAGTAAAATCAGGCTCTATTTCAGTTATAGTAATTGACTCAGTTGCGGCTCTAACTCCAAAAGCTGAAATTGAAGGAGAGATGGGAGATCACCATGTTGGTCTACAATCAAGATTAATGAGTCAGGCTTTAAGAAAATTAACTGGTTCAATTTCAAATACAAATACAATGATGATTTTCATTAATCAAATTAGAATGAAAATTGGAGTTATGTTTGGAAGTCCTGAAACAACATCAGGTGGAAATGCACTTAAGTTTTATTCATCTGTAAGAATGGACATTAGAAGAATTGGTGCCATCAAGGATAAAGATGAAATTATTGGAAACACTACAAGAGTAAAAGTAGTTAAAAATAAAGTTGCACCACCATTTAAAGTTGTTGAGTTTGATTTAATGTATGGAAAAGGAATTAGCAAAATGGGTGAGTTAGTTGACCTAGGTGCAAAAGCCGACATTATTGAAAAATCGGGAGCATGGTATGCTTATAAAGGAGAGAAAATTGGACAAGGTAGAGAGAATGCAAAAACTTATCTTGCTCAAAATCCTAAAGTTGCTGCAGAAATAGAAATGGCAATTAGAGAAAAAGCTGGTGTGATTTCAAAGAAAATTGAGGGAAATCCATTAAGTCCTGAAAAGATCGAAAAAGAGAAAAAAGTAGCTGAAAAAGAAGAGGCGGCTAAAGAAACAGGTCCTTCAAAAAAGAACTAAAATTCAAGGTCATCTTTAAATTATAAAAGGCGCTTCCTGTAAGCGCCTTTTCCCATTATCACTATCTAGACATAAAATTAAAAAGCTGTATTTTAAAAGTATGGCTCAAAAAACATTAAATGAAATAAGAGAAACATTCTTAAAATATTTTGAAAAGAATGATCATAAGATTGTTGAGTCTAGTAATTTAGTACCAAATAATGATCCTACTTTAATGTTTGCAAATTCTGGAATGGTTCAGTTTAAAAATGTATTTACTGGCCTGGAAAAAAGAGACTATCAAAGAGCAACTACTTCACAAAAATGTGTAAGAGCAGGTGGAAAACATAATGATTTGGAAAATGTTGGATATACACCAAGACATCATACATTTTTTGAGATGTTAGGAAATTTTTCTTTTGGTGATTATTTTAAAGAGAAAGCAATATATTACGCTTGGGATTTAATTACTAAAGATTTTGGTTTAGATAAAAACAAACTTTATGTAACTATTTTTCATGAAGATGATGAAGCCTTTAATTTTTGGAGGAAAATTGCGGGTTTTAATGATGATCGTATTATAAGAATTTCAACATCTGATAACTTTTGGTCTATGGGCGAAACAGGACCATGTGGTCCATGTTCAGAAATTTTTTATGATCATGGAGACCGTTTAAAAGGTGGTTTACCTGGTTCTAAAGATGAGGATGGAGATCGATTTATTGAAATTTGGAACTTAGTTTTTATGCAATACGAACAAGTTTCAAAAGATAAAAGAATTAATTTACCAAAGCCATCAGTAGATACAGGAATGGGATTAGAGAGAATTGCAGCTTTACTTCAAGGTACACATGATAATTATGAAACAGATCATTTTCAAAAGCTAATTCAATCGACCTCAGAAATTGTCAAGAAAAAACCAAACCAAAACAATCTTTCAAGTTTTAGAGTCATTGCAGATCATTTAAGAGCAAGTTCATTCTTAATTGCGGAAGGAGTTTTGCCATCTAACGAAGGAAGAGGCTATGTTCTTAGAAGAATTATGAGAAGAGGAATGAGACATTCTCACTTATTAGGATCAAAGAATCCTGTTTTCTATAATTTGTTCGAAACATTAAAAAATGAAATGTCAGGAAACTATCCTGAATTAAATAGAGCAGAGTCATTGATTAAAGAAACTCTTAAAATGGAGGAGGAAAAATTTTTAATTCTTTTAGATAGGGGAATAAAAATACTAAATGATGAAATTTCTAAAATAGATAAAGTTCTTCCTGGTGATGTTGCATTTAAATTATATGATACTTATGGGTTTCCACTAGATCTCACTGAAGACATATTAAGAAATAAATCTTTATCAATTGATACAAAAAAATTTCAATCGCTAATGCAAGAAAGTAGAGAGCTTGCAAAAAAAAATTGGAAAGGATCAGGAGATGCTGCAGTAGAAGATATTTGGTTTGGAATTAAAGATAAATTAGGTGCAACGGAATTTTTAGGGTATGAAACAAATCAGGCTGAGGGTGTAATTCTATCATTATTAAAAAATAATAAAGAAGTTAAAGACTTAAAATCAAATGATGAAGGGATGATTATAACCAATCAAACACCTTTTTATGGAGAGTCGGGCGGTCAAGTTGGTGATACTGGAGAAATTATTTCTGGAGATTTTAGATTTGAAGTAACAGATGTGCAAAAAAAATTAGGAGATCTTTTTGTTCATTATGGAAAAGTAATTAGCGGATCAATAAAATTGAATGACAGCGTTGAGATGAAAATAAACGAAACAAGAAGAAATGATACAAGGGCTTATCATTCAGCAACACATTTATTGCATGAGTCCTTGAGAAGAGTTTTGGGTACACACGTTACTCAAAAGGGATCTTTAGTTGAGCCAAGTAGATTAAGATTTGATTTTAGCCACATGAAACCTATTTCAGAAGACGAAATCAATAAAATTGAAAAATTTGTAAATTTAATGGTATCTAAAAAAACAGACGTTAAAACACGCTTAATGACTCCAGATGAAGCAGTTGAAAATGGTGCTTTAGCTTTATTTGGTGAAAAATATGGAGAAGAAGTAAGAGTTCTTTCAATGGGTGATGATGATGGAAAATATTTTTCTACTGAACTTTGTGGTGGAACTCACGTCAAAAACACAGGTGATATTGGTCAATTTAAAATTACTAGTCAGTCTTCCATTGCAGCAGGAATAAGGAGAATTGAAGCTTTAAGAGATAAACAATTAGAAGATTTTTTAAAGAATAAAGAAAAATTACTCAATCAATCATCTGAGAAAAATGAAGAGTTAATTAGGGATCTTACTAAACAAATAATTGGATTGGGAGGTAAACCAAACATAGATCAATCAGATCAAAAATTGTTAACTAAAAATTTGACCAAACAATTAGAAAACCTGTCTGTTAAAGTTATATTAAATGATAAGACAAAAAATCAAATTAAGGATGAGGAAATTAAAGGTACAAAAATTAGATTTCAAAAAGTAGATGGTCTTCCCCCTAAAGAATTAAGAAAACTTGTAGATGATGGTAAAAAACAATTAGGTGAGGGAATTGTTGTGGTTTTTGCTAATAAAGATGAGAAAGTGGGTGTTGCGGTCGGCGTAACCAATAAATTGATTGATAAGTTCGATGCTGTTAAATTTGTTAAATTAAGTTCTGAAATTATTGGTGGCCAAGGAGGTGGCGGTAGAAAAGATTTTGCTCAAGCTGGTGGACAAGATCCAAACAAGATCAATGAAGCTTTTGAAAAAATTAAATCCTTAATTTAATTTTTTTTTCAATCTACCATCAATTTCATCTAAAAATTGGTTAGTAGTTAAGTATCTGCTAGATGGACCAATAAGTATTGCGAGGTCTTTTGTCATTGCACCACTTTCAACACATTCGATACAAACTTCTTCTATTTTATTTGAAAATTTTATTAATTCCTCATTATTATCTAATTTACCTCTATGAGCCAAACCCCTAGTCCAAGCAAATATTGAGGCGATTGGATTTGTTGATGTTTCTTTTCCTTGTTGATGCATTCTATAATGTCTTGTTACAGTTCCATGAGCAGCTTCAGCTTCCATCACTTTTCCATCAGGTGTCAATAATGTACTGGTCATAAGCCCTAAAGATCCATAACCTTGAGCCATTGTATCTGATTGTACATCACCGTCATAATTTTTACATGCCCAAATATATTTTCCACTCCATTTCATTGCGCATGCAACCATATCGTCTATTAATCTGTGCTCATAAGTGATTTTATTTTCTTCAAACTTATTCTTAAACTCTTTGTCAAAAACCTCTTGAAATATGTCTTTAAATCTTCCATCGTATTTTTTTAAAATAGTATTTTTAGTTGATAAATAAACTGGCCATTTTTTAATGAGTCCATAACTAAAGCAAGATCTTGCAAAGTCTTCAATTGATCTATCTAAGTTGTACATTGACAACGCCACTCCAGGTCCAGTAAAATTAAATACCTCATATTTAATTTCTTTAATACCATCTTCAGATGTCCATTTAACTTCCATCTTACCTTTACCAGGAACTTTAAAATCTGTTGCTCTATACTGATCTCCAAAAGCATGTCTTCCTATGATTACAGGGTCAGTCCATGATGGCACAAGTTTTGGAATATTCGAACAAATTATTGGCTCTCTAAAAACAGTTCCACCTATTATGTTTCTAATAGTTCCGTTTGGTGATCTCCACATTTTTTTCTGTTCTTGGCTTTTTTTGTAACTATTAAAAGCTGTACTGATTGATTTGGTTGTAAAATTTGCTATTTTTGAAAGACCGTTGCTATCTTTCTTTTTTGTTATTCTTTTTTTTTTCTTTTTTGTCATTTTTATAAATTTCATTTGATCAAATAATTTATTTTTTTTCAACCACTTGTGTTGGTAGTATTTGTTATTTAAGTGTTTATTTTGAGTTACAACTTACAAGTGTTTAATGACTATTTAATGGGATAATCATTTGTTTTATTTTTGTGGTTATCTTCCTTATAATCATTGTTGTTACTGGGATTTTCTGACTCTTCTATAGGCTCTGTAGTTGGATTTAACTCTATACCCGCAGGTGTTATTGTTTGAGGCATAGCAACAAACTGAGAGTCTGGATTATCAATAGTTGGTCTAATCTTCATTCTATAAACTCCAAAAATACCAATTATTGAGTGAAAGAAAAATAGAAATATAAAAAAACCATTAGGACCAACCAAATCCATAAATATTGAACATAAAAAGGGGCCGCTCATAGCTCCTAAGCCAAAAGCGAATTGTAATCCAGCTCCAGCTGCAACAAATTTATCTTTTGAAATGTAGTCATTTGTGTGAGCTAAAATAAGTGAAAACATTGGCAAACTACAAAAAGAAAAAAGAATAAAAAATATATAAAACCATGTTTTACTTGTTGCTAGACCATCGGGTAAATACATTTGTCGTGAGACTATTATGGTTATTATTGAAAATATTGCTGCTCCAAAAGTAGAGTATATTATTACCTTTCGTCTATCATAAATATCTGAAAGTTTTCCAACTGGTAATTGAGCTATAGATCCTGAAATTGCAAGCAGGAAAGTTACAATCGAGATTTCTAAAATACTAAAATTCATTGAAGTTGCATAAACTGCTAACAATGTAAATAAAGCCGATTGTATAGTTCCATAAAATAAAGAACTTATCATGCCAAAAGGTGATGCTTCATAAAGATTTTTTAAATTCATAGCTTTTATTTTTTTAAAAGTTGGTGGTTTTTTTTTAGTCAATAAAATTGGAATTAATGCAGCAGAAGTGATTACTGAAATTAATATGAATGGTTGAAAATTTCTAGGACTACTAAAGTTAAGTAGGAACATGCCTATACCCATTGATCCGTATAAAACAACCATGTAAATTGATAAGACGCTGCCTCTATTTTTATTATTTGATCTGTCATTTAACCAACTTTCTGCCACTGTATAGATGCATACCATACTGATACCTGTTAAAACTCTTAGTAGAAACCAAATTAACGGATGTATCATTATAGAATGGACAAGAATTACTAGAGAAGCTAATGATGCAAAAGCTGCAAACACTCTAATGTGACCAACTCTAGAAATGACATTTGGTATAGTGGCAGCACCTATAAAATATCCAATAAAATATCCAGACATCATAAAACCAGTGGATGTTAAACTAAATTCTTCTTGAACAGCTCTTACGCCCAAAAGTGAACCTTGGAAGCCATAAGCCATCATAATACATCCCATCCCTAAAAATAATGCCCAAGAATTTTTCAATACTTTATTCATAGAACTGACGTAAGTATTCGTGATGTATTAATAAATCAAGTCTTAAATGTGACAAGTCTAAGATTTTTTAAGTTTTAGGAAAGAGTGAATTGCGATAGTGGTAATAATGATGACTCCCCCTTGAAGAGTTTCTATACTTGGTTGCTCTTTTATCACCAACCAAACCCAAATAGGACCTATTATAGTTTCTAAAAGAAAAAATAAATTAACTTCAGCAGCAGGTATAAATCTTGGAGCTATTGTGACTAAAACAAAAGGTATTGCTACACAAAGAATGCACATTAAGGGCACTATAATAATATCTTTTTTTAATAGTACAAAACTTTCGACAAAAATTATAGCAAAGGTTGCAACTAAAAGTTTACCAACAACAGCAGCAGGTACTAAATTTTTTGATTTTGCTGATCTTATTGTAACAGCTCCAATAGCTAAACCAAGCGCAGTTATAAATCCTAAAATATCTCCATAAAAATTTCCAACTTTTAAAGAGTCGAAAAAAATATAGATAACTGATAAAAAAGTAACAATTATAGATATCAATGTTTTTTTATCTGGAGGTTCTTTCAAAAAAAAAGCACTAAGAATTGCTGATAACATTGGTGCTGTAGCAATCATTAAAAGAGTATTAGCTACATTAGTATTTTGAATAGAGACAACAAAAGTAATGTTAGTTATACTAAATGTAACAATATAGATAATACCGTGATAACCGCTTGTGAAGAGTAATTTAAAAAAGTTTAATCTATAGATTAATAACATTCCAATAAAAACTGTAATAAAGGGAATTAGTCCTCTATAAAAAACTAAACCCCAAGTATCAATATTCGACAATCTGATAAAAAGAGAATCTGGTGTAATGAACATTACGGCTACAAAAGCCATTAATGAACCTTTTTGCTGATCTGTTAAATTACTCATAATATTTTGTAAAAATATTTATAGATGAGAGTAGGGTTTTCTAGAAAATATTCTTTTTACCATAGGTTTAAAGTCTTCAAGAGTTAAGCTTTTAAAATCTGGATCAAATGATGCCTGATCCCATTTTTCACAAAAGTTTACAGCATCATTATAATATTTATGATCTTTATACTTATCTCTTTGATTCCTATTTTTTCCTAAGTGGTGAGCAAAATAATACATTTGAAATTCTCCGTGTTTTTGTATTATCCAATGTGTTTTTTCACTGACGTACGGTTTTAAAATTGCCGCTGCATATTCAGAATGATTTAAAGGTGCATGTTCATCTCCTATATCATGCAATAGAGCCGCAACTATCAGCTCCTCACTTGCATTATCATTTAAAGCTCGCGTAGCAGTTTGTAAAGAATGCTCTAATCTAGAAATCTTGTAACCTTCCAAGGTAGATGTGAGATTTTTCATAAAATTCAAAATTCTATCTGCAGTATTATTTATGTATTCTTTTTCATATTCATCCAATAAAATATATTCTTCTTTGGTACCTTCTTTCATTTCAGTAAATTTTACTTTTTTCATTTAATTATTTGATGCAGTACTTAATAACGACAGTTGAGTAATCTTATTATCACCAAGTTCATCAATTGGTTTTACGGGATAATCTCCAGTAAAATAATGATCAGTTAATTGTGGATAGCTCTCATTTCTACCTTCAAAACCGATGGCCTTATACATACCATTTATTGATAAAAATTTTAAAGATTTTGCTCCAATATAATTACAAATTTCATCATTTGTTTTATTAGCTGCTAACAATTCTTTTTTCGTAGGTGTATCTACACCATAGAAATCTGGATATTTAATTTCAGGACAAGCAATTTTTACATGAACTTCTTTAGCACCTGCATCATATAACATTTTAACTATCTTATGAGAAGTAGTGCCTCTTACTAATGAGTCATCTATTAGAATTATCTTTTTATCTTTAATAGTGAATTTATTTGCATTAAGTTTTAATTTAACACCTAAACTTCTTATTTTTTGACTGGGTTCTATAAAAGTTCTACCAACATAATGATTTCTTACGAGGCCTAATTCGAAATTTTTTTTAAGATATTGAGCAAAACCCAGAGCCGCTGCATTTCCTGAGTCTGGGACAGGAACAATCATATCTGCATCTGTATCGTTTTCTTTGGCAAGCTCAATACCTAAGTTTTTTCTATATTCATATGCTGTTTTATCTTTTAAAATACTATCTGGCCTAGCGAAATAAATATATTCAAATACACAAGGTCTTATTTTTTTCGGAGGAAAGGGCTTAATGCTTTTAAGTTCATCTTTTTCTATAAAAACTATCTCTCCATTATCAACATCTCTTATATATTTTGCTCCAATTATATCTAATGCACATGTTTCAGATGCTAGCACGTAACTATTTTTTAATTTTCCAATCACAAGTGGTCTAATACCATAAGGATCTCTTACTCCAATTAGAGAAGTTTGAGTCAACATTACTAACGCATATCCTCCTTGTATTTGAAATATAGCATCAATTATTTTATCAATTGTTTTGACTCTTTTCGATTTTGCAATTAATTGAACTATTGTTTCAGTATCTGAGGTAGTATAAAAAATTGCTCCTTCCTCAACTAATTTTTTTCTTAATGAAATAGAATTTGTTAAATTTCCATTATGCGCAACACCAATTCCACCTGCATTAGTGTCAGCAAAAAAAGGTTGAATGTTTCTAAGGGTATTTTCTCCAGTGGTACTATACCTGTTATGGCCAATTGCATAATCACCTTTTAGATTATTAAGAATTTTTTCTTTATTGAAATTGTCACCAACTAATCCAAATCTTTTTTCAGAATAATATTTTTTTCCATCAAATGTTACAATTCCACACCCTTCCTGACCTCTATGTTGCAACGCGTGCAGTCCTAAGGCAGTAAGAGCAGAAGCATCCTTGGCTTTGCTTATGCCAAAAACCCCACACTCCTCTTTGAGCTTGGGGTTATAATTGCTCAATTTTTTCTTTAGATTCTTGATATTTTTTTTCATTAGGAAATTCTTTAAGTAAATAATTACTACCTTTTTCTAGGTATGGGAAGATCAATGATTTGTCAGAATTTAGCGGCCATTTATCATAATTATATACAATATGTGCACCTGAAAATACACAGACGGCTATTATATATGATCTTATAAATCCAAAAAAGAATCCAAAAATTGTATCTAAACTTCCTAATCCTGTATATCTAACTGCCTTACTAATACCTTTGCTTATAAGTAAAACTAGAAAAATTATAATAATAAATATTGATATACCAAGACTTATATCTAAAACATATTCATTATCTATAATATTTTTTACGTATGGCTTTATTTTTGGAAAGATAATTAAAGTTAGAATATAAGCCAATAGCCATTTGGCCATAGCTAAGACACTGAGAACAAAACCTTTGCTGTAACACTTAATTAAAGATAGGATTGTAATTACAATATAAATTAAATCAATTATTGATATTGAATTAAAGAATTTTATTAAACTTTCTGACATCATTAATTAATATTTAAATGGTTTAGTTAACAATATTAAGGATGGCAAAAGTGTGAGAACAGAAATCATTGCTAATAACATTGCAATACCAGTAAAAATTCCAAAATAAATTGTTGGAATGAATTTTGATAAAATTAATATTGCAAAACCAAAAACAATCGTGATGGAGGTATTTAAAATTGCCCTACCAACAGTTGAGTGGCAAATTTTTATAGTTTCATTGTAATTTTGTATTTTACTATATTCTTCTTTAAATCTGTAAATATAATGTATGCTATTGTCTACAGCTATTCCAATAGTTATTGCAGCAATTGTAATTGTCATCATATCTAATGGAATTCCGATCAATCCAATTATTCCCAAAATGAAAAAAGCAGCTATAAAATTTGGAACAACACCAATTAAAGATAGTTTAATATTTTTAAAAAGAATTAAGAACATAGTGAATATACCGATCATTACCAATCCTAATGTCAAAATTTGAGACTTGAATAGACTTTGAAGCAAATTATTAAATAAAATCAAAACTCCAGCAAGTTTAAAGTTTTCTTCATTTAATCCTATTTTATTTTTAAGATCGAATCTAATCTTATTTATTAAATCGTTCCTTCTAAGATTTTCTTGTGAATCTATTATTCTTAGGCTTATCCTCGCCTCATTGTCTTTAATCGAAATGTAAGGATCTATTATATCTTTTTTTATAGTGTTGGGTATTTTAGAATACAAAACTCCCATTTCTAAAGTCCCTAAGGGTTTATTATTATTTAATAAAGTTGCAACGTCTATAATTGATGAGAAAGACAAAACTTTTCCAATTTGAGGGAGGCTATCTAAATAATTATGGACGAGAGAAATTTTATCTATTTTATCTTTAGTGAACCAATATTTTTCCTCATTTTCTCTACTATTATCATCATCCCAATCTTCAAATTCATCCCCATCTTCGTTTTCTTTTTTTTTTGGAAATTTTAGAATTACTTCTAATGGTGTAGTTCCTCCTAGTTTTTCATCAATTAATTTCATCCCTTTATAAATTTCAGTATTTTTACTAAAATAATTAATAAAGCTGTTTTCTACTTGAAGTCTACTAATTCCAATTATACTCAAAATTATTATTACGAATGTTATAAAAAAGATTGTTTTATGATTTTTTTGTGAAACAGAGGAAAAAAAAGATGTTATTTTTGAGCTTTTATATTCATCGAGAAAAATATTTTTTTTTGGTACAAAATTTATAAGAGCTGGTAGTAATGTAAAAGTAATAATAAATGAGGTTATTAAACCCATTGTCATCATCCATCCAAAATCAATAATCGGTTTTATTTCACTAAAAATTAAAGACAAGAAAGCTATAATTGTAGTTAAGGCCGTATATAAAATTGGCCAAAACATTTTTTCTGTAGTTAAGATAATTAAATCTAAGATATTTTTGTTAGGAAAATTATCTCTGAGCTGTAAAAAACGAGTGCTCATATGTATATTCATTGCCATTGTGAGAATTAACATTAAAGCAATAAAATTAGATGAAATAACAGTAACTTTCCAACCTATTAACCCAAGAAGACCAATCATGATTGTTACAGAAAAAAAACAACTGCTTATTGGTACTAAAATCCAAATTAATTTTCTAAAAACAAACCAAAGAGTTGCAATAATGAATAACAAAACACCTAAGCCGAAAACAATTATATCACTTTTTATAAATGACATCATGTCATCGGCAATCATAGGTATACCACCCAAATGTATTTTACCAATATTTTCATAACTTTTTATTACATCTCTAATTTCAACAATATTTTGATGATTTTTTTTCTTTAATTGATCTCTGTAATTTTGAATTTCTGTTTTTGAGTTATTCTTGATATCTTTTAGTAAAAGATCTTTTTTTATATAAACTATAATTCCACTAGTTTTACCATCTTCACTTATAACAAAGTTTCTAAATACTGGACTGCTTATTATTTCTTTAAATCCTCTATTTTTGTCTACATCCTCATCTTTGAGAGTTTTAAAATTTTCTAGTCTTTCCTGTAATGGTGCCTCAGAATTATTTAGTAGCGGGACATCTAATAATGTCACAACACTATGGACCCAATCTAAGCTTTGAATTTTGTATTTTAGACTTAAAAGATTGTTAATTGAACTTTCAGAGATCATTTCATCTTTAGGCGTATAGGTTAAAATAAGAAATTCTTTTGAACCATATCTCTCAGATACTTCCTGAAAATATTTTAGATCCGGATCACCCTCTATCAAAAGAGTGTCAGAAGAAGCATCTAATCTAAAATCTTTTGAATTATATCCAAAAATAAATAGGGCAATAAATAATGTAATGAGAACTGATTTTGGATTTTTTAAAATAAAATTTTGATAAAATTGGGTAATCATTTAACTTCATTTATATGAGAATTTAGCTATTTTGAGTATCTTTAAATTTAGTAAACATTGCCTCAAACTCAAGCATTACATTGCCAGTAGGTCCATGCCTTTGTTTACCAATAATTATTTCCGCTAAATTTGAAACTTCATTCATTTTTGCCTGCCATTCAGCATGTTCCACAGTTGCAGGTCTTGGTTCTTTTCTCTCTAAATAATAAGCTTCTCTGTAAACAAACATCACAACATCGGCATCTTGCTCAATTGAACCTGACTCTCTTAAATCAGATAACTGAGGTTTTTTATCATCTCTTTGTTCGACGGCCCTAGATAATTGTGAAAGTGCAATAACAGGTACAGATAATTCTTTTGCTATTGCTTTTAATCCCTGAGTTATCTCTGAAATCTCTTGGACTCTCCCATCTTTATTATTCAAAGTCCCTCTCATTAATTGAATATAATCAACAACTAACATATCAAGACCGAATAACCTTTTAATTCTTCTTGCTCTATTACTCATTGCTGCAATACTAATAGCTGGTGTTTCATCAATATAAAGTGGGAGTTCAGCTATATTCTTTGAAGTTTCAATAAATTTATCAAATTGTTCGTCTGAAATTCTTCCACGTCTTATGTCATTAGACTTAATTCTTGATTGTTCAGCTAATATTCTAGTTGATAATTGTTCAGACGACATTTCTAATGAAAAAAAAGCGATAGAAGATTTTTTTCCGCTGTCTTGTAATTTTTTTGCAGCATTGAACGCAATATTTGTCGCTAATGCTGTTTTACCCATTGAGGGTCTACCAGCTATTATAATTAAATCTGATTGATGAAGACCGCCAAGTCTATCATCCAAATCTCTAAGTCCAGTTGGAACACCAACTATACCTTCTTCATTTTTATATGCCGCGGAAGCCATCTCTATAGTTTGTTTCATTGCATCATCAAATTTAATTAAAGATGAATTAAAAGTTCCTTTTTCAGCTAAATCAAATAAAAGTCTCTCTGAGTTTTCAATTATGTTTTGACCATTGGTATTTAAATCATTTAGTTTTGCTGTATCAATTGTTTGCTCAGATATTTTTATTAGTTCTCTTCTAACAAACATATCGTAAATTATTTTAGAATACTCTATGGCCTGTCTTGATGAAGTTGAAAATTTAGTTACTTTGACTAAGTACTCTGGAATATTAATGTCATCTTTTTCATCTAAAAAATAATTTTTTAAAGTAATTGGATTAGCTAGCATTCCCTTATAGATTAAATTTTCAATAGAATTAAATATTTTTTGGTGCATTGGATCATAAAAGTTATTACTTGAAATAATTGTATTAATTTCATCAAATATTTCATTAGTTACTAAAATAGATCCTATTACTGCTTGTTCAGCCTCAATGTTATTTGGAAGTTCTTTAAATTTATCTTGAACAATACTTAAGTTATTTTCCATTTAAAATTAAAATACACAAAAAATTAATATTGCATATTCAAAAAAAACTTTGGGGAAAAAATTGTATAATTACTGGATTGTCTCTGAATTTTCAACATTTATTATAATTTCAGCATCAACTTCTGAGTGTAAAAAAATTTTTACCTTAAATTTTCCTATAGATTTTATTTCTTTTATTGGCTGTATCATTGAAGGTTTAATGTCTAAGTTATCTAAAGATTTTATTAATTTTGCTATTTCAGTAGGTTTTACCGAACCATATAATTCATTATTTTCAGTTGAAAGTTTTTTTGTAATATATTGCTTTTTATTTATTTGCTCGAATATTTTCTTAGCTTCCTGTTTTTTATCATTGTCTTTTTTAGCAAGCTCATTTTTAATTTTTTGAACTTGATTAATATTTTCTTTAGATGCGTACAAAGCTTTTTTATTTGAAATTAAATAATTTCTGGCAAATCCTCTTTTCACATCTATAATTTCACCAATTGAACCAATTTTTTTTATATTTTCTAGTAATATTACTTTCATATTAGATTAATGCTAAATTTCTTGCTCTTTTAATTGATAAAGATAACTCTCTTTGTTTTTTTTGACTTATATTTGTAATTCTGGAAGGTAATATTTTACCATTCTCGGAGACATATTTTTTTAAAAGTTTAATGTTTTTATAATCTATTATAGGAGCACCTTTAATTGAAAGTGGGCAACTTTTTTTAAATTTATATTTATTAGGTTGAAAAATGCTTAGTTTTGCAAAGTTACTTTGTTTATTTTTTTTATTTCCACTTTGTTTTTTAGGCATAATTAATTTTTAAGTTTCTCTTTTTTCTCATTATCATCTTTTTTTGTGAAATAATTTGTTTTTAGATCAAATTCTTTTACTTTTATAGTCAGGTATCTCAATAATTTTTTATCTATTGCTTCATTTTTTTCGAGCTCATCAATTACTTTTCCACTACCTTTAATTTTGAAATGAATATAGCTACCTTTTTTATTTTTTTTAATTAAATATGATAAATTTAACAATCCCCAATTCTCTGTTTTAACTACTTCACCATCATTTTTTTCAATTATTTTAGAGTATTTTTCTGTAAGTAACTTTATTTCACTTGGGGATGTATCTTGTCTGGCAATTATCGTGTGTTCGTATAAATTCATTATAGTTATTTAATAAAAAATGAGGATATACTATTATAATTATTTAATTACAATAGTTAAATGGACAAAAAAAATAGGTCTTTTTAGATGTTTTCAGTAATTTTTCCAGGTCAAGGATCTCAAATAGTTGGGATGGGAAAAGAGTTTTTTGACAAATTTGATTTAGTAAAAGATTTATTTAAAGAGGCTGATGCTGTTTTAAATTTCTCATTATCAAAAGTTATTCTAGATGGTCCAAAAAATGACCTAGATCTAACAATCAATACTCAACCTGCAATATTTTTAATAAGTTACTCTATATTTAATGTAGTAACAAAAGAATTTAAAATAGATTTAAATAAAGCAAAATATTTTGCTGGACATTCTTTAGGTGAATATTCAGCATTATCCTCTGCGGGATATCTTAATTTTTCAGACACTTTAAAACTTTTAAGGGCAAGAGGTGATGCAATGCAAAATGCAGTTCCTAAAGGCGAAGGTGGCATGTTAGCAGTTCTAGGTTCAAATATAACTCAAATAGAAAAAATTTTAGAAGAAAATAAAAATGATTTTATAGTTCAGATAGCAAATGATAACTCAGATGGACAAATTGTTTTAAGTGGAAAAAATAATGATCTAGATAAATTGATTAGTATTTTAAAATCAAATAGTATTAAGAATATAAAACTACCAGTCAGCGCACCTTTTCATTGTGGATTAATGAGCTCAGCTACAGAAATTATGAAGAAAGAGTTCGAAAAAGTAAGTCTGATAAATGGTAGTAACATATTGATTTCAAATGTGACTGCTGATGAAATTTCAGATAAAGATAAATTAAAGGAATTACTTATAGATCAAATTGAAAATAAAGTAAGATGGAGAGAAAGTGTTAATAAAATGGTAAATGAAGGTGTAAATCATTTTATAGAAGTAGGACCTGGTAAAGTATTATCAGGATTAGTTAAGAGAATTAATAGAAATGTAAAAATAAGTACAATAAATCAAGAGAGTGATATAAAAGATTTGAAAATATGAATAATCTTAAAAATAAAAATATGATAATTACTGGAGCATCAGGTGGAATTGGAAATTCAATCGTTAAAAAGCTTGATGAAAATGGTGTTAATATTTTAGCATCAGGAACAAGAATAGAAAAATTACAAGGTTTAAAAACAAAATTTAAAAATATAAAAATTTTAAAATTTGATATTTCGCAAACTGAAAAAATTGAGAAATTTATAGAGGATGCATCAAATGAACTTGGTGGAAACTTAGATTGTATAGTTAATAACGCTGGTATCACTCAAGATAATTTGGCTATAAGAATGAGCATAGAAGAATGGAAAAAAGTTATAGATATAAATTTAACATCTACTTTTTTATTAAGTAAGTTTGCAATAAAGAAAATGCTTAAAAATAAATCAGGGAAAATAATTAACATCACTTCTGTAGTCGGGCACACTGGTAATTTGGGGCAAGCTAACTATACTGCGGCTAAAGCTGGTATTGTTGCGATGTCTAAAAGTTTAGCAATTGAATATGCAAAAAAGAATATTAATATTAATTGTATATCTCCTGGTTTTATCAGGTCTCCAATGACAGATAAAATAGATCAAAAATACAAAGAAATTATTACTTCTAAAATTCCATCAGGTAGATTAGGGGAACCAGAAGATATCGCAAATGCTGTTCTTTTTCTATCTTCTAGTCAGTCTGATTACATTAATGGAGAAACATTGCATGTTAATGGGGGCATGTATATGGCTTGACAAAATAGGTTTTTGAACTATTAAGAATTTAAAACAAAAAGGATCAATATGTCAGAAGATGTTTCAAACAAAGTTAAAAAAATAGTTGCAGATCACTTGGGTATAGACGAAGCAAAGGTAACAGAGGATTCAAGTTTTATTGATGATTTAGGAGCAGATAGTTTAGACACTGTAGAATTGGTTATGGCTTTTGAAGAAGAGTTCGGCTCTGAAATTTCTGATAGTGAAGCAGAGAAAATCTTAACAGTCGGTGATGCTGTGAAGTTTATTGAAGGGAAAGCTAATTAATTTTTTTAATGCCCACAAAAAATGATGGGATAATGATTATTTTATCCTCTCCGTCCGGAGCAGGAAAAACAACTTTAGTAAATTTACTCTCTAAATCGAGTAATTTTAAAACTTCCATATCACATACTACGAGGCAACCAAGAGAAAATGAAGAACCAGACAAAGATTATTATTTTGTTGATGAAAAAGAGTTTGAGAGATTAATAAATAACCAAGAATTTTTAGAATACGCGAAAGTTTTTGGAAATCTTTATGGAACAACAAGAACACCAGTTATTGACAATCTTAATAAAGGAAAAAATGTTTTATTTGATATTGATTGGCAGGGAGCTGATCAAATCAAAAATAAAAAATTAGACTACAAATTAATAACTTTCTTTATTTTACCGCCTAGTAAAGAAATTCTATTTGAAAGATTATCTAATCGTGACATGAAAGACAAGTTAATTGCTGAAGAAAGAATGAAACAATTTAGTAGAGATGTACTTCATTGGATCAACTATGACTATGTTGTAATAAATGATGACTTAAATAAATGCTATTTGAAAATTTGTAATTTAATACGAGCTGAAATAGACAATGGTTCAAAAGATTATGATATTGATTATATTAGAAACCACATAAAGAAATTAACTTCTTAAATTTTCATATTCATTAGCCAGCATATAATAAGTATTTAAATCTAAATTTTGTGGTCTTAAATTTAAATCTAAATTTAATTTATGTTGAATGATTTTATCCCCATTAAATAACTGATTATATGGTTTTTTTAACATTTTTCTTCTATGATTAAAAAAAATTCTAGTAATTTTTTCTAAATTTTTTGGATTTTCAATTTTGAAAAAATTTTTTTTTGGCTTAAGAATTAATAAAGAGCTATTAATTTTTGGTTTGGGAAAAAAACTACTTGGTTTTATATCAAAAATTTTTTTTATATCTAATTTCCAGTTCGCAATAATTGATAACCTTCCATAATTAGGTGTATTAAATTTTGCAATTATCCTATCAGCCACTTCCTTTTGAAACATTAAAATTAAATTTTCAAACCAAAAATTATTTGTTTTTAAATTTAGAATCCATTTACATAATATTTCAGTTGAGATATTGTATGGAAGGTTGCCAAACACAACTAGTTTATCATTAGATAATGCTTTTTCATTAAATTTTAAAACGTCTTCATTTATTATTGTTAATTTTTCACCAAATTTTTCATCTAAGGATAATGCAAGCTTATCGTCTTTCTCAATGACATAAAATTTTTTTGGTTTTTGATTTAATATAAAATTTGTTAAATTTCCTGTTCCAGGTCCAACCTCAAGAATATTTTTGTTTTTAATTGATACTAAATTAACTATTTTTTCTAAAATATTTTTATCAACTAAAAAATTTTGTCCTAAAGTTTTTTTTGCTTTTATCACTTAATCGTATCTAAAAATCTTATTGACTTTAATAAACTTAAAGGATTTGATGAATTCTTCCCAAGCATCTTTTCATTTGGACCATGGTCAGGAGATACTCTTATAAAAGGCAAACCCAATGTGATATTAATAGCATCATATTCATATAATGTTTTTAAGGGCGTTAACACTTGATCATGATACATTCCTGTAATCACATTATATTTTTGTCTATTTTTTTTTAAAAAAATTGTATCAGCAGAGTAAGGGCCATTTATTTTATAATTAAGTTTTTTTAAGGACTTAATAACTGGCTTTATTATTTTGATATCCTCGTTAACTTTATGAACGCTTTCACAATGCGGATTAAGACCTGTTACAGCAATATTTGGTTTAAAACCCATTGTTTTTTTAAAAAAACTGTCAATTAAGATTATTTTTTCTTTAATAATTTTTTTTGTAATTTTTTTTGCAACTGATTTTAGGGGTAAGTGTGTTGTTATTGGACAGACTGATAAATCTTTATTATAAATCAACATTGCAAATTTTTTTCGCTTTGTCTTCTTAGCTAAATATTCCGTTACACCAAGATATTTTTTTTTTAGAAAATATTTCTTTGAAATTGGGCCATTTATAAACTTCTTACTTATATTTTTTTTTAAAAGTTTTAGAGCCATTTGAAAACATCTTTCTAAATATTCATTTGATTTAGAAGAAATTTTTTCAAAAGCTTTTGAAGTTTCATAATCAATATTTATTAAATTTATAGATTTGTTATTTAGCTTATATTTTTTTAATTGATTATGATCAATTAATCTAATTTTTTTCTTAAATTTTAATTTAATCATTTGTAATTTTAAAAGTTTTTTTGAGGCGATTAAAATATGCGGACTTTTAAATTTTTCACGATTAATTACTTTAAAATATAATTCAAGAAATATACTATTTGGCTCCCCTGCCATAATTATTATCGGTTTATAATTCATTTATTTGAATGTTATTTTTAACTTTATTATAATAAAGATTTGAAAATTGATTAAGTTGTTGATTTGTCTCTTTCTGAACAAGTTGTTTTAGTTTTTGTTCTACATTTACATTATTTTCTATTTCTTTTATGTCTTGGATTTTTAATATAAGTAAACCACCAGGAATCGTAATTGGATTAGTATGTTGTCCAATTTCTATTTCATTTAATTCTTTTATTAATTTTGAACTTATGGAATCTTCATTAATCCATCCGAGTTTACCACTATTTTGAGACGAATTTGCAATACTGTGAATCAAAGCAGCGTTTTCAAAACCCTTTTCTAAAATATCTTTATTAATTAATTCAAAAGTCTCATCAATTGTGAAACTATTTCTTTTATTAAAAACGATTTCAGATAAGAGAAAAGATTTTAAATTTTTTTGTTTTTTTTCTTTGATTTTTTTTTTTAATTTTTTTTCATCTATCTCTATTTGATTAAAAAATTTTGTGTAAATTATTTCATTCCATAAAGCTTCTATTATAATCTTATTTTTAAAAACTTCAAAATCAACTTGATTTTCATTCAGATAACTTACAAAATCATTTTTATTTTGAAATTTCAAATTATTGTATGATGTTTTTATTAATTGGTTTAAATAGTTTTCATCAATTTTAATTTCTTTAAAATTATTCAAGATTTCAATTTTTTTTATTTTTTCTCTTATTAGAGAATTAATTGAAATTTCATAAATATCATTTTTATTTATATCTTTAAGATTTTTGTTTAAAGCTTTTAAATACTTTGACTCATTTAAAATATCTATGGTAGTAACAATTTCATTTTCTACTTTAAGTATTATCTTATTTTCGTAAGAAAATGAAAATTTAGTTGAAAATACTGATAAGATTAAAAAACTAACTAGTAATTTCTTTATAAACATTTAATTAATCTCTGTATAAACTTTGGTCAACTTTTTGCTCATATTGAGTGAGTGGAAATAGTGTTATAGTTAGTAATAAATCCTCTTTTGGTTTTACGTCTCTATCTTGATAATATGTTTTTTTATACTTAAAGCCCGCAACCAAGCAATCATTTTTATATTCATAGACAAGGTCATAATATTCTGTCAAATTAATTTCCCTATTTCTTCTAGTTTGAAATGTTAATAAATTTTTATCTTTGAGATTTAAAGTTGTTTTGTTTTCCAAAAAGTTTGTATCACCCATTTTTCCAGTATTTTCTCTATAATTAAATTCTGTGATCAAATTAAATAGAGACAATTCTGTTCCGATAGAGTTATGCTCGAATGTATTAAAATCATTATCAAGTGAAAAATCATAATTTAAACTTAAAAATTTTGATATACCAATTTTAGACGATCCAAAGATATTTGAACTTTTCTGTCCAATTGAACTACTAATTGGTATATTATCCTGCCTAACATCTCTTATAACCTTAGCTAAATTAAATTCAAAAAAGCTATTAATATCATTAAGATTTTCTTTTGAGTAATCTAGCCCTAAAGTAAATGATTTTCCTTGTTCATAACTATCACTCAATCCAAGTCTATTTATGCCAAAAATGTTATCAGATGTAATAAATTTATTTTCATTTGAATAATCTTTCATACCACCAGGATTTAGCCTAAATGATAATCGAGGAGTTAACGTATTGATAAAACTTTCATTTAGCTTGATTAAAGGGAAGCTGGTTTCGAAATTATAAATATTTGAAAGTTCAACTTGTGGACTTGATTTGTATTGTTCATCATTTTTAGCAGAAGTATTTATATTCATAAAATAAATACCGAAATTATTTTTAAATCCTTTTTTTGATATAAAATCATAAGTTTGAAAATTAAAATTATTATCAATTACAGTCCTAAGATTGTTTGTTTTTCTTAAATTGTTATTTCCATTGGATGAAAAATTAAAATTACCATATTTATTTTCGTAAAAATTAGTAAGTGCAAGGTTATAATATGGCAGAACATACTCATATCTATCACTACTTAAACCTTTTAACTTTTCATATACTGTAATACCAGAGTTGAAATTGATATTTTCGTTATCTAAATTTAGTTCAATACTAGAGGTAAGTTGATTTAAATTTGAAGGTCTTATTTCTTTATCGGTATAAATTAAATTTGTATCAAATACTTTTAAATAAGTATCATTGGTTACTTTTTCTAATGAAACATCTAAATTACTTTTTTCGAAACTTTCTAAATCTAAATCTACTTCAAATTTAGAAAATAAATGACCAATACTATTTTTATTATTATCTTTTGATGATGACTGATAACCTTTAGTTAATCCAACATCTATTATAAAATTAGACTTTTTATTAACTTGTCTATATTCATTTGAAAACATGTAAATATCACCATCAAAAAAAGTTGGTTTTATAGTCATATCTTTATTATTAGAAATCACGTGATAATAAGGAGCAAGAAGTGATGTCCCTAAAACTGTTGAATTATTAAGTTGTGGTTGTAAAAAACCACTCTGTCGATTTACAGTTGGATCTGGGTGAAAGAATTTTGGAAAATACATAACTGGTACGTCGTAAATCTTTAAAACTGAATGATCATAAATAAGTTGCTTTTTCTTTTTGTCATGCATGATTTTTTTTGATTTAATACTCCAGGGTGGGCATTTATCGTTAAGAGCGCAACTAGTAAAAACACCTTTATTAATTGTAGTTATTTGATCTTTTCTATTTGAGGATACACCAAATATTCGAGGATCATTTTTTGAAACGTCAAAAATATTTTTCTTAACGTTTATTTTAGTATCACTTGCTACATAATCTTTATTTTCAAGATTAAATATTCCATCTTTAAATTCATATATATCCTTTTCTTCATCATTAGGATTTTTATAATCTACAACAACAACAATGTTATCACCTTTGAGTAGTTTTTTTTTTATAAAATATTCAAATTTGTCTAATTTATAAAAATTTCCATCATCATCAGTTATTGTTGACTTTTGATTTGAAAGTAATCTTTCTTCAATTTTAAAAAATTTGGTATTATTAGATTCAAATTGATATTTTTTTTCAATGATAGCTTTTGTTTTACCATCAGTAAAAATTTCTTCTTTATTTTTAAAATATGTGATTTTGTCAGCAAATATCACATAGTCATTTATATTGTCCTCTAGTTTTACTTTTTTTTTTGCAATTAAGATATTTAAAATTTTGTCGTATTCAAATTCTTCAGCTGATATTTTGAGACCATCTTGTGTTGTTGCTGTTCCACCCTTGTATCCCTTAAATGTGTTTCCATCATTTGTGACTTCAATTTCTGTAACATCAAAATTGAATTGTTCATTTGCATTAACTGAAAAAAGACTCAATAAAATCGAAAAGAAAAGTATTAATAATAATATAATTCTATTTTTCATTTATAGTACTTAACATTCTTATATTTATTAAGATTAAAAAAAGCAAAGGTAACCACACTGAAACAGAAAGTGGTATTTTTTCTGTATCACCCAAGACGTAGAAAAAGTTATTAATGTAGTAAATTATAACACAGAAAAAGAGACCTATTGAAATTTTGAAAGTTGCTCCTTTAAATCTTTTTGTATTAAACATTATTATTGCCGATAAAATTGTCATTAACATGAAATAAAGGGGAAAAGACAGCAACTTTTGAAGTTGTATGTCCACTTCTATTGTAGAGTAATTAATTTGTTGATAGTTCATACGAAGTTTAATTAGTTCTATTAAGGATAGTGAGGATAAATTAGAAAACAAACTTTGAATTCTATTATAATCAAAATTTGAGGTGATATTTATTAGATCGGGATTTTTCGTCGTATTATCCTCAAATATTCTTGGATTATAAATTTCCCATTTCTTTTTTTTAATATTAATTTTTTCACTTTGTATATTTCTTTTTAAATTAAATTCCTCATCAAATTCACTAATAAATGCATTTACTAAAAAGTTATTGTCTATTTGAGATGCGTTAATTATTCTTGTTTCTCCATCTATAAAATCTTTTATCCAAAGTCCATTTTTAGTAATGACAGCTAGATATTTATTATCGGATGTATATTTATTCTTCAATTCAAGGTAAATATTTTTAAGATTAGATGAAAAACTATAAAAAAGAGTGATAATTAAAACACCAAGAAAAAATGATACAAAACTTATTATCAATAATATTTTTGAATTTTTGAGACTTGAATATTTGAATATTTGTATCTGATTATCATTGAAAAGATTTATAAAGAAAACTTGAGTACTTAATAAAAAAATAAATGGATACATCTCAAAGATAAGATCTGGTGAATTTAATAATGATACATATAAAGGAAAATAAGATTTTACCTCATAATTTTTAAAGAACTCTATTTCACTCAGAATGTTTAGTATTAGGATTAAACTAAACATAATAAAAAAAACATATATAAAAGATTTTAAGTAAATATTAATAAGAAATTTAATATAAGTTTTCATAAAATTAATTCTTACCTAAAAATTTTAATTTAAATTTATGTAAAATTAAAAGATATATTAATATAAAAATTATAAGAGGTGTTATTATCATCTTTAAATTTCCAGAAAAAGTATTTTCTATAAATTTAAGAGTTGTTTCTGAAAAAATTATCATTGATAGCCCAAAAAGAAATATTAACAATCTAAATTTAGAATAATTAAGATTTTCTTTTGAGTACATTATTGTCATCAATGAAATCAATATTAATATAGGTATATAAATTGGGATAATAAATCTTTTGTAAAGCTCTTTGTATAAATTTCCTAATCCATCTCTTGAACAATTATGAGCACTACTGGAAAAATCGATATTTTTAAATACATGAAGTTTTAATGAAAATAAATTATTAAGACAACTAAATAATACTAACGTTGAAGTTTCTTGCAATTTATTAACAACAACAATATCTGAGTCTAAGTTTGTTAAATTAAAATCAGATCTTTCAAAATTGAAGGTCGAAATTTTATTATTAATATTATTGATAGTTTTACCATCATATAATTCTAATATTCTACTATTACCTTTTAAAACAAATCTACCACTTTTAGAAAATGTAATTTGAAAAGATTTTTCTCCAGTGTCTTTTTTTAAATAAATATTTTTTAAAAGACCATCAGAATTTTTTTCCTCAGCATAAATTGTTAAATTCTTAATAATATCATTAAATTTTTTTGGTTTTATAAAATCTTCTAATAAATCAACGTTAGAGTCTTTCATAAGTGTTCTGGATATTTCCTGGGATTTTGGAACAAAAAAAGATGTAAAAAGAATTTGAATTATCATTAAAATGAATGAGATTTTAATAAAAAAATTGATTAATTGAATTTTGTTAATTCCAAAACTCCAAAAAATTATTAGTTCATTATTAATTTCATATTTAGTTAAAATATAAAAAAAACTGAAAAATAAAGCAAAAGGCAGTATCTTTGATATTATTTTTGGAAAATTTAAAAGAGTGTAGTTTAGATAAACAAGATAACCTCTTCCATCCTCAATCATGATGTCTAGAAAATTCACTGCTTGAAAAACCCAAACCACAATACTTGCGCTAATTAAAGAAATTAAGAAAAATATTAAACAATCTGCAAGTATTTTTTTAAATAAAATTTTTTCCATTGAAATATTACCAAATAGTAATTATATATTTTCAACTTTTAGTTTACAATTAAATACAACCTAAAGTACATATTTATATAAAATGTCAATAAAAATAAGCTTAAAAACAAATATTTCTGAAAAACAAATAAAAAATTTTGTTTTGTTTTCAGATAGTGAGTTTACGGTTAATGGTTTATCCAAAACTTTGCTATCAAAACAATCAGCATATATAACCAAAATAATTAAATCAAACAAATTAAAAAATCAAAATTTTTTGATTTTTAATCTTAATTCCTTCCAAAAAGTTATTTTGATAAAATTAACAAACTCAAAATCATCAATTGATAATGAAAAAAATGGAGCTGAATTTTATAAATTAATCAAAACAAACTCACTTTTTGATTTAACTTTTTTTGACAAAAATGTTCAAGAGACTAATAAAAATAATAAGGCTTTACTAGATGAATTTTTTCATGGAGTAAAATTAAAGTCTTATGAATTTAACAAATATAAGTCTAAAAATAAAATTTTTAGATTTAACTTTGATATCTTATGTAAAAATAAATCGATTAATCTAAAAAAAAATAAAAGATATGACTCTTTAGTAGATGGGATTAATTTTACAAAAGATTTAGTTTCTGAACCGGGTAATATTTTACATCCAGATGAGTATGCTAAAAGAATTAATCAATTAAAAAAATTTGGTTTAAAAGTAACTATATATGATGAAAAAAAATTAAAGAATTTGGGAATGAACGCTTTATTAGGTGTTGGTCAAGGAAGTATTCGTGGGTCATATTTAGTAACAATTGAGTGGAATGGTTTGAAATCTAAAAATAAACCCTTAGCTTTTGTTGGAAAGGGAGTTTGTTTTGATACTGGTGGAATTTCACTTAAGCCAGCGAAGTTTATGGAAGACATGACTTACGATATGGCAGGTTCAGCTGTCGTTGTGGGTTTAATGAAAAGCTTAGCTTTAAGAAAAGCTAAAATAAATGCAGTTGGTGTTGTCGGTCTTGTTGAAAACATGCCAGGTGGTAATGCTCAGCGACCAGGTGATATAGTCAAATCTTATAGCGGTAAAACTATTGAAGTTCTTAACACTGATGCAGAAGGACGTTTAGTTTTAGCAGATGCATTAACTTTTACAGAAAAAAAATTCCAACCAAAATTCATTGTTGATTTAGCAACATTAACTGGTGCAATTATAGTTTCACTTGGGTCTGAATATGCAGGTCTTTTTTCAAATGATGACAAATTATCAAAACAACTTTTTGAGTCAGGAAATAAAGTTGATGAAAAAGTTTGGAGAATGCCTTTACATAAAAATTACGACAAATTAATGAATTCTAAAAATGCTGACATGCAAAATATAAATTATGTGGGTGGGGCTGGATCGACAACAGCAGCACAATTCTTACAAAGATTTATTTTAAATAAAACTCCATGGGCACACCTGGATATTGCAGGAATGGCTTTTTCAAAATATGGAGGTGCTTTGAATTCTGGTGGTGCAACTGGATTTGGAGTAAGACTACTAAACAAATTAATAGAGGATAATTATGAGTAATATAGAACAAACTTTATCAATTATAAAGCCGGATGCAGTAGAAAGAAATTTAGATAACGAAATAAAAGAAATTTTTAAAAAAAATGGATTTAAAATTGTTCAAGAAAAAAAAATTCAAATAGAAAAATCAGAAGCAGAAAAATTTTATAAAGTTCATGAAACTAAACCTTTTTATACTGATTTATGTGCATATTTAGCTTCTGGACCAATTGTTGTAATGATATTAGAAAAAGATAATGCTGTATTAGCTAATAGAGAATTAATGGGCGCCACAAATCCAAAAGACGCAAAAGAAAATACTATTAGAAAAAAATATGGTATCTCAATTGACAAAAATTCAGTTCATGGATCAGATAGTTTAGATAATGCTAAAATCGAAATAGATTTTTTTTTTAAAGATTAGAAAATAATTTTCTTATCGCTTTAGGATAAAGATTGTGTTCTTGTTTAAGTATTCTTTTTGCTAAAGATTTTGGGGTATCTTTCTTAAAGATCCTTACTTTTTTTTGCATTATAATTTTTCCTGAGTCAATTTTTGAATTAACAAAATGTACAGTGCATCCTGAAATTTTATCTTTATTTTTTATGGCCCTTTCGTGAGTATTAAGACCTTTATATTTTGGTAACAAAGATGGATGGATATTTAAAATATTACCTTTAAAAGATTTGATAAAATTTTTAGAAAGAACTTTCATATAACCTGCTAAACAGATAAGTTTAATTTTATTCTTTTCTAATTCAGAAATTATTTTTTTTTCAGTACTCAATCTATTTTTATAATTATAAATTTTTTTTTTAATATGAAATTTTTTAGCATACTTAAGACCTTCAGCATTTGAATTATTTGAAATTAATAGTTTAATTCTTATGGGTGAATTTTTTTTTAGAGAAAATTTGATTAAATTATAAAAATTACTTCCTTTTCCTGAAATGAAAACAGAAGTTTTTAGTTTTTCAAAACCATTTAATTTTTTCATGAAATTTAACTTTGAACTTTTTTTTAGATATTTTTCCTATTACATAGGGTTTAAATTCTCTAGAAAAATATTTTGATATTTTATTTAAATTCATCTTGTCGACTACCAAACAAAATCCAACTCCACAATTAAAAGTTTTTAGCATTTCTTGATCATTTAAATTATTTTTTTTAAGCCATTTAAATACTTTAAGAGGTTTTAATTTATTGAGATCTATTTCAGCACAAAGGTCATTTGGAATAATTCTTTTAATGTTATCTTCTAAACCACCTCCTGTAATATTTGCACATCCATTTATTAGATTATTATTGCGTAAACTTAAAATTTCTTTGACATAAATTTTTGTTGGTTTAATAAGCTCCTTTTTCAAAAAATTATTTTTTTTAATATTAATTTTCTTTTTTTTTATTATTTGTCTTACAAGTGAAAATCCATTGGAATGTAAACCACTAGAAGGTATGGCCAATATAAGATTGTCATTTTTAATCTTCTTTTTATTAAGCAAATTTTGTTCATCAACTAGACCAACAGCAAATCCTGCAATATCAAATTTACCTTTCTCATAAGTTCCTGGCATTTCAGCCGTTTCACCACCAACTAACTCACAATCTGAAATTTTACATCCCTTTATAATTCCTTTCATTATAGATTTTAATTTAGGTAAATTTATTTTATTTATTGAAATGTAATCTAAAAAAATAAGTGGCTTAGCCCCTTGAACAATCAAATCATTCACACTCATAGCAACAAGATCAATACCAATAGTATCGAACTTGTTTAAGAGGTTGGCAATTTCTATTTTTGTTCCCACACCATCTGTGCATGCTACAATTTTAGGGTTGGCAATATTATTTGGAATATTTGTTACCGATCCAAAACCACCAATATTACTCAACTTTTTTTTGCCTTTTTTATTTGATGAAATATTAGAAATGAACTTAACAAATTTATCAGCTGCGCCGATATCAACACCACTTTTTTTGTATGTAAATAAACTTTTATTCATTACTATGTATCATGAAATTTAATATTTATTATTATCTGAAAAACTTATACATATTTTTTATATTTCTATCTCTATCAATATTTTTTTTTTCCACAACTAATGTGAATGCTAGAGCTTTTAATGTAGATAACATAGAAATTTCAAGACCATTTGAGATTAATTTTGATAAAAATGAAATAATTAATGAAGGTTTTAAAAAAGCTTTTAATGAATTAATTTTACTAGTAGTCCAAACAATTGATCAAGAAAAAACTAAAAATATCAGATTAAATGAAATAAAGGGCATGATTGAGTCTTTCTCAATTAAAGAAGAAAAGTTTATAGATGAAATTTATTATGTAAATTTAGGTGTCTCTTTCAATAAAAAAAAAGTTTATAACTATCTTGAGAGTAAAAATATATTTCCATCAATTCCTAAAAAAAAAAAAATTTTATTTATGCCAGTAATTATAGATGAAAATAAAAAAGAGTTATTGATATTTACAGAAAATAAGTTTTTTGAAAATTGGAACAATCAAAAAGAAAAACATTATCTACTTGAGTATATTTTGCCGACAGAAGATTTAGAAGATATAAATTTGATTAAAAATAAGTTTGAGTTCATAGAGCAGTACGATTTTAAAGAAATAATTAATAAATATGATTTATCAGACTCGATTATAGCTTTAATATTTAAAAACGATGAAGAATTAAGAATTTTGTCAAAAATTGATATAAACCAAGAAGTTAAATTAAGCAATCAAACCTTTTTAAACTTTGATTTTGACAATCAATTAAAACTTAACAATACAATTATAGAATTAAAAAAAGTTTATGAAAATTTTTGGAAAAATTCTAATCAAATAAATACATCAATAAAACTTACATTATCAGTTAAAATAAGTGCTTTAGAAAGTTCTAAGATCTCAGATTTTGAAGAAATTTTAGAAAAGACAGATTTAGTATATGATTTTTATATTTCAAAATTCAACAAAGATTTTATATTTTATCAAATTATATTTAATGGAACACCTAATTTATTTCTTAAATCAATGAATGAAAGAAATTATAATTTCGATACTCAAAATAAAGTTTGGATTTTAAAATGAGAGATAGAAATCAAAAAATAATTAAATTTAATTTTGATGAAAATTTTGATAATAATGATTTTTACGTTTCTAAAAGTAATGAGCATACATACAATTTAATAAACAAATGGCCCAATTGGGAAAAAAATTTTTTAAATATAAGTGGTGAAAAATTATCTGGTAAATCACATTTAACAAGTATTTTTTTGAAAAAATTTAAAGGAATAAAATTTAATGCTAAATCCTTAAATAATGAAAATCTAAAAGAAATAAAAATTTTCGAAAATATCATTTTGGAAGATCTTGATAAAAATATTGACGAAAAATTATTTTATACACTATGTAATATCATTGATCAGGATAATAAGTATTTGATAATTACTTCCATTAAACCAATTGTAGATATTGATTTTAATTTAAATGATTTAAAATCTAGAACAAAAAATTTTCTTTTGTATAATATTGAAAAACCTGATGATGATTTAATTTTTGCTCTAATTCTGAAAAATTTATCAGATCTTCAGATTATTTTGGATAAAAAAAAGATTGATTATATTGTTAAAAGAATTGAGAGAACTTATAGTAAAATATTTGAATTTATATATAAGATCGACGAAATGAGTTTAAAAAAGAAAAAATCAATTGATTTTAAAATTATAAAAGAAGCTTTAGGAGAATAATTGAACAAATTTAGAAGTCATAATTGTAATGAGTTAAGAGTTAAAGATGTTAACAATAAAGTAGCCTTATCAGGATGGATTAATAAAAAACGTGATCATGGGAACTTGTTATTTATTGATCTGAGAGACAATTATGGCATTACTCAATGTATTATTGATAAGGAGAATTCTGGTTTTGCAACTTTAGAAAGAATACAACTTGAGACAGTTCTAAAAATTGAAGGCAGGGTAGTTAACAGATCAAGCGAAACAATTAATAAAGATATAAGCACTGGTGAAATAGAAGTTAAGATTAGTAATTTTGAAATTTTAGGAAGTTGTAAGGAATTGCCTATGCCTATTTTTAGTGATCAGGAATATTCTGAAGAAATAAGATTGAAATATAGATTTTTGGATTTAAGAAGAAAAAAAATTCATGAAAATATTATTTTGCGATCAAAAGTTATCTCTTTCATTAGAAATGAAATGAACAAACTTGGTTTTTTAGAATATCAAACACCAATATTAACTTCATCAAGTCCCGAGGGTGCGAGAGATTTTTTAGTTCCTAGTAGATTAAATCCTGGAAAGTTTTATGCTCTTCCTCAAGCGCCACAACAATTTAAACAGCTGATTATGGTTTCAGGTTTTGATAAGTATTTTCAAATTGCACCATGTTTCAGGGATGAGGACGCTAGAGCAGATAGAAGTCCAGGAGAATTTTATCAATTAGATTTAGAGATGTCCTTTGTTGAGCAAGAGGATGTATTTAATGTTGTTGAAACTCTTTTAATTAATACATTCAAAAAGTTTTCAAGTAAAAAACTTATGTTTGAAAAATTTCCTAAGATTTCATATGCAGATGCATTATTAAGGTATGGATCAGATAAACCCGATTTAAGAAATCCTTTGATAATAAATGATATTACTCAAATTTTTACCAGAGACGATGTTTCCTTCGATATTTTTAAAAAACTTGTGAAAT
Source organism: uncultured Pelagibacteraceae bacterium (assembly GCA_902570425.1). GTDB lineage: Bacteria > Pseudomonadota > Alphaproteobacteria > Pelagibacterales > Pelagibacteraceae > Pelagibacter. The sequence goes on from CACFYB010000006.1 coordinate 32,686, forward strand.
CTGGTTCCAAAGTAAGATGTATAGTAACAAAAAATACAAAAAATCAGCCAAGAAGTTTTTTTGATGGTATTGATAGATGGGCTAAAGATCAAGGTGCTTCTGGAATGGCATATTTTACTCTTGAAAAAGACCAAGAAATCTCAGCAAAAGGTCCGGTTGGTAAATTTTTTTCAAAAGAGTCTTTATTAGAGTTGATGAAAAAAACTAACGCTGAAATAGGTGATAGTATATTCTTTGCATGCAATAAAGAAAAAGAAATTAATAGGATTACTTCTTTAGCAAGAGACAAAATAGCAAATGAACTAAATTTGATTGATGAAAAATATTTTGCTTTTTGCTGGATAGTAGATTATCCAATGTTTGAAGAAGATGAGCAAACTAAAAGTATTAAATTCAGTCATAATCCATTTTCAATGCCTCAAGGAGATATAGGAAAATTAAATTTTGAAAAACCATTAGAAATTTTAGCCTACCAATATGATATAGTATGTAATGGAATTGAACTTTCATCTGGAGCAATTAGAAATCATATTCCTGAATTAATGTATAAACTTTTTTCTGTTGCTGGTTATGATAAAAAACAGGTTGATAATAAATTTAGTGGCATGATCAATGCTTTAAGTTATGGAGCACCCCCTCATGGTGGAATAGCCCCAGGGATCGATAGAATAATTATGCTTTTAGCTGATGAAAAAAATATTAGGGAAGTAACAATGTTTCCAATGAATCAAAATGCACAAGATTTGATGATGGGCGCTCCTTCAGAAGTGTCAGATGATCAGTTAAAAGAGTTAAGTTTATCTTTAAAATTAAAAAAGTAATTTATTTTTTTCCTTTGAGATTGATTTTAATATCACTTAAATCAACTAAATTTTTTTTATAGTTGTTTCTAACAAATCCTTTACTTGTTATATCTTTTACAATCTTAAGAAATTGATTTTGATCTTCTAAATTCTGCTCATTAAAATTATTTCCCTCATTTAATCCTATAGCTGGCGTATGAGCTAAATCCTCTCTATTCTGATATGATATTGCAAGTTCTCTAAAAATATAATCTAGTATTGAAGTTGCACTAAGAATTCTGTCGTTCCCGTGTACCTTTCCAGAGGGCTCAAATTTTGTTCCCACAAATGCACTTATAAATTCATCTAAAGGTACTCCGTACTGCAGACCTAAGGAGACTGCTATTGCAAAATTATTCATCAAAGCTTTAACTAATTCTCCCTCTTTACTTGTATCAATGAAGATTTCACCTATCTTACCATCCTCATATTCTCCAGTATGTAGATAAACTTTATGATCTCCGATTGTTGCTTTTTGTATGTAACCTTTTCTTCTATCAGGCATACCAAATCTTTTTCCAACACTATCTTGGCTTGTCTTTTTTGATTTAATTAAAGTTTCTAAATTAGATTGTTTATTCTCAGAATCTGTATTTACCAAATCTATTTTTTTTTCATCTATTTCTTTATTTTTTGAATTTAAATTTTTAGTTTTTCTGTTATCTAATTTAACGTCTAATATCTCAAATTTTCCATCATCTTTTTTTTCAAGATTTTTAAGTTCTTTTTCATCAATATTGTCTAGATAATGGCTTACTTTAAAAGTGCATGTATAATAAGTTTCTACTAAATATTTCGCCATTTTTTAATTTAAAATTTATTTGAATAACGATTCAATTTGTTTATATACAAATTCTTATTTTAGTCTAATTTAATTTATACAATTTTGAATTGAATAATAAAAAAATTTTATGTTGACATTTTTAAAAAAAATTTTCACTTGGTGGAATCGTGAAACAATAGGTACAAGAATTAAAACAATTTTACAAGGAAAGCTAATTGGTAAAGACGATCAAGGAAATAAATATTATGAGAATAAAAAAGGAAATCGATGGGTAATTTATGCAAATGAAATTGAGGCAAGCAAAATACCTGTAGAATGGTATTCTTGGATGCATCATATGCCTAATAAAATTGAAAAAAAACATAATTTAGAAAAATATGATTGGCAAAAACCTCACCAACCAAATTTAACAGGTACAGATAAGGCTTATTATCCAAATAAAAATGAAGATGCAGTCAAAAAAAAATATAAAAGTTGGAAAAATTAATTTAATTTTTTTTTTTCTTAACTTACTGATATTTTTAATAATTTTACCAGATAAAAATTCAGCAAATGAAATGGAGGGAAGATATACAAGTATTAAAGTCTTAGATAAAATAAGTTCTAAAAACACTTTAATAAATTTAAAAAATGGTGAAGAAAAAGTTCATAAAGATCTTTTAATTAAAAGTATGAAATGTACTAATTCAAAATTTGATGATAGCCCCGAAACAACTGCATATATTCAAGTAAGAGATATGACAAGCGATGATAAAAACGATGTTTACGTTTTTAATGGATGGATGTTTTCATCAAGCCCATCAATTAAACCATTTGATCATCCAGTTTATGATATTTGGCTTATTAACTGCTCTTAGATTATTTTTTCATTATCAAGCCAACTTACATTAAAATCAGAATTTATAAATTTTTCGTGATTTAAAAGTTTTTTATGTAAAGGAATTGTTGTTATAATTCCTTCAATTACAAACTCATCAAGTGATCTGTTCATTCTCTGTATCGCTTCAAGCCTATTTCTTCCATGACAAATAAGCTTACAAACCATACTATCATAGTAAGGAGTGACTTTATAACCTTGATATATTGCACCATCTACCCTTGTTCTAAAACCAGATGGTTGATGACACATTCCTATTGTTCCTGGTGAAGGTTGAAAATTTTTACTTGGATCTTCAGCATTAATTCTACATTCTATTGCATGACCTCTTGGATTAATATCAGATTGTTTTAGCGCTGTTTCTCCAGTGTAAGCTATCCAAATTTGTTCCTTAATTATATCAATTCCTGTAACCATTTCGGAAACAGGATGTTCTACCTGAACTCTTGTATTCATCTCTAAAAAATAAAATTTTCCATCCTCATAAATAAATTCGACTGTTCCAGCACCCTCGTAACCAATTTTTTTTACCATTTTCACAGTTTTTTCAAATAAATCATTTCTGATTTCATCAGTTAAAACTGGACTTGGTGTTTCCTCAATTAATTTTTGATGTCTTCTTTGAACAGAGCAATCTCTCTCGTGTAAATGAACTGTTCTATTTTTTCCTGATAAAATTTGAACTTCAATATGTCTTGGATTTTGAAAAAATTTCTCAATATATACTTCATCATTACCAAAATATTTTTTAGCCTCTGATTTTGCAGTGGCAAAAAGAGACTCAAACTCTTGTTCTTTGTTAACTATTTTCATTCCCTTTCCACCACCACCACCTGAAGCTTTAATCAAGACAGGAAAACCAATTTTTTTACAAAGATCTTTGGCTTGTTTAATATCTTTTACTCCTCCTTCAGAGCCCTCAATAATAGGTAATCCATTTTCTTTAGCAATTTTTTTTGCTTGGATCTTATCACCCATCATTTTAATGTGTTTTGAAGATGCACCAATAAATTTAATTTTATTTTCTTCTAAAATTTTTGCAAAGTTAGCATTTTCAGATAAAAAACCATAACCTGGATGAACTGCCTCAGCACCAGTCAAATCGATTGCTGATAATAATGCAGGAATATTTAAATAACTATTCACTGGTTGATGAGAACCAATACACACACTCTCATCAGCTAATTTTACATGCATACTATCTCTATCAACATCTGAATGAACTGCCACAGTTGAAATTCCCCATTCTTTGCAAGCTCTGATAACCCGAACTGCAATTTCACCACGATTTGCTATTAAAATTTTTTTAAACATTATTCAATAATGATTAAAACTTGCCCAAATTCAACTGGTTGGCCATCATCTACAAGTATTTGTTTCACTACACCATCAGAGGAAGAGGGCACATGATTCATTGTTTTCATTGCTTCTACAATCATTATCGTGTCACCCTTTTTAATTTTTTTTCCTACTTCTACAAATTTTTTTGCACCTGGTTCAGGTGCATGATAAGCAGTACCAATAATAGGTGAGGTTATCTCTATTCCAGAGGTCAAATTTTTTAATACTTTATTTGATGGTTTGTTAGAGGATATATTTTCGGCACTAGGTATTGTTTGATTATTTACTGAAACGTTATTTTTAGAAACTTTTATCTTAGTATCTTTTTCAGTGTACTCTAATTCGGTAAGATTAAATTCATCTAAACAATCTGTTAATTCTTTAATTATTTTTTTATCAATTTTCATTACTTAAAAGCTTTTGCATAGAAATTATGGCTAAAATATAACCATCAGCTCCTAAACCAAAAACCCCTCCAGTGACGATATCACTTATAAGAGATTTTTGTCTAAATTCCTCTCTTTTATATATATTTGAAATATGTACCTCTATTATAGGCTTTTTAAAAATATCGAGAGCATCTCTAATTGCAACCGAAGTGTGAGTAAATGCTGCCGCATTTATAATAATCCCATCACATTTTTTTATAGATTTTTGAATTAAACTCACTAATTCTCCCTCGATATTGGATTGAGTAAATTCAACTTCTAAACCTAATTCTTTAGATTTTTGAAGACAATTCTCTTTTAATTTTTCAAATGTAATTGATCCATATTGTGATTGTTCTCTCTCACCTAATAGATTAAGATTTGGACCATTGATAATAATTATTTTATTATTCATTCAGCTTTTATATACGATGAAAAAAATAAAAAAAATAAAAATAAAGATAAATGGCAAAGTTAAAATATTACCTGCTAGGATTAACTTATCTAAATTAGTAATAAATTTGAAAATACCTGTTAAAAAAGTAGCAATTGAGTTAAATCAAGAAATAATAGATAAAAAAAGATTGAGTAAAATAGTATTAAAAAATAATGATAAGATAGAAATTGTTCATTTTATTGGAGGTGGTTAATTTGAAGAAAGATAAATTTACAATTGCTAACAAAGTTTTTAAATCAAGATTAATTGTAGGAACTGGAAAATACAACAGTATGAGTCAATGTGCAAAAGCAATTAAGCTCTCAGGCGCAGACATAGTTACTGTTGCTGTTAGAAGAGTAAATATTTTAGATAAAAAAAAACCTCTTTTGATGGATTATATTGATCCAAAGAAAATAACTTATTTACCAAATACTGCTGGATGTTTTAATTCTAATGAGGCACTAAGAACTTTGAGATTAGCAAGAGAAATTGGTGGATGGAAATTAGTAAAATTAGAAGTTTTAGGAGATAAAAAGAATTTATTTCCAGAAATGATAGAAACGCTTAAATCAACTGAAATTTTATCGAAAGAGGGATTCAAAGTTATGGTTTATTGTAACGATGATCCTTTAATGGCTAAAAGGTTAGAAAATGTTGGAGCTTGTGCAATAATGCCACTTGCAGCACCAATCGGCTCAGGTCTTGGGATTCAAAATAAAATTAATTTAAAGATAATAAGGAAGCAAACCAAGTTACCTCTAATAATTGATGCTGGTCTTGGCCAAGCCTCGGATGCCGCAATTGCAATGGAGCTAGGTTGTGATGGTGTATTGGTAAATACAGCAATAGCAAAAGCCAAAAAACCATTTGAAATGGCATTAGCTTTTAAAAATTCTGTTATAGCAGGAAGACAATCTTACTTAGCAGGAAGAATAGAAAAGAGTTTAATGGGGAATCCTTCTTCTCCTAAGAAGGGACTTATTTAGCTTTTTTAAAATACTTTTTTTTTCTATACGGCTTTCTTTTAAATTTTTTCTTATCTTTAATACTAATTACATTTGTGTCTTTTTTTGTGATATTCAAATTTTTTATTACTTCATGATGTTCTATTAATTCCAATGTTTTTTTGGATTTATTTTTTATATCTATTATATATTCTGGTATTATTAAATTGTTATCACTAATTATATCAATTTTAATTTTATTTTTTTTTTCAAAATAAGTAAGATCATCAATAAAGTTTTCTTTTAAAAAATCTGAAATTTTTTTACAAACTTTAATATCAACAAATTTTCCTTTATTTAAAATCGCTTTTAACTCAACAATCTTAAGTAATTTTTGTGCAAAAGACTCATCAGTCAATTTGATTTTCCATTTCACAGCGCTTTCTCTTAATCGTTGTCTTGACATTTCCAATAGACCAAAATTACTAATTCTGCCAATTTGAATTCTAGCTCTATCTGTGCGACATCTTTCTTTTAATCTTTTTTCTATTGTTCTTCTGTTTCCATAATTTAACATGTCAATAAAATCTATGATTATTAGACCAGATAAGTCTCTAATTTTTATTTGTCTGGCAATTTCATCTGCTGCCTCTAAATTTGTGTCAAGAGCAGTGCTTTCAACATTTTTTTGTTTTATCGAGCTTCCTGAATTTATATCAATGGAAACTAAGGCTTCAGTAGGATTTATCACTAAATAACCACCAGAACTTAATTTTATTTCTGACTCAAATATTTGATTAAGTTTATGTTCTATCCCTTCTTCAATAAATAAAGGTATTTTACCTCTATATTTTTTTATTTTTTTTACATGAGAAGGCATCATTAGTTTCATGAAATTTTGTGCTTTTTTATAACCTTCATTACCCTCAACTATAATATTATTGGTACTTTCATCATACATATCTCTCAATGTTCTTTTAATAATTTCACTTTCCTGATGAATCAAAGATGGCGCAATTGAATTAATAGCGTTACTTTTAATATCATTCCAAGTTTTAATAAGTGTCTCTAAATCATGGTTTATTTCATTTTTAGTTTTATTACTTCCAGCTGTCCTTACAATTAATCCCATTTCTTTTGGAATTTGAATTTCATTCAAAATATTTCTTATTTTTTTTCTGTCAGCTGGATTAAAAATTTTTCTGGAAATTCCTCCACCCTTCGGAGTGTTTGGCATTAAAACAATATATTTTCCAGCTATAGATATAAAAGTGCTTAAAGCAGCACCTTTTTGTCCACGTTCATCTTTAATAACTTGAACAAGAATAACTTGATTAGGTTTAATTACTTCTTGTATTTTATATCTTTTGAATTTTGATTTCTTCTCAAATTTTTTTTCCTCAAGATTTTCTAAATTTTCTTTTTCTTCAATTTCTTTTTTTTCAATTGGATCCTCAGTTTCTAATTTTCCCTCAGCAAGATTTTCCTCTTCTTTTGCTTCTACTTGTTTTGAAAGCTCCTCTCTAGCTTTTTCTTCTTCTTCTTTAATTTTTTCTAAATCACTTTTTGGAATTTGAAAATAATCAGATTGAATATCATTAAACGATAAAAATCCGTGTTTTTCTCTTCCAAAATCAACAAATGCAGCTTGAAGAGAAGGTTCTATCCTACTTACTTTGCCAAGATAAATATTGTTTTTGATTAAATTATTTTTTAATCCTTCGTATTCGTAGTCTTCAATATTTTTATCGGTTTTGAGTACAACTCTCGTTTCATTTGGATGCGAGGCATCAATATATAAATTTTTTTCCATAATATGTTATTTGAGTTTTTCATTAAAGTATTTATTAATAATTTTGTATATTTCTTATGCCTTATCTTTAACAAATTCCTATATATAATGGAAATGAAATGAACACTTTTTTTAAAAAATTATTAGTTGTTATAATTAGTCTTTTTCTTCTATTTTTTCTATTAGTATTAAGTATTTTGTGGAATTTTTCTAATAATATTCCTGATTATAAATTTTTAAAAAATTACAAGCCTCCAGTTTCTAGCAAAGTATATTCTGGAAATGGTGAATTGGTTGCTGATTTTTCTAAAGAAAAGAGAATTTTTGTTCCTTTTCAGGCATTGCCTAAAAATGTAATAAATTCATTTTTATCTGCTGAAGATAAGAATTTTTTTTCTCATCCAGGGGTAGATGCAAAAGGAGTTTTAAGGGCCGTATTAAACAATATAAGGAATATAATGACCTCTAGAAGATTAGAAGGTGCGTCAACAATTACTCAACAGGTTGCAAAAAATTTTCTTTTAACTAATGAAGTAAGTTTAAAAAGAAAGGTTAAGGAAGCTATTTTAGCTTTTAGAATTGAGAGAGCATTAAGTAAAGAGAGAATATTAGAGCTATATCTTAATCAAATTTATCTTGGAAGTGGAGCATATGGAGTAGCTGCTGCCAGTTTAGAATATTTTGATAAATCGATTAAAGAGTTAAATTATTCTGAGGCAGCATTACTGGCTGCTCTGCCAAAAGCGCCAAGTAGATATAATCCTTACAGAGATAAAGAATTAGCAAAATTTCGAAGAGATTTAGTTTTGAAAAATTTGTTAGATAATAATTTTTTAACAAAAGACGATTATGATAAATTTAAAAATCAGGAAATTGAGTTAAAAAAAACAAAAAAAATTTTTTTAGAGGACTCCCAATATTATATTGAAGATGTAAGAAAAAATATCATTGATTTACTTAGTTACGAAAAAGTTTATAAACAAGGATTTAATATTAATACTCCGATAAATTTAGACTTACAAAAAATTGCAACCGAAGCTCTAAGAAACGGATTGATAAAATATGATAAAAGAAAAGGATGGAGAGGCCCAATTACAAATGTTGATTTAAACAAAGATTGGCGCAATGATTTAGAGGAATATACTTTAGAAGAGTCTATAGGTTGGGAAATTGCTATCGTTAAAGAAATTAATAAGTTTTATACCTCAATAGAAACAAAAAGTAAAAAGTTAGGTAAAATTGATTTTAAAGACATTTCTTGGACAAAAAAAGATTTTGATCAATTATTAAGTCTTGGAGATCTGATTTATGTAAAAGAATTAGGTAATAAAAATTATGGTTTAAAACAAATTCCTAAAATTAATGGTGGAATAGTTGTGATGGACCCTTATTCAGGAAGAGTTCTTGCACTTAGTGGTGGTTTCAGTTTTAAAAATAGTGAATTTAATAGAGCTACTCAGGCCTTAAGACAACCTGGATCTGCTTTTAAACCTTTTGTTTATGCTTTAGCACTTGAAAATAATTATACTCCCACATCGTTAGTTTTAGATGCTCCTTTAGTTTTAGATCAGGGTTCAGATCTCAAGTTATGGAAACCAGAAAATTATGGAAAAAAATTTTATGGACCTTCAACACTTAGAGTCGGACTCGAAAAATCAAGAAATTTAATGACAGTTAGGATTGCACAAAACTTAGGCATTGATAGAGTTGTGAATTTTTCCAAAAAATTGGGTATTTATGAAAACCCAGAAGAACTCTTGTCAATTTCATTAGGCTCAACTGAAACAACTTTATTAAAATTGACATCAGCATATTCAGCTTTTGTGAATGGTGGTAAACTTGTTAAACCAATTATAATCGATAGAATTCAAGATAGTGAGGGTAATACAATAATTAATAATGAGAATAGGTCTTGTTTAAATTGTGATGCAGTATCTTTTACTAGTAAAGATTATCCAAAAATAAAAGACAATTTCGAACAAGTTTTTTCAGCACAAACCGCATATCAGATCACATCTTTGTTAGAAGGAGTGGTTCAAAGAGGGACTGCTAAAAAGTTAAGAAAGTTAAAACTTAATTTAGCAGGAAAAACAGGTACAACCAATGAAAATACAGATGCATGGTTTATTGGCTTTACCTCTAATTTAGTAATAGGTGTTTATTTAGGAATGGATAATCCTAAATCTCTTGGAAAATACGAAACAGGATCAAAAACAGCATTACCCGTCTTTGAAAATTTTATTAAAAAGGCTGTAAAAAAGTCTGATGCAAGACCATTTAAGGTTTCTGACGGAATTACAATGATGGTAGTTGACTCTTTAACTGGTCAAAAAGCTAAATTTTCTTCAAAGAATACGATTTTAGAAGCTTATAAAAGTAAAAATGTTGTTGATGGAAAAATATTATATTCTAATAAAAATAGATTAGATTCAAATAATATATTAAAGTTTTATTAATGGACCATAAATATTTAGATTATAAAAAAGAAATTGAAAAAATTAATCAAAGTGTAAATGGGAATACAAATACATTTTATATAAATCCACTCAACTCCCTAAAATTTGTTTTAAATAAGCTTAAAAAAGATAAGAAAAATTTAAATAAATATTTCTGGATTTTTACAGGTTCAACAGCAAGTGTTGTTCCAATAAAATCTAAAGGTCTATATTTAGGTAAAATAGCTAAGTTAGGATCTTCAAAAGAAAAATAATATAATAATTTTTAAGAATATGAATTTTAAGTTGGTTAAAAACTACTTCATAATATTCATTTCGAGTATTTTATTTAGCATATATTTATTTGAAGTTTATATAACGCAAAAGGTTAATCTTGAACGCGATGAGCTGCAAAGAAAGATATTATTTAGGGAAAAAATAAACAGTAAGCAGCAGGAATTAATAAGACTCTATGACAAGTATGGAGATTTATTATTAAAAAAAAAAATAGAATTATATAAAACTGAGACGAATAAAGAGTTTGATTTAAGGGATGAATTTGGAGTTTATGAAGAGTTAAAAAATGATATTGAAAATTTGTCTTTGCCGAATTACCCAATTAGTTTTTTAGGAAAAAAAAATGATTTACGCCCGTTATCAGGTCTTTCACATTCTGTAACAATGAATTGTAATGAAAATGGATATGTTTCATTTTTTCATACTGACAGATACGGTTTTAACAACCCTGATGATGAATGGGATAAAGAAAAAATTGAGTATCTAATTGTAGGTGACTCTTTCGCTATGGGTTCTTGCGTAAATAGACCAAATGATATTGCATCAGTTTTAAGAAAACTTTCTAATAAGCCAGTTTTGAATTTAGGGTATGGTGGTAATGGTCCTTTGCTAGAATATATAAGTTTAAAGGAATATTTAGATACGAACGTTAATAAAGTTTTGTGGTTTTTTTATGAGGGTAATGATTTTGATAATTTGGATAGTGAATTAACAGATCCTATTTTAGTCAAATATTTAAATGACAAATCATTTACTCAAAATTTGAAAGAAAACCAAAATAAAGTTGATGATCTTG
>CACFYB010000007.1 GCA_902570425.1 uncultured Pelagibacteraceae bacterium
ATTTTCATTGATTTTGATATCTCCAGAAGTTGGTTTAATTAAACCTAAAATTAAATTTCCAAATGTTGATTTCCCAGCTCCAGTTTGACCAACAATTCCTATAGAGGTATTAGCTTTAATTTTTATATTAATATCTTTCAATGATGGGACATCTGAGCCGGTGTAGAAAAAATTCACATCTTTAAATTCTAAAATGTCGTCATTTTTAAATACAATGTCTTTATCTAAATATTTATCTTCTTTTAAATTTTTTGCTTCATGTAAATAACTTTGAATAGATTTATAAGCTGGTATGCTGCTCTTGATAGCAGCTAAATTAAAGTATATGTCCTGAAAAGATGGTAATAGTTTATAAGTCCCAAGACCAAAAACGGCTAAAGTTGTTAATATTGTAGTTATATTTTCATCACTTGTTTTAGCAAAATATAAAATCAAACTTATAACAGATGCCATGGCAACTGTTTCAATAACTTGCCTTGGGGTTAAAGACATTGTAGTTACAAATGAACTTTTTTTGGCGATAAGATTTTGACTTTTTTCAAATTCAGAGACGAAAAATTTTTTTCTGGATAAAATTATTATATCTTTTATTGAACCAAAACCCTCTGATAAAAGTTTATAAACTTTTGATTTTTGATTAGTTAATATATGCCCAATCTTATCAAATTTAGATTGAAAAATTAAATATATAAATACATATGTTGATACAAAAGTAATACCTAAAATAAGTGCCACCTTATAATTATAGATTATTAAAGCAGTTACAATAGATACTGATTTAATTATTCCACTATTAGTTGCTAATATCCTTAAAAAAATACTTGTTGTTCGTTCGGCATCAAAAGAAATTTTACTCGTTAAATCACTACTATTTGTATTTAAATGGAACAAGTAAGGTTTGCTTAAATACAAGTTATACAAATCAGTACATATTTCTGCTCCAATTTTATTTCCAAAATATGTTAAAACATAAATTGTAAAAACAGAAATAGTTGCTGCTATTGTAAAAACAAATAAAGTAATAAATCCAGTTGCAAAAATTAAATCATTAGTATCTTTAATATTTAAAAATTTTTTTACATATAAGAGAAAAATAGAACTATTAGGATCTATACTTCCTGCAACCAAGCCCATAAATGGAGCGATAACAAAAATACTAGCAACTTCAAAAAATGCGCTCGTAAGTAACAGAACTTGAATATAAATTAATTTAACCCTATTTCTTTTTTTTATTACAAAGAAAAGATCAGTTAAAGTTGATAACATTATTTATGAAGTTTCCCTTCTTAATAGCTCTAATTTAATTTTTTTTTGCAAACTTCTATTCTTATCATATAAAAGATTAAAACGAATTTTTTGATTTGTTTTTATAATCACTTTTTTTGCATTTCTTACCTCGATATTATCAGCGACAGCACTGATTGGTCTTTTTGTTGAATTCAAATTAATTATTAATATCTTTTTTTTATCACTAACAATTTTACCCTTCCATCTTCGAGGCCTAAAAGGGCTTATTGGTGAAATAGATAATTTTTTTGAATTCAAACCTAAAATAGGACCATGAACTGATAAATTATAGGCTGTGCTGCCAGCAGGAGTGCTAACTAAAACTCCATCTGAAACTAATTCTTTAATAATTTGTTTGGAACCATATTTAATTGATAATGAAGCAGCTTGCCTACTTTGTCTTAATATTGAAACTTCATTAATTGCTAAATATTTTTTAATTTGATTTTTGTTATTATAAACAATCATTTCTAATGGCGATATTGAAATCAAATTAGATTTATCTAAATTTTTTACTATATTTTTTGAGGAAAATTTATTCATTAAAAATCCATAATTTCCTGAATTAATTCCATAAAAAAATTTATTTGAGTTTTTATTTTTCTTTAGAGTTTGAAGCATAAAACCATCACCGCCAATAACAATCACAATATTAGTTTTTTTGATTTTTACTTTTTTAAATTTATTTATTATTAAGGATTTTATCTTTAAGGATTTTTTATTTTTATCAGAAATGATTTGTATTTTTTTCATTAATGGTGCCCTCGGCCAGACTCGAACTGGCACTCCGCAAGCGGCAAGGATTTTAAGTCCTTTGTGTCTACCAATTTCACCACGAGGGCATTAATGAATTTCATGAGTGTTTATGCTAATATTTATAATTGAACAAGTTTAATAAGTAAATTTTTTTTATTTCATCTCTTAAGGCAATAGTTAGGGACTAGTTAACCTATAAAGTCCTACAAATAAGATTAGTGTTTATGCTATAAATTGTAAATGTTAAAAATCGTTTTTAAATTGCTTTTTTTTGTTTTTTCAAAAAATAAAATGAAGAAGTCACAACTAGGTCAAGATATAGTTGCTTTGGTTATAAATAGATTTAAAAAAAAAGGTTTCTTTATTGAATTTGGTGCTACTAACGGGTTTGACTTAAGTAATACCTATTTGCTTGAAAAAAAATATAATTGGAAAGGAATTGTTGCTGAACCTTTGCCTGCTTGGCATAGTGATTTACGCAAAAATAGAGATTGTACAATTGATACAAGGTGTTTGTGGTCTTCAAGCAATCAAAACTTGGATTTTATTGATGTTGAGGAAAAAGAGCTTTCTACGATTAAAATTTTTGCAAATAGTGATGGTCACTCCAAGATAAGAAAAAAATCAAGTATTATAAAAGTTAAAACAGTTTCACTTATTGATTTACTAAAATTTCATAATGCACCAAAAATAATTGACTATATGTCAGTAGATACTGAAGGAAGTGAATTAGATATACTTAAAGATTTTCCTTTTGATAATTATAAATTTAATTTTATTAGTATAGAACACAACTATGGTCGTAATAGAGAAAAATTAAAAGAACTGCTTAATAAAAATGGTTATAGGCCTATTTTAAACAATTTAAGTAAGTGGGATGATTGGTTTATTCCAATTAAAAAATAATAAATTTTTTTTTCTAATATTAATAAAGATTTGTAATGTTCATAATTTAACAAGGCTAATAAGTAAAATTTTTTATTCTTTAACACTACCTGCGGTTAGACCACTAACTAAGTATTTTTCGAAATATATGAAAATAAAAAGTACCGGCAAAGTAACTATAACAGATCCAGCCATCAAATATTGACGTGGAGTTTCTGCATCCCCACTTAAATACTGAATGGCTCTTGATAAAGTGAATGATTTAGGACTATCTAAAAACATCAAAGAAAAAAGGAATTCATTCCAAGCAATCATAAAAACATAGAGTGAAACGGATGCAATAGCTGGCAAACTTAAAGGTATAATAATTTTTAAAATTATACCAAACCAATTCTGGCCATCCATAATTCCTGCATCTTCAATTTCTTTTGGGATACTTTTGAAATACCCTTGCAACATATAAATTGCGACTGGTAAAGTAGTTGCTGTATAAACTATCAATAGACCAAAGATTGAGTTTCTCAATCCAAGTTGACTAAACACAGTATATAAAGGGATGACTAATACTATAGCTGGAAACATATAAATAATTAAGATCGAAGTTGATAAAAAATTTTTGCCAAAGAAATTTAATCTAGCAACTGCATAAGCTGCAGGGATTGCAAATAATAATGTGACAATAACAGTTCCAATTGAAACTGCTGAGCTTATTAAGATATATCTACCAAAATTATAAGTTTCAAAGATAACAAAATAAGATTTGAACAACTCAGTTAAGTTTTTTGTGAAATCTAGACTAAAATCTAAAGGATTAACTAATAAAGCGATCTGAGTTTTAAAACTGGTAACTAGCATAATGTAAAATGGAAATAAGATTACAAATGCAAAGAAAACAATACCAAATAAGGTAATAAAATCGAAAATAATTTTTTCTGATATAAAATCTTCCTTCAAAGATTGCATACTATATTTTTTGAGTTTGTTCGTAAAAAATAAAGTGATTAAAAAAACCCCAAAGATATACCAATATGGAGATGTCTCATTTAGGTAAAAATATAAAATTGAAAATATAAACGATAATGAAAAAATCTTTATTAAGTGATTAATTTTATTGCCGATTAAGACAAATGCTAAAGATAAAAAAATACCAATCAAAAAAACAGGTGTGACGTTTAAATTAGTAAAACTTAAACCTTGTAATGTAGCCATGATCTTCCAAATTGACAAAATACATGTCAGAAAAAAAGATGAAATGATCAAAAATATTGCAAGAGACTTATACTTCATTAGCCCTCTTTCCAATTAATCTAAAATAAATAACCATGAAACTAAGAAGCAACATCACAATGACCATCGAAACAGCAGAGCCCATTCCAATATCTGATACTGCAAACCCCTGCTGATAAACATTAATAGGTAAAGTTCTTGTACCCGATGCACCACCTGTTAATAAAAAAATATCTTCAAATTTATTAAAGTTCCAAATAAACCTAATCATAAATAAAATTGAGATAATCGCTGTAATTTGAGGCAGTGTGATATGGATAAATTTTTGAATCGGACTTGCTCCATCCACATCAGCCGCTTCATACAAAGTTTGTGGAATTGCTTGTAATCTTGCTAAAATAAAAAGAAAAGCAAGTGGAAAATAGCGCCAAATTTCAAAAAATATAACTGTCGTTAAAGCTAGCCTTAATTTAAACTCAAAACCTAAAATACTCATTGTTATGTATTTTTGGCCTAATAAATTTATCGGCTGTTCTATAATATTAAAATTAACTAATAATGCATTTAAAGTTCCACTATTTGGATCCAACAATAAAGTCCAAGTATAAGCTAAAGCAACCACAGGACCTACATAAGGAAAAAGTAAAATACCTCGCATATATGTTCGACCTTGTATATTTTGATTAACTAATTGTGCTGCTAAAATTCCAAAGATAATTGCACCAACTGTACCAAAAAAAGTGAAGTAAAATGTTGTTAAAAGTAATTCGACAAAATTATTTTCATAAAAAACTTTTTTAAAATTTTCTAAAGTGAAATTTGTAGTCAGTAATGGATTATCTGCTTTACCACTTAAAATCGGTTTTTGAGATCTAATTATTCTTTTATCAATTTTTTCACCATTGTAATTCTGTATAGTTATTTCAAAATTTTCCCTATATTTTGCCTGCCAATTTCCAAAATTACAAATAACTTTTTTAGTTTGAAAATTACATCTTGGGTCAAGATTGACTGGTGAAACGTTTGTCGGAAATTTATCTTGAAACTGAACATTTTTTATTTCTTGAATTAATGAACTATTTCTTAACTTGTAGATAATTTTTAATTCTGATTGATTTTCTGAAATTGATTCAACAATTTTCTTTGCTCTAGGTTCAGGAATTCTAATATCTTTAAGTTCAATGTCTTTAAAACTAATCCAAACATTTGCAAATATAGGAAATAAAACAATGGCAAAAACTAAAAGGACTGCAGGTAAAACTAAAGTATAAGCAGTTCTTTTTTCTAATTTTGATAATGAGTCACTCATAATAAAAAGCGGATAATAGAGTATTATCCGCTTTTTATAAATTTATTATTTAAAACTTGGCTAATTCAGCGTTAATTTTCTTTACCGCTTCATCAACCGAGATTTGATCATCAATATATTCTCTAGTGATTCTATTCAAGAATTGAGAATTAATGATTTTTGATGCTCGAGATAGTTCACCCTCTTTAACACCCCATCTGTTTGCAGTATCTAATCCTGCAACGATGTTATCAATAACGTCTGCAGAATAAAGGTCAGTTAAAGGAGCTTTTCTATCAACACCAACTGGTAATTTACTCCAAGCTTTAGTGTATGCACTCGGATCACTCTTATTTCCTCTTCTTACTGGAAATTTTCCTTCCGGAGCAATTCCTAATGTTGCTGTATAACCTTCACTCATAGAGTACTCTATGAATTTTTTAGCTTCATCAGTATCTGCATCCGCAGTGATACCAAAGTATCTTACATCAGCCCAAGCAGCACCTTTTTTATTGTTAGGCCCACTAAAATTAGTTATGAAACCAGTTTTAGAAGCTAACTCTGGTGATGTTGGATCACTATTTATTGTTGGTGGAGCAGAGTCTCTTAACCCTGCTAACTCATCCATAATAAATGGAGACCAGATAATCATTGGTGTTTTTCCTGCAAAGTATAAAGCTCTTGATTGTTTCCAGAATAATTCTCCTGGAGGACTTGCTTTAGCAATTACTTTATAAAATTCTAAAGAATTCTTTAAAGCTTTACCTTGCTTTTTAGTTCCACCTTTTTTAACAAAATTAACTCCATTAGCTAAAAGTACATGTTCAAGCACTTGGCTCATAAAATTTTCATCTGTTTTTGTAGCAGCCACAAAGCCAAACATGTCATTGCTTGACAATGTATTGACAGCTTTAACTATATTTGCATATGAAGTTGGCGGCTCTAAACCAGCTGCAGCAAATAGATCTTTTCTATAAACAACCATCTGTGTCCATCCATCAACTGGAACAGCTGCAATTTTTCCACCCTTCTTAGCCATATTTAATGCACCAGGTGCAAATGTTTTTTTTCCTAAAGACTTAACAACAGCATTGTTAGCATCAACATCTAATATACCTGCTTCAGCCCATGGTAAAACATATTGTAGAGTATGATAGATTACATCTGGAAGATCTCCCGCTGCTGCTGCTGCAGTAGCTCTCGTTCCAAGATCTTTTTCCTCAATGGGTATAACTTCAACTTTGATACCAGTTTTAGCCTCAAAAGCTTTAGCCATTTCCTCTTGTTTTGCCATTCTTGCTGGCTGAACTTCAGTAGTCCAAAATTTAATATCTGCAAAACTAGTATTTGAAATTAAAAAAACTAGAACAGATATATTTATTATCATTTTTTTAAACATATTCCCCTCTTTCTTTTTTTATTTTACTCTAAATGTCTCTCTGTATCGTAATTTATTATTGATATAAATTTAACAGTGTAATAATTTTTAACAACATTTTAAAATCATTTAAAATCTTATAAATGTCGAAAATTGTTATTAAAAATCTAGAAAAATCTTTTGGCGATAACAAAGTTATAAATAATTTTAACATAGAAATAGATGATGGAGAATTTATTGTTCTAGTAGGTCCTTCAGGTTGTGGAAAATCAACCTTATTAAGAATGTTTTCAGGATTAGAAAATATTGATCAAGGAGAAATTTTTTTAGATACAAAATTAATTAATAATTTAATTCCTTCAAAACGTGAAATTGCAATGGTCTTTCAATCTTATGCTTTGTATCCCCATATGAATGTTTTTGAAAATATGTCATTCGGATTAAAAATGGAAAAAATCTCAAAAAGTGAAATTAAAAAAAAAGTTGATAATGCAGCGATTACACTTCAAATTGAGGATTTGCTTGAAAGAAAACCTAAACAACTTTCGGGTGGACAAAGACAAAGAGTAGCAATTGGGAGAGCAATCACAAGAAATCCAAAAGTTTTTTTATTTGATGAACCATTATCAAATCTGGATGCTGCGTTAAGATCTGAAATGAGAGTTGAAATATCTAAATTACACAAAAAACTGAAATCAAATATAATTTATGTAACTCATGATCAAATAGAAGCAATGACACTGGCTGATAGAATTGTGGTTCTTAATAAAGGAATGATTGAACAATTTGGAACACCAGCTGAAATTTATACTGATCCTAATAACATTTTTGTTGCAGAGTTTATTGGTTCGCCGAAAATGAATATTATAAAAATTGATAAAGAACAAATTATTAATTCAAATACGATAAAATTATTTGATAATAAAATAACTTTTGAAAATTTTAAGTTTAAAGATGAAGTATATTTTGGTATTAGACCTGAAGATATTAGCTTGAAAAGTGATAAAGAAATAAAATTAGATGTAAAAGTCGAAATAATTGAAAATTTAGGATTTGAAAAAATTATTTACGCAAAATTGTCAGAAAACCAAATTATAATTAAATCATCAGAAAATATTAAAAATGTACCACTTAATATATCTTTTTCAAAAAATAAGGTCTTACTTTTTGACAAAAATAAAAACAGGATAAGATAAATTTATTTGAATAAAAAATTTTCATTAATAATATTTACTGATTTAGATGGCTCATTGCTTCATAGAGATAATTTTGGATTTGATGAAATAAAAGATTATTTGAAAAAGCTTATTAATGATGGAATAACTATTATTCCTAACACTAGTAAAACTGAAAAGGAAATTGGGAAATTTATAAAAGAACTTGGGTTACAACTTCCATTTATATCTGAAAACGGATCTTCAATTCATGGTTTGGACTTAATCAATACTAATTTTCCGAACAAAATAATTTTAAGTAGAGATAAAAAAGAACTGATCAAAATTTTTGATACAAAGGTTCCGAAAGAACTGAAAGTAAAATGTAAATTTATTTCAGATATGAATTCAATGCAACAAACTAATATCTTTGGTCTTCAGAATGATAATTTAAAAAATGCTTTACAAAGAAAATATACAATTCCTTTTTTATTCGAAGGAGATAAAATACAAAAAAATAAATTACTTAAAATTTTAAAATCTTTTTCATTAACCATGCAAGAAGGCGGTCGTGTTTTCAATTTAGGTGACAATACAGATAAAGTTAAATCAATGAATCAAGTTCTTAAAATATTTAAAAAAATAAAAAATAATATTAAAGTCATAGCTGTAGGAGATAACTTCAATGATTTAGATATGTTGAGAAATTGTGATATTCCATGTCTAGTATTTAATGATCAATTTAAGAAAGATCAAATTAACATAGATAATTTAATAGTTTCTAATAAGCCATCACCTGAGGGCTGGGCTGATGTGATTAAAAAAGCACTGGTTAAATTAGGTTATTGAGACTAAAAATTCGTCATGAGTGATTTTTCACAAAATGGAATAATTTCAACTTTGCATGACTTTAAAACAAAATCCACTTCAATGATTGAAAGTGAATTATCTAAATTTTCAAAACAAAGAAAAATGGAATTAATTTTACCATGTCTTTATTCTGAAATAGAAGGAGATGCTTTACCGAAAATAGTTGATGAGATAAGTAAAACAAAATATTTAGATCACATTATTATTGGTTTAGATAAAGCAAACGAAATACAAGCCCAAAAAGCTTGGAAGTTTTTTAAAAAATTAAAAATACCCTTTTCTATTCTTTGGAATGATGGTCCAAATTTAAAAAAGCTAGATCAAGAGTTGAAAAAAAATAATCTTGCTCCAAATGAATTGGGTAAAGGTAGAAATGTTTGGTATTGTATAGGCATGTGTATTGCAAGAGATAGCGCTAGATCAGTTGCATTACACGATTGTGATATAAAAACATATGATAGGAGGATGCTAGCCAAGCTCTTTTATCCGGTTGTAAATCCCCTTTTCAACTTTGAATTTTGTAAAGGTTATTATCCAAGGGTAGCAAATGAAAAAATGAATGGAAGAGTTGCAAGATTATTAGTCTCTCCATTATTGACTGCATTAGAAAAAACTATTGGTAAAAGTGATTACTTAGACTTTATGAAGTCATTTAAATATCCTCTAGCAGGAGAGTTTTCATTTAGAAGAAATGTATTACCTGAATTAAGAATTTCTTCAGATTGGGGGATTGAGGTTGGAATTTTATCTGAAATGCAAAGAAGCTTTTCTCCTCAGAATATATGCCAAGTAGATTTAGCAGATACTTATGATCACAAACACCAAGTACTATCAATCGATGATGAAACTAAAGGACTTTCAAGAATGTCTATTGATATTATTAAGACATTCATTAAAAAATTGGCAACTCAAGGTAATACTTTTAGTAGGGAAAAATTTAGATCATTAAAAGCTACTTATTATAGATCTGCTTTAGATCTAATTGATATATATAGAAATGACGCAATAATGAATGGCTTAAAATTCGATTCTCATACTGAGGAAAAAGCAGTCGAATTATTTGCAATAAATATAATGAAAGCTGGAGAGGCTTTTATCCTTAATCCGATGGATACTCCTTTTATATCTACATGGAGTAGAGTAAAAAGTGCAATACCAAATTTTCTTGGAAGACTTGAAAAAGTAGTTAATGATGATAATAAAAAATATTATTAATGTTAACACAAAAAGATCAGAAAACTATAAGATCTAAACTTAACAATATTTATAAAATATTTTTATCAAAAAAAGATATTGATTATATTGAGAATGAGATAATTCAAATAATTAAATCTTTCAACAAAAAAAATACAAAAAGGAAAAAAGACATTTCTGAAAAAACTTCTTTGGTAATTTGTTATTGTGACAGCGTATATTCAGAAAAAAGGAAATCAATAAAAGTTTTTCAAACCTTTTTTCAAAAAATATTAAAAAAATATTTTAATACTATTCATTTTTTACCTTTTTATCCTTCAAGCAGCGATAGTGGTTTTGCTGTTAAAGATCATTATAAGGTTGAAAATAAACTTGGTAACTGGAAAGATATTAGAAATATTTCAAAGTTGAGTAATATTATGGCTGATATGGTTATTAATCATGCATCAGCAAGAGGTTTATGGTTTAAAAATTTCCTAAAGAAAAAAGAACCTGGTAAAGATTATTTTTTTACAGTTGATTCAAAATTTGATACTTCTAATGTAGTTAGACCTAGAGATCATAAATTACTCAAAAAAATAAAAATTTTTAAAAAGTCTGATTACCTTTGGCGGACTTTTAGTGCTGATCAGATTGATTTAAATTTTAGAAATCCATATGTATTAATTCAGTTTATCAAAATAATGATACATTTGATAAATAATGGTGTAACAATTTTTAGATTAGATGCAATTGCGTATCTTTGGAAAGAAAATGGAACTAAGTGTATTAACTTAAAACAAACACATGAAATTATAAAACTTTTAAGAAATATAATTAATCTTCTAAATATACAAACTACTATAATCACAGAAACAAATTTACCTGAAAAAGAAAATTTAACTTATTTTGGTAAAAACGATGAAGCAAATTGGATTTATAACTTTTCTTTACCACCATTATTAATTCATGCTTTTTTATTTGAAAATAGTTCTTATCTTAATAAATGGAGCAATAAGCTTCCTAAAACTAAAAATGGAAATTGCTATTTAAATTTCATAGCTTCACATGATGGCATAGGTATTAGACCTACAGAGGGTATATTTGACAATAAAACACTTAATAATTTTATTAAAAGATTAAAAAAAAATGGATCAAAATTTTCATATCGGAAAGATCAGAAGTACTCTAAAAAAGTTTATGAAGCAAATATTACTGTATTTGATGCACTAAAAAAATCAGATTTTGATCCAAGTGGAAAATTTTTTTTTGAAAGGTATCTTGCTGCTCACGCAATAATGATATCTTTTGAAGGTATACCAGCCATATATTTTAATTCTTTATTTGGCAAATCAAATGATGAGGCTAAATATGTAATAACTGGAAATAATAGAGATATTAATAGATATAAATGGAACTATAAAAGTATTATAAGAAACCTAAAAGATAAAAAATCAAAACAAAGTGTTTTTTATAATAGTATTATAAAATTATTAGAAATAAGAAGAAAGCAAAAAGCATTTCATCCTAATGCCTTTAGATGTAATGTAAAAATAAGTTCAAAAGTTTACTCCTTTAAAAGAATAAGTGTTGATAAAAAACAAACCATTATTTGCGTTACAAATCTATCATCAAAAATTCAAGAAATACGATTGAATAAAAACTATATAACCTGGGATAATCTAATAGGGAAAATTAATATCAAAAAAAAAATCTTAGTATTAAAACCCTTTGAAACAATTTGGTTAAGTAATAAATAAGTATATAAGATATTTAATAATTATAATATTATTAAAATATGAAAAAAATTTTAATATGCGGAGCAGGTGGTTTCATTGGTGGTCACCTTACTAAACATTTTATTGACCAGGGTGATTGTGAATTAATTTGTGCTGACGTAAAACCTTATGAGTATTGGTTTCAAATTTTTGATCAAAATAAAAATTACTCATTAGATTTAAAGGATTATGAGTCTTGTTTAAAAATAACTAAAGGTGTTGATTATATTTTTAATATGGCGTGTAATATGGGCGGAATGGGTTTCATTGAAAATAATAAAGCTGAGTGTATGTTGTCAGTCTTAATAAACACAAACTTATTACGGGCATCTGTTAAAAACAAAGTATCAAAATATTTGTTTTCATCTAGTGCATGTGTCTATAATGCAGAAAAACAGAAAAAAACTTTTGTTGCAGGTTTAAAAGAAAATGACGCTTATCCAGCAGAACCTGAGGATGGATATGGTTGGGAAAAGTTATTTAGTGAGAGAATGTGTAGACATTTTACTGAAGACTTTGGATTGGAAACAAGAGTAATAAGATATCATAATGTTTATGGTCCAAAAGGAACTTATGATGGTGGTAGAGAAAAAGCACCAGCAGCCCTTTGTAGAAAGATAATTAATGCAAAAATAAAAAATGAAAACTCAATCGAAGTATGGGGTGATGGTGAACAAACAAGAAGTTTTATGTATATTGAAGATTGTATAGAGGGTACTTTGAAAGTTTTTGACAGCAAACATTCAGATGTTTTTAACGTTGGTAGTGAAGAGCAGGTTTCAATTAATCAGCTTGTAAACTTTATCGAAGATATTTCACAATATAAAGTCAAAAAAAAGTATCTTCTTGATAAGCCTAAGGGAGTTCGTGGAAGAACAAGTGATAATCAATTTATTAGAGAAAAAATTGGTTGGGATACAAAAATTAATCTAAAAGATGGTCTTAAAAAAACTTACGAATGGATCTATAACGAAATAACTTCAGGATCTAATACAAAAAGATTTACCAGAAGTTAATTTTTTTCAAAGATTTCGTCAATTTTTTTAATTAATAATTCATTAACTAATTTTGCCCCTTCTAATGACAAATGATTGTTATCAGAATAATATATATCTTTATTGTCATGTGTAAGACATCTATCTTTAACAAGGGTATCACAAAATAATGTATGAGGATAAATTCTGAAAATATTTTTATCTTCTATATTGTCTAATATTTTAAAAATATAGCTATTTTCCTCGATGAATTTTGAATATGAAGTAGTTAAATAGTTTTCTGGGACCAAAAATTTTTCGATTTCATCTTTTTTTTTTGGTAGAATATTTACTAATTTCTTTGGTACATCAATGTCTAAAGAAAAAGGTATTGGATATATAATAACAATCTTATTATTTTTTGCGATTTTTTTTAATGATT
The DNA here is from genome assembly GCA_902570425.1 of uncultured Pelagibacteraceae bacterium. Lineage (GTDB taxonomy): Bacteria > Pseudomonadota > Alphaproteobacteria > Pelagibacterales > Pelagibacteraceae > Pelagibacter. The sequence continues at coordinate 13,213 of CACFYB010000007.1, forward strand.
GTTTAAATGAGGACTCATTATTTTTAAAAGTACCTTGAAATAAAAATCTATTTTTAAAGTCATTTTCATTTTTTGAGACCTCATTATAAAAATAATTTAGATATTTTCCTCCAAATATGATTATTTTATTTTCGATTATCAATAAATTATTTTCTAATTCTGAAAAATATTCAGCAGTGCACTTACTGTCTATTTTATTTGTTTTTCGGTTGACTTTATTCATACCTGGAAAAAATAAACACCCATTATAGGTTGATGATTTAAAACCAAAATTATTTTTAATTGATCTATTCTTTAAATCGTAGATTAATGGTGCAACATGACTATCACCTACGATTACAACTTTTTTGATTGCTTTTTCATTAAATTCACATTCTTGATTGTTATGACATGGGACAAGAAATTTTTTTAACTTTATTAAGGGATTTCCAAAACTCGATTGTAGTATACTTGGATATCTTTCTTTAAAACCCTTCTGATTTATAATTGTAATATTTGCAAAAATCAAAAAAATAAACGCTATCGATAAATGAATTAATATGGTTCTAAAATTAATCTTTTTATTTCTATAAAATTTTTCAACATACAGATAAGTAAGAATTGATATTAAAATTGTAAAAATAATTAATAATATTTTTTCTAAATTACTACCTTGAGAAAAATCAATAATTCTACTAAATGCAAATATTGGATAATGCCAAAGATAGAGTGAATATGAAATTAAACCTATTCCTACAAGTATTTTTGATGAAAGTATCCTAAATATAATTTCATCTTTATTAGAAAACCAAATTATAAAACATACTCCTATAATTGGGAGGAAGGTAATAATCGATGGATGAAACATTTGGTCATTAAATAGAAAAATAGAAGAAAGAATTAAAATCAAACCTATGCTTGGCAGAAATTTATTATTTCCTCTACGTCCTAACTTAATTTCATAGTAAGCCATGATCGATCCAGCTAAAATCTCCCAAGCTCTTGATTGTATTGTATAAAAATTAAAAGATGGATAGTTTCTGCTACCATAATCAGAGATAATTAAACTCAGAATAAAGAAAAGAATTAAGAAAAATAATAAATATTTTGGAAAATATTTAAAGATCAATAAGATCAATACAGGAAATAAAATATAGAATTGTTCCTCTATTGATAAAGACCAGGTATGTAAAAAAGGTTTTAGTAATCCGCTTTCTTCACCATAAATTTGTCCTAAAAAATAAAAAAAAAAATTAGATCCAAATCCTAAAGAATAAAGAATAGATTTAGAATATTCGATAAAACTATTTGGGATCAAAAAAATCCAGGCAAACGGGAGAGTAAAAATCATTACTATCATTAATGCGGGAAGAATTCGTCTAACTCTTCTTTCGTAAAATTTTTTTAAAGATAAAATTTTTGTAGAAAACAATTCTCTTAGAATTATTGATGTAATAAGATACCCAGAGATAACAAAAAATATATCGACCCCAATAAAACCACCCTTAAAAGCAAAATCATTGAAAATGTTAAGTTGTGCATGGTAAAGTATTACAGATGCTACTGCTAAAGCTCTTAAGCCATCAATTTCAGGTCTATATTTAATATTCATTTTTTTTTATTTATTTAATGCCTTAAACAAATATTTTTTATCAAGACAACAATCGGCATATCCTCTTTTAACGATATTTAGGTATCTTTCTGTTGGATATCGGAATAAAGTTTTTTTTACCATCGTATAAGTCATTACTTTTTTTCCATAATAAAAAAAATAATATTTTTTATATAAATTTGGATAATCCTCATAAATATCAAGTTTTTTTTCATCACTTTTTGATATCTCAAATAATCCTCCAGGTACTAAAGAATTTTTTTTTGGTTCTATATCTGCAGCACGATATTTGCTTCTGAATGTAAGTTTAAAATCTTTTAAATTTATTTTTTTTATAAAAATACTGTCCTTACAACGACGTTTCATTTGAAAATGATTCAAATTACTACCATAAGCAAAATAAAGCATTTAGCGATCTACAATTTCAATTTTTTTTTCTTGAATGAATTCTAAAATTTGTGAATTACAAAGATCTATTTTTGATTGATCTTCTGATCTAAGAACAATTGAAACTCCTAGTTTTCCCGCATGAAAAAAAGGATAACTACCTATTTCAACTTCTTTATTTTTGTCTTGAACTTTAGTAAGTGAACTTGCAATTTCGCTTTCAACTGTTTTCAAGCTTATTGTATGACTTAAAATAGGTTGGCCCCCTACTATTTTATTTTTAAGCCCCCCTAACATTGATTTTAAAATTGAAGGTACACCAGGTAAACAAAATACATTTTTAACAGAAAAGCCAGGTGCTCCACTTGTTGGATTGAGAATTAATTCTGCATTTTCCGGCATCCAAACCATTTTTTGTCTACCTTCATTAAATTCACCAGGTTTATAATATGCTTCTAGAATTTTAAACGCTTCTTTATGTATTTCATATTTTAAATTAAAAGCTTTTGCAACTGATCTTGCTGTAATATCATCATGAGTAGGTCCAATTCCTCCCGTTGTAAAGACATAATTATTTTCTTGTCTTAAAATATTTAAAGTGTCTACAATTTTTTTTTCTATATCGGGAATAACTCTCACCTCATTTACTTTTACACCGATTGAATTTAACCAATTAGCTAATGTGCTAGTATTTGTATCTAATGTTCTTCCAGAAAGGATTTCATTTCCAATGATTAATATAGCGGCATTTACTTTTGTGTTTTTTGTCATTTTTATATGTATAATTTGATTATGGAATTTACCAAGTCTTTAATAAAAGGCAAATTAATCAAAAGATATAAACGTTTTTTTGTTGATGTTAGATTAAATAATAAAGAGATTGTCACAGCTCATTGTCCAAATACAGGCTCTATGAAGGGTCTTTTAGATAAGGGCAATGATGTTTATCTTATAAAAAATGATGATCCTAAAAGAAAGTTAAAATACAGCTTAGAGATAATTAAAGCAAAAAAAAATCTTGTTGGTGTTAATACTCATAGTGCAAATAAGATTACTAATCATGCTTTGAGAAATAATCTAATTAAGGAATTAAAAAATAATGACGATATTAAAGCTGAAGTTTTTTTCAATAAAGAAACAAGATTCGACTTTTTAATAGAAAATAATAAACAAAAAAGCTTTATTGAGGTGAAAAATGTAACACTTTTTAGAGATGAAAAAACTGCTGAATTTCCAGATGCAATTACCTCTCGAGGCTCAAAACATTTAATTACCCTTATTGATGCCATAAAAAAAGGTTATAAAGCTTACTTAATCTTTTTAGTTCAGATACAAAATATGGAATATTTTAAAATAGCTAAAGATATAGATATTGAATATTATAAAAATTATCTTAAAGCAAAAAAAAGTGGTGTAAACTTTTTAGCTTACAGGTGTAAGATAAATTCAAAGAAAATATTTATTGATAAAAAAATTAAAATAATAAATGGGTGATTATTCAGAAAAATTTGAAAAAATGAGAATTGCAGGAAAGCTTGCAGCTCAAACATTGGACATGTTAACAGATAATATTAAAGAGGGAATTTCTACTGCTTATATAGATAAACTTGGATATGAATTTATTCGTGATAACGGAGGATATTCAGCTCCATTGTATTATCGTGGTTTCAAAAAATCTTTATGTACATCTTTAAATCATGTTATTTGTCATGGTGTGCCAACAGAAGAGAGAATTTTAGAAGATGGGGATGCTTTAAATGTCGACGTAACAGCAATTGTTAATAAACATTATGGAGATACAAGTCGAATGTTTTGTATCGGAAAAACTTCAGTCAAATTAAATAATCTAATTAACACAACATATGAATCGATGATGCGTGCAATAAAAATTTTAAAACCTGGTATAAGACTTGGTGATATCGGTCATGAAATTCAATCTTATGTAGAGGACAAAGGTTTTTCTGTTGTAAGAGATTTCTGCGGTCATGGCATAAGTACTACTTTTCATGAATCGCCCAATATTCTTCATTATGGAAATAAAAATACTGGTATGGAGTTAAAACAAGGTATGACTTTTACAATAGAGCCAATGATTAATGCCGGAAAATATGGTGTCAAAATGCTTAATGATGGCTGGACTGCTGTAACAAGAGATAAATCATTATCAGCACAATTTGAACATACAATAGGAATTACAGAAAATGGTTATGAAATCTTTACAGAATCTGCTAAAGGTTATTCAAAGCCTCCATATTTATAATTAATGATTAAAAGATACTCGAGAAAAGAACTCAATGATATTTGGTCAGAAGAAAATAAATATAAGATCTGGCTTGATGTTGAAATAGCTGCAGCACAAGCAATGGAAAAACTTGGTCACATACCAAAGGGTGTGTCTTCAATTGTGAGGAAGAAAGCTAAAATTAATGTAAAGAGAATTCATCAAATTGAAAGCCAAGTGAAACACGATGTTATTGCTTTTTTAACTTCTGTCACAGAAAGAGCTGGAATTAAAGCAAGATACCTTCATCAAGGGATGACATCGTCTGATGTTCTCGATACAAGTTTTAATATTCAATTAGTTCAGTCTGGTAAAATTCTCATTAAAGACTTAGATCAAATACTTAGAGTTTTAAAAAGACAGGCAAAAAAATATAAATTTACTCCTTGTATGGGCAGAAGTCATGGCATTCACGCAGAACCTACAACTTTTGGTTTGAAATTAGCTTCTTTTTACGAGGAGTTTAAAAGAAACAAAAAAAGATTAATTAATGCAGTCGACGAAGTTTCTACTTGTGCAATCTCAGGTGCAGTTGGAACTTTTGCAAATATCAATCCTAACGTTGAAAAACAAGTTGCGAAAAAACTTAGATTAAAAGTTGAACCAATATCAACACAAGTTATTCCAAGAGACCGTCATGCATTTTATTTTTCAGTTTTGGGAATTATTGCTGGATCAATAGAGAGAGTTGCCACTGAAATTAGACATTTGCAAAGAACCGAAGTTTATGAACTTCAAGAATACTTTTCAAAAAATCAAAAAGGTTCGTCAGCAATGCCTCATAAAAAAAATCCAATACTTAGTGAAAACCTAACAGGTCTCTCAAGAATGGTTAGAAGTGCCGTAATCCCTGCATTAGAAAATATCTCATTATGGCATGAGAGAGATATTTCGCATTCAAGCGTAGAAAGAAATATAGGGCCTGATGCTAATATAACTTTAGATTTTGCAATAGTTAGATTAACAAACATTTTAGATAATATGATTGTATATCCCAAAAAAATGTTAGAAAATTTAAATATAACTAAAGGACTTATTTTCTCACAAGAGCTTATGTTAGAATTAACTAAAACAGGTTTGAGTAGAGAAAAATCTTATAAGATGGTTCAAACTTATGCAAAAAAATGTTTTGCTGAAAACTTAAATTTACTTGAGATTATTCAATCAGATAAATATATAACGGATAAAGTTTCACAAAAAAAATTAAGGACTATTTTTAGTTACTCCAAACATTTCAAAAATGTAAATTTAATTTTTAGAAGAGTATTTAGATAATGAAAAAAGGAAAAAAACTTTACGAAGGAAAAGCTAAAATTATCTATGCAACATCTGATAAAAACCTAGTTATCCAATACTTTAAAGATGACGCAACCGCATTTAATAATCAAAAAAAAAGTAGTATTGAAGGGAAAGGGGTTTTAAATAATAGAATTTCAGAACATATCCTATCTAATTTGTCTCAAATTGGAATAAAAAATCATTTAGTTAAACGACTTAATATGAGAGAGCAAGTTGTCAAAATGGTAGAGATAATTCCAATAGAGTTCATCACAAGAAATGTAGCAACAGGATCTATTACTAAAAGATTGGGTATTGAAGATGGAACAATTCTTAAAGAACCATTAATTGAATATTGTTTAAAAAACGATACTTTAGGAGATCCATTAATAGCTGAAGAACATATTTATGCTTTTGATTGGGCATCTAAAAAAGAAATAGAAAAAATTAAAAAAATAATTTTAAGAATAAATGATTTCATGGTCGGTATGTTTAGAGGAGTTGGAATTAAACTGATTGATTTCAAATTAGAATTTGGAAGAATTAAAATTAATGGAAAAAATGAAATTATTTTAGCTGATGAAATAAGTCCAGATACTTGTCGTTTATGGGACTCAATTACTGAAAAAAAACTCGATAAAGATCGTTTTAGAAAAGATTTGGGAGATTTAATTCCTGCTTATACTGAAGTAGCAAAAAGATTAGGGATTTTACATGAGCAGTCAAATGTATCTGTTGTAAACGTTACTAAACTATCATCTGTTAAAAAAAAAAGTAAATGAAAATTTCTGCAATTATCACCTTAAAAAAAGATGTTCTTGATCCACAAGGCAAAGTGATTCATCAAGCTTTAGATGGTATGGGATTTAAAAATGTTGATGAAGTGAGGCAAGGTAAATATTTTGAAATAGATGTGAAAGAAAACGATCCAAATAAAGCTAAAGAAATTGTTGAAGAAATGTGTAAAAAACTTTTGGCAAACCTTGTAATTGAAAATTATAAAATTATTGGAACTCAATAATTAATGAAATCATCTGTAATAACTTTCCCTGGTTCAAATTGTGATAGAGATATGCATGTAGCTTTAAAAAAATTTGGTTTTAATAATAAAATGGTTTGGCATAATGATAACGAATTACCCAAAAGTGATTTGGTTGTTTTACCTGGAGGTTTTTCTTATGGAGACTATTTAAGATGTGGAAGTATGGCTTCAAAATCAAAGATAATGCAATCAGTCGTAAATTTTGCAAAATCAGGTGGATTGGTTATGGGGATCTGTAATGGCTTTCAGATATTAGTTGAAACAGGTTTGGTGCCAGGCGTTCTATTAAGAAATAAATATCTAGAATTCATTTGCAAAAATGTTTTTGTAAAAATTGATAATAAAAATAATCCGTATTTTAAAAATTTAGATAAAGAGGTATTTGAGTTTCATATTGCTCATAACGAAGGAAATTATTTTTGCACTAGTGATCAACTCAAAGAAATAGAGGATAATAATCAAGTGGCTATATATTATTGTAACAACAAAGGTAATACTGAAAAAAAATTTAATCCAAATGGTTCAATTAAAAATATTGCAGGTATTTTTAACAAAGAAAAAAATGTTTTGGGGATGATGCCTCATCCTGAAAGAATGATTGATCAAAGCTTATCAGGGGAAGATGGTTCTTTATTTTTCAAAAATTTAATAAAAAACATCAACTAATGTTAGTTAACGAAAAGATTGCAATAGATCATGGTCTTAAAGCAGATGAATATAAAAAGATCTGTGATTTACTTAAAAGAAAACCTAATTTCACTGAACTTGGAATTTTTTCTGCAATGTGGAATGAACACTGCTCTTATAAATCTTCAAGAATACATTTAAAGAAATTACCCACTAAAGGAAAAAAAGTAATTCAAGGCCCCGGCGAAAACGCTGGAGTAATTGATATTGAAGATGGTGACGCTATTGTATTTAAAATTGAAAGTCACAACCATCCTTCTTTTATTGAGCCATATCAAGGGGCTGCTACTGGTGTTGGTGGTATTATGAGAGATGTTTTTACGATGGGTGCAAGACCAATTGCTAACTTAAATTCTATTCACTTTGGTTCATCACAACATAAGAAAACAAAAAATCTTTTAAGAGGTGTTGTACATGGAATAGGAGGTTATGGAAACTGTATGGGGGTACCAACTATTGCGGGACAAACATCATTTGATAGCTCATATAATGGAAATATATTAGTTAACGCAATGACCTTGGGTTTGGTAAAGAAAAATAAAATATTTTACTCAAAAGCAGCAGGTCTAAATAAGCCTGTCATTTATGTTGGTTCAAAAACGGGTAGAGATGGAATTCATGGGGCAAGCATGGCATCTGCAAGCTTTGATGAAAAAATTGAAGAAAAAAAACCTACTGTTCAAGTCGGCGATCCATTTACTGAAAAACTTTTATTAGAAGCTTGTCTAGAACTGATGGCAGGTAAGTCGATTATAGCAATTCAAGACATGGGAGCTGCAGGGTTAACATCGTCAAGTATAGAAATGGCATCTAAAGGAAATTTAGGAATTGAAATAAATCTAAATAAAGTCCCATGTAGAGAAGCAAAAATGACACCGTACGAAATAATGCTGTCTGAGAGTCAAGAAAGAATGTTGATAGTTTTAGAAAATGGAAAGGAACAAGAGGCTAAAAAAATATTTGATAAATGGAATTTAGATTTCGCAGTAATCGGAAAAACAACCGACACCAAGAATATTGAATTATTTTTTGATAATGAGAAAGTTGCTAATATACCAGTTCATACATTGGTTGAAAATTCACCTATGTATGATCGTAAATGGAAAAAATCTAAACTACCTATAAAGAATAAAATTAAAAAAGAATCTTTTAAAAAATTAAAAATAAAAGATGTTTTAAAAAAGATTTTATCAAATCAAAATGTTTGTAGTAAAGAATGGATTTGGCAACAATATGATCATACAGTTATGGGTGATACTATTCAAAAACCTGGTGGAGATGCAGGCGTTGTAAGAGTCCATGGAACAAATAAAGCTATAGCTGCCTCAGTTGACTCATCTGCTGTATATTGTTGGGCTCACCCATTGACTGGAGGAAAACAAGTTGTGGCTGAAAGTTGGAGAAATCTAATTTCTGTTGGCGCAACTCCAATAGCAATAACTAATTGTCTTAACTTTGGAAGTCCAGAAAACGAGGAGAACATGGGTGAGTTTGTTGAATGTGTGCAAGGTATTGGTGAAGCAAGTAAATATTTGAATTTCCCTGTAGTGTCTGGAAATGTATCATTTTACAATCAAACAAAAGAGGTGGGTATTAAACCAACGCCTTCAATTGGAGGTGTGGGATTGATTAAAGATTATAAAAAAATGATAACAATGAATTTAAAAGAAATTGATAATTTAGTTTTAATTATTGGAAAAACTGAAGGTCATATCGATCAAAGCTTATTTGCTAGAACAATTTTAGACGAAAAAAATGGTCCTCCACCCGAAGTAAATCTTTTCAATGAAAAAAATAATGGTCAATCTATATTAAATTTAATTGATAAGGGTTATATAAAAAGTGCACATGATATTTCATTAGGTGGTTTGTTAACCGCTTTAAGCAAAATGTGTATTAAAGGAAATAAAGGTATAAAAATTAATAAATCAAAAAATTTAATTAATGAAGTTGAATATTTTTTTGCTGAAGATCAAGGAAGGTATCTGATTGAAATTAAACCTAATAATTTTGATCAGGTAGCCGAAATTTTAGAAAAAAATTCAGTTCATCATGAAAAATTAGGGGTTATAATTGAGAAAGAAATGATAATTAATGATAAGACAAAACTTACAATTGACGAATTAAAATCTTATTATACTAATTGGTTAGTAAATTATATGGGCTCATAATGGCAATGGATTTAAAAGAAATAGAGAGGTTTATTAAAGAAGCATTACCAGATGCTTTGGTAGAAATTCAAGATTTAGCTGGGGATGGAAATCACTATTCTGCAGTAATTACATCTTCCTCGTTTGCAGGAAAAAGTAAAATAGAACAACACAAAATGGTATATAACTCATTAAAAGGTAGAATGGGTAATGAGTTGCATGCTTTAGCAATTAAAACAAAGGAACAATAATGGACAATCAAACAAAAGATTTAATTCAAAGTCATATTGATAATAACGATGTATGTTTATTTATGAAAGGAACTCCTGATGCACCTCAATGTGGATTTTCAATGGCGGTTTCAAATATGCTAAAAATTTTAGAAGTAAATTACAAAGGAATAAACGTTTTAGAAAATCAATCTTTGCGAGAGGGAATTAAAGTTTTTAGTGATTGGCCTACAATACCTCAACTTTATATTAAGAAAGAATTTGTTGGAGGATGTGACATTGTTAAAGAAATGTATGAAAATGGTGAACTTAAAAAAGTTTTTGATGATAAAGGAATTGATTACAAAAAATAATTTTATCTCGAATAATATTCAATTACCAAGTTTGGCTCCATAACTATTGGGTAAGGAACTTCTTCAAATTTTGGGACTCTAACAAATTTTAGTTTTTTATTTTTAACGTCTAGTTGAATATACTCAGGGGTTTCTCTTTCTTTATTTGCTAATGCAATGTCTATAATAGCTAATTGTTTAGATTTATCTCTAATTTCAATACTATCTTCTTCTTTTACTAAGTAACTTGAGATATTAACTTTCTTATTGTTTACTTTTACATGGCCATGATTAATTAATTGTCTAGCAGAAAAAATTGTTGTTGCAAATTTGGCTCTGTAAATTACTGCATCTAATCTTCTCTCAAGTAAACCAATAAGATTTTCACTGGTATCTCCTTTTTGCATACTTGCTTTTTTATAAATATTTCTAAACTGCCTCTCATTCATATTTCCATAGTATGCTTTTAATTTTTGTTTAGCTTGAAGCTGGATTCCATAATCAGAGGGTTTTGAAGTTTTAGTTTGACCATGTTGACCCGGGCCATATGCTCTCGTATTAAAAGGACTTTTGGGTCTGCCCCACAAATTTACTTTTAATCTTCTATCTACTTTATGTTTAGAGTTTAGTCTTTTAGTCATTCAATAGTGGCCTTATAAACTTACTCAATATTTTGTCAATCTACGTTTTTTAGCTAAACTTGCAAATACACCCGATAATATACGTGTTTCCTTGTCAGATAAGTCCATTTTATAAAAAATATTTCTTAAGTTTTCGAGCATTTTTGGTCTCTTTTCTTTGGGTCTAAAGAAATTAATTTCATCTAAATTTTTTATACAAAGACTTAACATTAGCTGTATTTCTTTTTTGCTGGCAGATTTAACCTTTTTTGATTTTCTGAATGGAAAACTTTTTAATTTAATAACACTAGCAACATATTGAGCAATTATAATTAAGCTATGAGATAAATTTAGAGATTTAAAATCTGGATTAGTAGGTATCTGAAGAGTATAATTAGCATAACTAATTTCATTATTGGATAAACCTGAGGCCTCTGAACCAAACAAAAAACCTATTTTTTTATTAAAATTTATCTTTTTTAATTCCTCTAAATTTATATGTTTGATATTCTTATTTCTATATCTTGCTGAAGTGGCAATTACAATATCAACTTTAGTGAGAGCCTTATCTAAATTATCATACTTTTTACTTTCATAAATAATATCTTTAGCTCCAACAGATGTTGCTAAAATTTTATCATTTGGAAAAGTAGGCTTAGGATTGATTACTATCAGTTTTTTAAAATTAAAGTTTTTTATCGCTCTAGCACATGCGCCTATATTTTCAGATAGTTGAGGTTTATTGAGAATAAAAGAAATATTATTTTTACTCATTTACTTGCTAGCAGGGGCATTATCTTTAAATAACTTGTAATCTAAACTATCAATTAAAGCCTTAAATGATGCATCAATTATGTTTGTAGATACACCAATAGTAAACCAATTTTTTCCTTTTGAATCAGTACTTTCAATTGATACTCTAGTAACAGCTTCAGTACCTGTGTTAAGAATCCTAACTTTATAATCAACTAATTTTAAATCTTTTAAATATTTTGAATATTTTGCTAACCTATCAACATTTTGTCTAATGGCATTATCTAAAGCATTTACTGGTCCATTACCCTCTCCTTCACACATAATTTTTTCTCCATCAACTTCCAGTTGGGCTCTTGCGGAAGAAACTATATCACCAGCTTGATTTTTTTTTACCGAAACATCATATTCGTTTATAGATATGTATCTTGGGATTTCTCCTATAATTCTTCTAGCCAGCAATTCAAATGATGCATCAGCACCATCATAACTATAACCAATAAATTCTCTGTCTTTTACTTCGTCTAATAATTTTTTAATTTTTGGATCATTTTCTTGAATATCGATTTTGATACTTTTTAATCTTGAGATAATATTCGATTTTCCTGATTGATCAGAAATAACAATATTTCTTACGTTACCTACCTCTTCTGGGTTAATATGTTCATAAGTTTTTGGATCTTTTTGCACAGCAGATACATGTAATCCACCTTTATGGGAAAAAGCTGCGGCACCTACATAAGGTAAATGTTGGTTAGGTTTTCTATTCAAAATTTCATCTAAAAGTCTCGAACAATCAGTTAAATTTTTGATGTTATTTGTTTTTATTCCAATTTCAAATTGAGATGAAAAAACTTTCTTTAAAAAAAATGTAGGTATTAATGACATCAAATTTGCATTTCCACATCTTTCGCCTAATCCATTTATTGTACCTTGAATCTGTCTAACACCAGACAACACTGCTGCTAACGAATTGGCTACTGCATTACCAGTATCATTATGGGCATGAATTCCTAAATTTTTTCCTGGTATTACTTTTGTTACTTCGCTCACTATTTGAGTAACTTCATGTGGCAGTGTTCCTCCATTTGTATCACACAATACTACCCATCTAGCACCTCGATCATAAGCAGCTTTGATGCAAGAAATTGCATAATTTGGATTTGCCTTATAGCCATCAAAAAAATGCTCTGCATCGAAAATAAATTCTTTTTTTGCTTTAACAAAATGCTTAGTACTCTCAGAAATATTATCTAAATTTTCTTCATTTGTTATTCCTAAGGCAACATCGACATGAAAATCCCAAGACTTTCCAACCAAACATACTGCAGAGGTATTAGAGTTCATGAGTGCAGATAAACCAGTATCATTTTCTGCGCTTCGTCCAGACCTTTTTGTCATTCCAAAAGATGTTAGTTTTGAATTTTTAAAATCGTGTTTCTTTTGAAAAAATTCTGTATCGGTTGGGTTAGCTCCAGGCCATCCTGCTTCAATATAATCCACACCCAAATTATCCAAAGCTAAAGCAATTTTTTCTTTGTCTTCCAAAGAAAAATCAACTCCTTGCGTTTGAGCTCCATCTCTTAGAGTTGTATCAAATATGTATAGTTTTTCTTTGCTCATTTAAATTTCCAGAGTGTTTTACCATCTTTATCTTCTATTAAAACACCTTTGTCCAAGAGCTCATCTCTAATTCTATCAGCTTCTTTATAGTTCTTATTTTCTCTAGCTTTATCCCTTAAACTAAGCATATTTTCAATTTCAGACTCGGTTATAGATACTCTTTTCTTTTTAAATTCATTCCATTGCTCACTAGTTTCATTCATTAAACCAATAAACTTACATGCTGAAATAAATAAATCTATGTTTTCACCGTTATTGGCTTTGTCATATAATTTGTGAAGATTGGCAATATATCCAGGAGTATTCAAATCCTCATAAAGTGGTTTTAAAATTTCATCTGAAACTTTGACAGATTTCAAATTAGATGAATACACTTTATACCACTTATCTAAAATGCTTTCACAATCACTTAATAATTTGTTGTTCCAATCTAATGGTTGCTTATAGTGTGCACTCATTAAAGCCAATCTAATTATTTGGCCACTAATCTTATTTCTAAAATCTTTTATCTTGAGAATGTTACCTTGTGACTTAGCCATTTTCTCATTAGACATAGTAATAAAAGCATTGTGTACCCAATAGTTTGCAAAAACTTTTGTATCATTGGCACATCTAGATTGGGCTATTTCATTTTCATGATGAGGAAAAATAAGATCTATACCTCCACCATGAATATCAAATTCATTACCTAAGAATTTTTTTGACATAGCTGAACACTCTAAATGCCATCCTGGTCTACCTTTGCCCCAGGGTGAGTCCCAAGCAGGTTCATCATCGTTTGAGGGTTTCCATAAAACAAAATCTTCTGAATTTTTTTTATTTTTACTAATTTCTACTCTCGATCCAGCAATTAAATCATCTAAATTTTTATTTGATAATTTTCCATAATCAGAAAATTTTTTAACCTCAAAATATACATGCTTATTATTTTCATAAGCAAATCCTTTTTTAATTAAATCGTTTATCATTTTAATCATTAGATCAATGTGTTCTGTTGCTTTTGGCTGATGAGTAGGATTTTCACAATTCAAAAACTTACAATCTTTAAAAAAACTTGAAGTTACTTTTTCTGTGAGTTCTTTTGTGGAAATTTTTTGCTCTTGTGAGGATTTAATTATTTTATCATCAATATCAGTTATATTCCTCACATATGTTACAGAAGGATATTCATTTTTTAATAATTTAAATAAAATATCAAAAATTACTAAGGGTCTTGCATTTCCTATATGAGGATCATCATAAACTGTAGGTCCACAAACGTACATTCCAACATTTTTTTTTTCCTTTGGAACAAAGTGTTCTTTTTTATTACTTAAATTATTTGTTAAAAAAATATCCATATCAGCTGGTTAAGAAATATACCTTATTTAATGATTTGTTAATCTAATTGATTAACTAGGAATCTTGCAAACTGGAATTGGCTCCATTTTATGCAAGTTTTGATTTCGAATTTTTTCGTATTGTTCTCTGTGAGGCGAATTTGGGTTACCCATTGCGTCTTCAAGCTCCAAATATTTAAATCCTAACTGACCTTCATCTGTTCTTCCATCATCCCATAATCCATCAGTTGGTGGAGCATCAATAATTTCTTTTAATATACCTAATTCTTTGCCTAGTTCCCATACTTCGGTTTTATTACAATCTGCTATAGGAGATATATCAACACCACCATCTCCATATTTTGTATAAAATCCTACTCCAAAATCCTCAACTTTATTTCCTGTTCCAACTACAATGCCTTTATTTGCTGCTGCAACTTGGTAAAGAGTAGTCATTCTAAGTCTGGCTCTAGAGTTAGCAAAACCATGCTCATTATTAAATTTATTTAATGTTATTGAAAATGTCTCAAAAAGTTTATCTAAACTTAAAGTATGAGCTTCAACATTTTTAAAATTTTTTACCAGCCATTGTTGATGCTTCAAACTAAGATCATGTTGATTTTCTTTTTGTTTAATCGGCATTGTTAAAACAATTGTTTTAATTCCAGTCATCGCACTCAGAGTACTAGAAACAGATGAGTCTATACCACCAGAAATTCCAATGACTAATGATTGTGCCTTGTTTGGCATTTGATCAACATATGTTTTAATCCAGTTTGAGATAAATTTTACTTTTTCTGATGACGTCATATCAAATATTTAACTATCTTAAATTTTTATGCAATAGCTTAAGATGCCGCTTGAATAGCATTTTTAGAATAGCTGCTATTCTTTTTAATCTCATCAGAAATTAAAAAGGCTAATTCTAAAGCCTGGTCTGAATTCAATCTTGGGTCACAATGAGTGTGATATCTGCTTGATAAATCAGCATCAGATATTTTTCTAGCTCCACCTGTACACTCTGTCACATCTTGGCCGGTCATTTCAACATGTAAACCACCTGCGTATGATCCCTCAGACTGATGAACACCAAAAACATTTTTGACCTCATTAACTACATTGTTAAATGGTCTAGTTTTAAAACCAGTAGTTGATACAATTGTATTCCCATGCATTGGATCACATGACCAAATAACATTAAGACCTTCTTTTTTAATTCGTCTTATTAACTTTGGTAAAAACTTTTCTACATTTTGATGGCCAAATCTTGAAATTAAAGTTATTTTGCCTTTTTCATTTTTTGGATTTAATACTTCACAAATTTTTGCAATCTCCTCAGGTTTAGAAGTTGGGCCACATTTAATTCCAATTGGATTTTCTACTCCTCGACAAAATTCAACATGACCACCATCTAATTGTCTTGTTCTATCACCAATCCAAATAAAATGTGCAGAAGTATCATGGTACTCTCCAGTGGTAGAGTCTACTCTGGTCATACTTTCCTCAAATGGTAAGTGCAACGCTTCATGTGATGTCCAGAAATTTACAGTGTATAATCTATTATTAAAGTCTGAAGTTATTCCACATGCTTCCATAAATGCTAAAGCATTTGCTATTTTATCCTCTAAGTCTTTAAATTTTTTCGCTTGAGGACTTTTTTTAATATAATCTAAATTCCATAAATGAACTTTATTCAAATCTGCAAAACCACCTTTTGAAAATGCTCTAAGTAAATTAAGAGTTGAAGCCGATTGAGAATATGCCTTGTACATTCTTTTTGGATCAGGTCTTCTAGCTTTTTCATTAAAGTCTATTGCATTAATGTTATCACCTAAATAACTTGGTAATTCTACATTACCTTGTTTTTCTGTTGGAGCACTTCTTGGTTTAGAAAACTGTCCGGCAATCCTACCAAGTTTAACAATTGGTAAAGAAGCCGAGTATGTCATCACCAAAGCCATTTGAAGAATAACTTTAAAAGTATCTCTGATATTATCAGGATGAAATTCTGCAAAACTTTCAGCACAGTCGCCTCCTTGTAACAAAAAAGCTTTACCATCAACTACCTTGGCTAGTTGATCTTTTAAATGTCTAGTCTCACCAGCAAATACAAGTGGTGGAAATGTTTTCAATTTATTTAAAACACTATTTAGTTCCCTCTCATCATCATACGTTGGTATGTGTTTGACAGGATATTTTCTCCAACTATTTACTTTCCAATTTTTCATTTTCAACTTAGAATTGTTGTATCAGAGTTTTTCTATTATTCAACGGTTACTGATTTAGCTAAATTTCTTGGTTTATCTATGTCAAAACCTTTCTTTAATGCGGAATAATAAGCTAATTTTTGTAAAGGTATTGTCAAAAGAAAAGGTAAAAGATCCTCATTTGTACTCTCTACTTCAAGGGTCTCCCAAATATTCTCGGAAACAACTTCGTCTTTACTTTTATTTGTAATTAATAAAACTTTAGCTCCTCTAGCAATAACCTCCTGCATATTTGAAATTGTTTTTTTATAATAACTATCTCTTGGTGCTAAAACTACAACTGGCATCCCTTCTTCTATTAGAGCTAATGGTCCATGTTTCATTTCTCCAGCCGGATAACCTTCCGCATGAATATACGATAATTCTTTCAATTTTAAAGCGCCCTCTAATGCTATAGGGTATGAAAATCCTCTACCTAAGAACATTGAGCCCTTTGCTTTATTAAAAGTATTAGATACTGTTTGTATTTTATTATCAATTAATAAAGTTTGTTCTGCTAATTTTGGCAAATTATTTAAATCTTTGAGTTTTTGAGTAAATACATCTTTTTTTATATCTTTTCTTAATAACCCAAGTTTAAGACACAAAATATAAAGAATTAATATTTGATTTAAAAAAGCTTTTGTAGAAGCTACACCAATTTCTGTTCCACAATGAATCGGTAAAACAAATTCTGAGTCCCTTGCTATCGAGCTTTCAATAACATTAACAACTGCACATGTTTTCATACCATTTTTTTTACATAAGTCTAATGCAGCATAAGTATCGGCTGTCTCACCAGATTGAGAAACAAAAATATAAAGAGTCTCCTTTTTGAATCTATTTTTTCTGTATCTAAATTCAGAGGCAATATCTACATTTACATCTAATGAGGTTAATTGTTCAAACCAATATTTAGCCATTAAACAACTATGATAAGCAGTACCACAACCTATTAAAGAAATTGAAGATATTTCATTTACTTTCCATGGAAAATTATAAATATTTACATCATTATTTGAATTATCAATGTATTCTTTAATTCCATTTTTTAGGGTTATTGGCTGTTCCTCAATTTCTTTAGCCATAAAATGTTTATAATCACCTTTATCATATTTTTCCTCATCAGAAGATAATTCTAAAACTTTTTTATTAATTTTTATCCCCTCTTCATTAAAAAACTCTACATAATCTTTTTTTATTATACAAAATTCACCATCATCAAGATAGGTAATCTTATTAGTCATTGATTTTAAAGCATAGGAGTCTGAACCTAAATAGTTTTCATTTGGTCCGTACCCGACTGCTAAAGGAGAACCTCTTCTGGCTCCTACAATCAGATCAGGTTGATCTTTAAATATAATTCCTAGAGCAAAACTACCATGAAGAGATTTTAATGTTTTTTGTATTGAACTTACAATATCATATGTCTTTAAATGTTCTGTAATTAAATGAACAATTACCTCTGTATCAGTTTGAGATTTAAATTTATGTCCTTTGCTTACTAAAAGTTTTTTTAATAAAGTTGAATTTTCAATTATTCCATTGTGCACTACTGATACATTTTGAGAAGAATGAGGATGTGCATTAACACTGTTGGGGAGCCCATGGGTAGCCCATCTCACATGGCCAATTCCTATAGTTCCTTCCATGCCTTGAACTAAAGAATTTTTTTCAAGTTTATCAACTCTTCCTTCAGATTTTACCTCATTAATTAAACCACTGGATAAAGTAGCTATTCCAGCTGAATCATAACCTCTGTATTCTAGTTTTTTAAGTGAATTAATTATTGAAACCGACACAGGTTTGTAACTATTGATTCCTATTATTCCACACATATTTATTTTTTTCTTCTTTTATAATTCATAACTTCAGTTTGCGCACTTCTTGTTAAAGCTAAGGATTTTTTCTTAACATTTTTTGTAATTACAGAGCCTGCGCCAATTACACTTCCCTCTGCAATAGTTAAAGGTGCAACTAGGGATGAATTTGATCCTATAAAAACATTATTTTTTATTTTCGTTTTACTTTTTTTAATCCCATCATAATTACAAGTAATTGTTCCTGCGCCCACATTTACTGAATTTCCTATTGAACTATCACCTATATAAGTCAAATGATTGGCTTTAGATTTTTTTCCTAAAGTACTTTTTTTTATTTCAACAAAATTACCTATTTTAGAGCCCTCTTTCAATATTGTTCCAGGTCTTATTCTCGCATACGGTCCAACATCAACTTTGTTTTCTACTTTACATTTTTCCAAATGTGAAAAAGATTTTATTGTTACATTGTTACCTATTTTTACTCTTAAGCCAAAAACAACATATGGTTCAATAGTGACATTTCTGCCAATTTTTGTATCCTTAGAAAAAAATATTGTTTCAGGTCCTATCATTTTAACACCTGATTTTAAGAACTTTCTTCTTAAATTATTTTGTGTATTTTTTAAATCTAATTCTTTCATATTTGAAAATCTTTATATTAAGTATATATCTTTCTTAATTCACAAAATATTTCTTAAAAATACTTTTGATTATGAAACAAAAATTCACCATTCTTTTTGATTTAGACGGAACTTTAGTTGATACAGCGCCAGATTTGATGCTAGCACACAATCATGTAATGAAAAAATTTAATTATCCAACCAAAACGACTGAAGAAATAAGAGAATTAGTTGGACAAGGTGCTGGGGCTTTAATTGGAAGATCTATTTGGGGGCAGGCAAAAAAAGAATTTGGTAAAGTCACAGATCAGAAAATAAAAGATGAGATGACAAAGGAATTCATTAACTACTATGGAAAGAACATTCTTAATAAAAGTACTCTTATTAGTGGTGTAAAAGAATTTTTAATATGGTGTAAAAAAGAAAATATATCTATGGCTGTATGTACAAATAAAACTGAACATTTGGCCATTGATCTTTTAAAGAAAATTGGAATCTATGATTTTTTTGAGTATGTGGCAGGTTATAACACATTTAGTTACTGCAAACCTGATCCAAGACATTTGACCTCAGTCATAGAAATTTTAGCAGGAGATTTAAACAAAACTCTAATGATTGGAGATAGTGAGTCAGATGCAAATGCTGCTAAAGAAGCGGGTATACCAATTATTTTACTTGAAGATGGATATACCGAAAAAAATACAACCGAAATTTACCATAATCACTTAATAAAAGACTTTGTTGGTATTGAAAAAATAGTCTCTAAATATCTTTAATATTGATTATTTTTTTTTAGCTATTAAAAACAATTTCGTAATTTAGGAGTTATTTTGATTATTCATAAAGTAAAAGTTTATCCATCTAAAATTCATTTACCAAAAAAAAAACAACTTGCTTGGAAAATAGCAGAAATAGCAAGTGACAATGTAAAGCTTAACAAGGCCTCAATAGAAATGGCAATTAACAGAATTATTGACAATGCCTCTGTAGCAATTGCCTCATTAAATAGAGGGCCAGTAATTTCATCCAGAGAAATGGCTTTAAAGCATTCTAGAGTTAATGGCGCAACATTATTTGGAATTAATAACAAATTAAAATTTGATTGTGAATGGGCTGCATGGTCAAATGGAACAGCTGTTCGAGAGCTTGATTTTCATGATACTTTTTTAGCTGCAGATTATAGTCATCCTGGAGATAATATTCCTCCACTTATAAGTGTTGCTCAACAAAATAAAAAAAGTGGTATGGATCTTTTAAGAGGTATTATAACTGCTTACGAAGTCCAAGTGAATTTAGTTAAAGGAATTTGTTTACACAAACATAAAGTAGATCATATAGCTCACTTGGGTCCTAGTGTTGCAGCTGGTATAGGTTCAATGTTACGACTTAACACCGAAACAATTTATCAAGCTGTTCAACAAGCATTACATACAACAATTTCTACTAGACAATCTAGAAAAGGTGAAATTTCAAGTTGGAAAGCATACGCTCCTGCACATGCAGGGAAGCTTGCTATAGAAGCAGTAGATAGAGTCATGCGTGGTGAAGGTGCGCCTAGTCCAATTTATGAAGGTGAGGATAGTGTAATTGCAAGAATTCTTGATGGTAAGAAGGCACTGTATAAAGTTCCTCTTCCAAAAAAAGGTGAGTCAAAAAAAGCAATACTTGAAACTTACACAAAAGAGTATTCTGCAGAATATCAATCTCAAGCTTTGATTGATTTAGCAAAAAAATTAAAAAAGAAAATAAACAATCTTAATCAGATTCAAAAAATAGATATCTATACTAGTCATCACACTCATTATGTAATTGGTACAGGTGCAAATGATCCTCAAAAAATGGATCCAAACGCAAGCAGAGAAACTTTGGATCATTCAATAATGTATATATTTGCTGTCGCATTAGAAGATGGTACTTGGCACCATATAAAATCATATACAAAAGCTAGAGCAAAGAGAAAAAGCACAATTAAATTATGGAAAAAAGTAAAAACTCACGAAGATAAAAAATGGACTAGAAAATATCATGATCCAAACCCAAAAAAGAAAGCATTTGGAGCAAAGGTAGTAATAACTCTTAAAAATGGTAAAAAAATTATTGAAGAACAAGGTGTTGCTGATGCTCACCCTTATGGCAAACGTCCTTTTAAAAGAAAAAACTATATATCTAAGTTTTTAACATTAACCGAAAATATATTAGATAAAAAAGAGAGAGATAGATTTTTAAAAGTTGTACAAAACCTAAAAAAAATTAAAGAGGGTGAATTAAGTAAATTGAATTTAGAAGTTAAAAAAAGTAAAATTAAAAGAAACTATAAAAAAGGAATTTTTTAATGCATTTTATTGAAAAAGAACCAGATCAAAAAAGAAGGGATTTTGTTGCTAAGTTAAAATCAAACAAAATTTTAAGAGTTCCTGGTGCTTACAATCCACTTACTGCAAAGCTAATTGAGGAAATAGGATACGATGCTGTTTATGTTTCTGGTGGAGTTATGGCTAATGATCTTGGATTTCCAGATATTGGCTTAACAACATTACAGGATGTGAGCACAAGATCGTATTTAATATCTAGAGTAACTAATCTTCCAACGATTGTGGATATTGATACAGGATTTAAATCGTGTAGAGAAACAATTGAAACTTTTGAAGAATTTGGAATTGCTGCTGTACATCTTGAGGATCAAATAGAGAGAAAAAGATGTGGTCACCTCGATAATAAAGAACTTATTTCTACAGAAAAAATGGTTAAAAAAATTAAAGAATGTGTTTCTTCTAAGAAAGATGAAAATTTTAAAATTATAGCAAGATCTGATGCCAAAAGTGTAGAAGGTATTGATAAGATGATTGATCGATGTAAAGCTTACGTTGATGCGGGAGCGGAAATAATTTTTCCAGAAGCTCTACAGGATGAAAAAGATTTTGAAAAAGTTAGAAAAGAATTATCATGTTATTTACTTGCTAATATGACCGAATTTGGAAAATCAAAATTATTTAATTATAAAGAATTAGAAAAATTTGGATATAATATTGTAATTTACCCGGTAACTACTCAAAGATTGGCAATGAAAAATGTAGAGGATGGATTAAGAGACATTTATGCAAATGGACATCAAAACAATATTATTGATAAGATGCAGAGCAGAAAACGATTGTATGAGCTTGTCGATTATGAAAAATATAATAGTTTAGATGAAAAAATATATAATTTTAGTACAGAGGGTCATGAATAATGAGTGATGATATTAAAAAAGGATTACTTGGAATAGTTGTTGATGAAACTGAAGTTTCAAAAGTAATGCCTGAAATCAACTCTCTCACATACAGAGGTTATGCTGCACAAGATTTATGTGAATATTGCAGATTTGAGGAAGTTGCTTATTTAATTCTAAATAAAGATCTGCCAAATACAATTCAGCTCAGAAAATTTGAAAAAGAGGAAAAAAACAATAGAGAGTTATCAAAAGATCTTTATTCAATGCTTAAAAAAATGCCTAAAAAATCTCATCCAATGGATGTAGCAAGAACAGCTGTGAGTATAATGGGTCTTGAAGACAAAGAAACTACTGACTCTTCTCCAGATGCTAATATGAGAAAAGCTATAAGAATTTTAGCTAAAACGCCTACAGCTTTAGCAGCTTTTTATAGATTAAGAAAAGGTAAAAAAATCATTAAACCTAAAAAGAATTTAACTATTGCTGAAAACTTTTTTTATATGTGTTTTGGAAAAGTACCTCAAAAAGAAATAGTTAAAGCTTTTGATGTTTCTCTAAT
Source organism: uncultured Pelagibacteraceae bacterium (assembly GCA_902570425.1). Classification (GTDB taxonomy): domain Bacteria; phylum Pseudomonadota; class Alphaproteobacteria; order Pelagibacterales; family Pelagibacteraceae; genus Pelagibacter. Next base: position 35,965 of record CACFYB010000007.1, read on the forward strand.
TTTATATGCTGAACACAGTTTCAATGTATCAACATTTACAGCAAGAACTATAACAAGTAGTTTGTCTGATATTCATGGTGCTATTACTGGAGCAATTGCTAGTTTAAAAGGTCCTCTTCATGGAGGAGCTAATGAAGAAGTAATGCATATGATGAATAAAATTAAATCTCCTAATAATGCACTCAAATGGATTAATAGCGCTTTGGATAATAAAGAAGTTGTTATGGGTTTTGGGCACAGAGTTTATAAATCTGGCGACTCTAGAGTTCCTACAATGAGAAAATATTTTGCAAAAGTTGCAAAAATTAAAAAAGATAAAAAATTTGAAAAAATCTATGACATCGTTGAAAAAGTGATGATTGAAAGAAAAAATATACATCCAAACGTGGATTATCCTACGGGACCCACATATCATTTGATGGGTTTTGATACAGATTTTTTCACACCAATATTTGTGGTTTCAAGAATAACAGGTTGGTCGGCTCATATCATGGAGCAACATGCTGCTAATAAATTAATTAGACCTTTAGCTAGTTATAAAGGTAATCAACATAGAAAAGTTTTACAACTTAATCAAAGATAGTTAGCTAAAAGCCTCAGCCCAAGTACCTTGAGTTGAAGCCTTGGAATACTCAGTTGCTCTGCCTTCAAAAAAGTTCATGTGTTCAACTGCATTTAACATAGTGTCTAACCAGCCTAAAGGATTTTTATCAACTTTATAAATCGGTTTCAATCCAAGTTGAACTAATCTTCTATTAGCAATAAATCTTATATATTCTTTAACTTCTTGGGCAGTTAAACCTTCCATTGGACCCATTTCAAAAGCTAAGTCAATGAAAGCATCCTCATGTTCAACTATAATTCTGCAAGCTTCATAAAGTTCTTTTTTTAATTTAGGTGTCCAAATTTCAGGATTTTCTTTTATAAATTCTTTAAAAATTCTTATCATAGAGTTACAATGAAGAGTTTCATCTCGAACAGACCAAGTAACTATTTGACCCATTCCTTTCATTTTATTATGTCTAGGAAAATTCAAAAGAATTGCAAAACTTGCAAACAATTGAAGCCCTTCAGTGAAAGCGCTAAATACTGCAACTGTTTTTGCAATATCTTCCTTAGAATTTACATTGAAACCTTGCATGTAATCATATTTATCTTTCATTTCTTTGTATTTCATAAATGCAGAGTATTCAGATTCCGGCATTCCAATTGTATCCAATAAATGAGAGTAAGCAGCAACATGTACGGTTTCCATTGCAGCAAATGCTGTCATCATCATTAATACCTCGGTAGGTTTAAAAACTGTTGTATAATGTCTTAAATAGCAGTTATTTACCTCAACATCTGCCTGAGTAAAAAATCTAAAAATTTGTGTTAATAAATTCTTCTCAGGTTGTGATAAATTTTTTTGCCAATCTCTTACATCATCACCTAATGGAACTTCTTCAGGTAACCAATGAATTCTTTGTTGAGTAAGCCAAGCATCATAACACCAAGGGTATCTAAATGGCTTATAAACTGGGTTTTCAACTAGCAATCCCATTTTTTTTGGTTGAATAATTTCTTTTTTTTCTACTCTAATTTTCTCTACTACTGACATGATAGACATTCCTCATATTCTGGTTGTTCGTTTGATTGTTGATCTTTAGACTTATACACATTGGCTGTAACATCAGTAGATTTCACATCATTGACATTTTCAGCCCGTTGAATTGATTTTGACCTGCAGTAATAAAGGCTTTTTAGCCCTTTTTTCCAGGCATCAAAATGAATTTTATGTAATTCTCTTTTATGGACATCAGCTGGCAAAAATAAATTTACTGACTGAGCTTGGGATATAAATGGTGTTCTGTCTCCACTTAACTCAATAATCCAATTTTGGTTTAATTCGAAAGCAGTTTTAAAAACATCTTTTTCTAAATCTGTTAAAAAATCTAAATGAGATACTGAACCTTGGTTAGTTGTAATAGTCGACCAAGTTTCATCATCATTTTTACCATGACTTTCTAAAATTTCTTCAAGATACCTATTTCTCACGTTAAATGATCCTGACAAAGTTTTATGAGTATAACTATTTGCTGCAATCGGCTCTACCCCAGGAGATGCACCTCCACAAATTATAGAAATTGAAGCAGTGGGAGCAATTGCTGTTTTATTTGAAAATCTTTCTTCATAACCATATTCAGCAGCATCTGGACAAGCTCCTCTTTCTTCGGCTAAATCTTTTGATGCCTGATTAACTTTTTCATGAATATTTTTAAAGATTTTTTTATTCCATGATTTGGCCATTACTGATTCAAGTGGAATTCTTTTATGTTGTAAGAAAGAATGAAAACCCATAACTCCTAGTCCAACACTTCTTTCTCTTTCAGCAGAATATTTTGCGTCTTTAAATTGTTCAGGGGCTTTTTGTATAAAGTCTGTTAGCACGTTATCTAAAAATCTCATAATATCATTAATCATATTAGGATCGTCTTTCCATTCTTCATATTTTTCTAAATTTAATGATGATAGGCAACAAACAGCAGTTCTATCGTTTCCATCTTTATCTACTCCTGTTGGTAAAGTTATTTCACTACATAAATTTGAAGTTTTAACTGTTAGATTTGCTAGCTTGTGGTGTTGAGGAATTTGTCTGTTAACAGTATCAATATAAATTATGTAGGGTTCACCTGTTTCTATTCTAGCTGTTAAGAGTCTTATCCATAAATTTCTAGCTGATATAGTTTGTTGAATACTTCCATCAGCTGGACTTTTCAGTGCCCATTGCTCATCTGTTTCTACAGCACGCATAAATGCATCTGAAATTAAAACTCCATGATGAAGATTTAGTGATTTTCTATTTGGATCTCCACCTGTTGGTCTTCTCATCTCAATAAATTCTTCTATCTCTGGATGATCAATTGGAAGATAACACGCTGCTGATCCCCTTCTCAAGGATCCTTGGCTAATTGCCATTGTTAATGAGTCCATAACTTTTATAAATGGAATTATTCCAGAAGTTTTTCCAACTCTACCAATCTTTTCTCCTATAGATCTTAAATTACCCCAATAACTTCCTATGCCACCACCTTTGGCAGCCAACCAAACATTCTCACTCCAAAGATCTAGAATACCACCCAAACTATCTGATGCTTCATTAAGAAAACATGAAATAGGTAAACCTCTTTTTGTTCCGCCATTAGATAAAACTGGGGTCGCTGGCATGAACCAAAGGTTACTTATATAATTATAAATTCTTTGCGCATGTAAATTATCATCAGAGTAAGTGCTTGCTACTCTTGCAAACAAGTCTTGGTAGGATTCATTTTGCCCTAAGTATCTATCTTTCAAAGTTGCTTTACCAAAATCAGTTAGATTAGAATCTTTAGATCGGTCAATTTTAATAATTATACCTCTATCATTTTGAAAAAGCTCAGTTTCATTGTTTAATGAAAATAAATCAGGTCTGTTATTTCTAGATAACTCCTCTACATTTGGACTATATTCAGAGACAGCTTTCTTTAATGCCTGAGATAGTATTTTATTCATTTTTTGTTAATATATATTGTTGTTATAGCGAAAACAACTATATGTTGTATACGCTTAGTATTGATATACTAAATATTATGTAAATCAACAGAACATTTATAGAACATTGAAAAAATAATTCAACTATATAAATAAAAAAAATGTAAGTAATTAACAGCATGAATCAATCAATAAAAATAGATCCATTCGGTTTTAGAGAATATGACGCAAGATGGGTTTTTGAAAAAGATATTAATGAGCAAGGAGTCACGAATCTTGGAAAGGGTCTTGGAACACAAGTTAAAAAACATACAAAAAAACAAAACCCTAGAATAGTGGTCGGACACGATTACAGATCTTATAGTGAAAAAATAAAAACAGCTCTTAAAAAAGGTTTAGTTTCAACTGGATGTATTATTGAAGATATTGGTTTATCATTATCACCAATGGTTTATTATGCTCAATTTAAATTAAATGCAGACGCAGTCGCGATGGTTACTGCTAGTCATAATGAAAATGGTTGGACAGGAGTAAAAATGGGAATCAAAAAAGGATTAACTCATGCTCCTGAGGAAATGACAGAATTAAAAGAAATAACCCTAAGTCAAAATTTTGTTAATGGTGAAGGAAAAGAAGAAAAAATACAAAATTTTGCTAAAATTTATAAAGAAAATTTAATTAGTAAAAATAAAATACAAAAAAAAATTAAAGCTGTTGTTGCTTGCGGAAATGGCACTGCAGGTATTTTTGCTCCAGATATATTAAGAGGTATAGGTTGTGATGTTATTGAATTAGATTGTAATCTAGACTGGACTTTTCCTAAATATAACCCAAATCCTGAAGATCTTAAAATGCTCCATGAAATTGTAAAATATGTTAAGAAAAATAACGCTGACATAGGTTTTGGATTTGATGGTGATGGAGATCGTGTTGGAGTAATTGATGATAAAGGAAATGAAATATTTTCAGATAAAATCGGCCTACTTATTGCGAGAAATCTTGCTCATAAACATAAAGAATCAAAATTTGTTGTAGACGTAAAATCAACTGGATTATTTTCGAATGATAAAATCTTAAAAGATAATAAATGTGAAACTATTTATTGGAAAACTGGACATTCTCATATCAAAAGAAAAGTTCACGATGAAAAAGCTTTAGCAGGATTTGAAAAAAGCGGTCACTTTTTTTTTAATCAGCCATTAGGGTATGGGTATGATGATGGCATAAATTCAGCCATTCAAATTTGTCATTTATTAAATACTCAAAATAAAAAAATGAGTGAATTATACAAAGAATTACCTAAAACATTTCAATCACCAACAATGGCTCCATATTGTGAAGATAAAGAAAAATATAACGTTGTTAATGATGTACTAACTGAGATAAAAAAATTAAAGGATAAAAAGATAAAGATCGATAATCAAGAAATAAAAGAAATATTAACTGTAAATGGTGTGAGATTTTCTTTTGAGGATGGATCTTGGGGTTTAATCAGAGCTTCCTCAAATAAACCGTCTTTAGTAGTAGTAACTGAAAGTCCCTCTTCAAATGAGAGGAAAATTGAAATATTTAAGTTCATTGATAGTTTACTTCAGCGAACAAAAAAAATCGGTGAATACGATCAAAAAATATAATCAATTATCTTGATTTTTTTCATTATCAGAATTTGATGAGGGAGATTGATCACTGTAAAACTTTTTAATTAGTTCTTCTTCTTTTATTTTTTGTTCTTGATCAAACTTGTCTTCCCACTCTTTAACTCTCCTATTTTCCTCTCTAATTCTCTCTTCTTCTTCCATTTGAGCTTTCAAAGCTAATTCCTTTTCTTCTTCTATTCTTTTTTGTTTTTCTTCTTCTCTTCTTAATTCTTCTACTCTTTCTCTTTTCTCTTTCTCTGTTCTTAATCTTTCTTGCTCAGCAGCTTTAATTTTTTCCTCTTTTAATTTCAGCTCTTCCTCTTTTTCTCTTTGAATTGCTTGTTCTTTAATTAATTGTCTTTGAAGATCTTGTTGTCTTTCAATTTCTAATTGTCTTAATCTATTTTCTGTTTCTCTTAATTTTTCCTCTTCATATTTTAATTTTCTTGCAGCCTCTCTTATTTTTTGCTCTTCATCCAATCTTTTTTGTTTTTCAATATCTCTTAATCTAAGCATTTCTTGTCTCTCTTTTTCTTTTTCCTCTCTAATTTTCTCTTGTTCTATTTTTTTGGCTTGTATTTTTTCTTCTTTAATATTAATTTTTTCTTCTCTAATTCTTTGTCTTTCCAGCATCTTCATTTTAAGATCTTCTTCTTTTAATCTGCGTGCCTCTTCTCTGATTTTTCTTCTTTCCTCGTCTTGAATTTTTTGTTGTTCAATTTTAAGTCTTTTTTCCTCTATCTTTTTTCTTTTCTCTTCGTTACGTCTAACTTGTTTTTCATTATCTATAATCAATTTTTTTTGAGCTAAAATTTGTTTTT
>CACFYB010000008.1 GCA_902570425.1 uncultured Pelagibacteraceae bacterium
TTTGAACTATTATCTCATAATTATAAAGGAGATATTCAAATTCTTAAAATAAAAAACAATAATTCCATTAAAGAGATAAATCTTAATTTAATAGGAAAAATTCAATTAAAAAACTTATGGATGGCAATTATTGCAGCACGCAAAAGCAATCTAAGTTTTAACAAAATTTTAAAAGCTATTCCTAAATTGAGATGTGTTGAGGGGAGATTAGAAAAAATAGGTAAAATTAAAAACAAGTCAAAAGTAATTCTTGATTATGCTCATACACCAGAAGCTTTAAAGACTAGTCTTTTGAATTTGAGAGATCAATTTCCTGATAAAAAAATTATTTTATTATTTGGTTGTGGTGGAAATAGAGACCAAGATAAAAGAACTAAAATGGGCAAAATAGCATCTCATTTGTCAGATAAAATTTTTCTGACTGATGATAATCCTCGATATGAAAATTCCAAAAAAATTAGAAATGAGATTAAAAAAGGGATTAAAAAAGTAAAAGTTATTGAAATTCCAAATAGATCAAAAGCAATATCAGTTGCAATTAAAACTTTAAATACTGGTGAAATCTTGTTAGTAGCTGGTAAAGGTCACGAAAAAATACAAGATTTGGGCAATCGAAAAATTTTTTTTTCAGATAGAAAAGTTATTCTTAAAGCAATTAAAATTAAGAACTCAAACTTATTTAATAATTTAAAATTAAATATTATTAAAGAATTATCATCAAATAAAAAATTTCCTACATCCATATCCATAAGACATGCAAAAATAAATTCTAAAGAAATAAAAAAAGATGATATTTTTTTCGCTATTAAAGGCAGAAAGAATGATGGAAATAAATTTGTTGGTGAGGCATTTAAAAAAAATGCCTCGATTACTATTGTAAATAGAATTAAAAAAGATTTTGATCATAAAAGACAAATTAAAGTTAAAAATACATTGAAATTTTTGACACATTCATCAAAAATTTTTAGGAACAATATTAATACTCAAATTATTGGTATTACAGGCAGCTGCGGAAAAACTACTTTAAAAGAAATATTAGGTAATTCATTAAAAAAAATTTCGAAAGTTGGTATTTCATCAAAATCTTATAATAACAAATATGGAGTTCCTTTAAGTCTTTTTAACATCAGTGAAAATAATGATTATGGCGTTCTGTGTCCCGGCATTAGATTAGAAAGTAGCATATTTGCTTACTAATTAAAACTACTTCATTGCAAACTTCATTGCCAGAACGGCATCTTTTCTTTTCAGTTGGTTTTATTCTCTAGTACTTCGTTGTAAAAAAAATTAATCGCTGTTCCAAGTAAATAAATCAGCATCAAAAGGTATGTTTCTAAATTTAAGTAAGATTTTATATTTTTCTAATCTTTCTTCTTTCTTAAATTTTTTTAAGTAGTTGAGTATTTGATCATAAGTCAAACCCTTTAAGTATTTCTTTTTAACATCAACATACTCTTCATAATCCATACCACATATAGAGAATTTTTTTTTTGGATCTATATGTTCAGCATAACTTATTGTGTCTTCACTTTCGCTAAGAACATCATAAAAATGAGCGATTTGATTTTCTCTTTCAAAGAGAATATCTCTCCTGAAATCAAATAGTTCTTGTTGTTGCATATTTTGGAGTTATTAAAGTTTTGAAAATTAACTTTAACAATTTAAACTTTATTAAATAAAAGTGTCAGAATTAAGGGGCGTTCTGTTGCCAGGTGCCCTGAACTTTGTACCATTATTCGCGAATAATTTGAATCTAAAGTAAGATTTAGCATTCAAATGACGCCAATAAGACGCCAAAAGAAAGTCATAAATTAAAATTTAGATATATATATGAGAAGATTTCTTAAATATTTTTTCTTATCAATTATTTCTTTAATTACTCTGATTGGAGTTTTTGCACCAGAAGATCCTGCGTGGGTAGAATGTTCAAATGAAAATGATTTATATAGATATGTATATAATGGTTGGAAAGTAGATAAAGTTATTAAAGATTATAAAGGAGAATATCCAAGAATATGGTTATCAAAAAACGATAGAATAAAAGCATTGAACTTTGGATGGAGATGTTATTATCTTGAAGGTGCAGAATTAAACTTTAAAAAGAAATAAAAATATTATGTCTTATTCACAAAGTATTTTTGATAAAAAAGAGGAATTCTTTGAGAGATTTGCTTCTGAATTTTTTGGCAAAGATGCTTGGAAAAAAATGTCTAAATATGATCCAAAAATTTCTGGATTTTTATGTGGTTTTTATACCGTTATAAAAACGAGATGTGATTTAGACGATGAAGAAGCCTCAAAATTAGTTTTTAAAAGTTTAAAATCTAAATGTTCAGGTATGTCTTCATACGAAAATTTTAAAGAAATATTAGATGAAAATTTGAGCAAAACTGGATTAAAAAGTTTTTTTAATAAAGACATAAAGATTAGCATGGATACGTTTGAACATTTGTATTTGCAATGGGAGCTAAAAATGGTTGATGAAGGTTTTATAGAAAATTATTAGATTTTTATTGGATTTTAAATGGTCAAAAAGAAAAAAATAAAAAAAAGAAAAAAAAGAAAAAAAATAATAATTGATAATTCTATAGTCGAACCAGAAAGATGGAGGGACAAAAAGCCGTTTAAATATATATTTAGCACACTTAATTTTTCAGGATTTGCAATCGACGGAATTGCTTCTTTGCTTACATGGGGGGTAATAATTGGTATTTTTTTATTGATACCTTTAATTTGGTTCGGTGGCGGAAATATCTTAAATAATATTTTGTTAACTTTATTCCTTTGGGTGATTATTGGTTTTTGTATTGAAGAATTTGAAGGTCTTAAAAGTCTTATCTATCTTATAGCCATAGTATTATTAGGTTTAATTGCTTATGGTTTTTATGAGAACATAAAATTTAAAAGATGTGTAGAAAAATTTATAGAACGTCCTTACACATATGATAAAAAAAAATTTATTGATTGTGATATGATTTCCGAAAACAAAGCATATGGAAGAAGTGAAGATAGTGTTAGATGGGAAATGATACAAAAGTTTTCGAAAAATTAAATTTCATGACGACCACAGGACGACTGAAGAGGTTGTATTTTTAAAATAACGTTGATACTGGAAACTTTTTTGATAATAGAAAGGGGCGTTCTGTTGCCAGGTGCCCCAAACCCCGTTTACTTAATTAAATAATTAATTAAGCAGCAAGTGCATAACTTTCGTTAGCAATTATAAAATAGCCCTTTTCGGAGGAACAATTCCGAACGAAAGAATAGCCTTTAGTCATCCGTCGAATCTAGTTCACCCCCATAAGTTGTAAATGGTGGAGGTGGTGGGTACTGCCCCCACGTCCGCAATGGTTATTACGAAATTCATTTATCGTCATAGTTGGAAAACCAACATTATTAATATAAAAGGAAATACAAGAGATTCAATAACAATCATGAAATTAACAAAAGAACAATCAGAGGAAATAAACAATCAACAATCGCAAAATCATCAAACAAAAAGAGTAATTGCGCCTGAATTAGAAAAAATTTTATATGAAGCGATTCCAGCTCTTGACCATGGTTTTGTAAGAGTAGTTGATTATATGGGTGACGATACCTCTATTGTTCAAGCTGCTAGAGTTTCATATGGAAAAGGAACTAAGCAAGTTTCAACAGATTCTGGATTGATAAAATATTTGATGCGACATTGGCATAGTACTCCATTTGAAATGTGTGAAATTAAATATCATATTAAACTCCCAATATTTATAGCTCGTCAATGGATTAGACATAGAACAGCGAATGTGAACGAGTATTCAGCAAGATACTCAATTCTAGATAAAGAATTTTATTTACCAAATTCAGAAAATTTAGCAGCCCAATCAACAAGCAATAGACAAGGAAGGGGAGATGTGCTTGAGGGAGATCAAGCAAAAGAAGTTTTAGAGCTTTTAAAAAATGATGCTGAAAGAACTTATGCAAACTATGAAAAGATGCTTAATGAAAAATATGATGGATCAACTATAGATGAAAATAAAAAAGGTCTTGCAAGAGAGCTTGCTAGAATGAATTTAACATTAAATACCTATACCCAATGGTATTGGAAAACAGATTTGTTAAACCTAATGAATTTCTTAAGATTAAGAGCTGATCATCATGCTCAATATGAGATAAGAGTTTATGCAGACATAATGCTTAATACACTGAAAAAATGGGTTCCAATAACTTTTGAGGCCTTTATGGATTATAGAGTGGGTGGCACTGAAATTTCAGCTAAGGGAAAATTGATAATCCAAAAATTGATCAATAATGAAAAAATTTTAATTGAAGACTCTGGTCTTTCAAAAAGAGAATGGAATGAGCTTATGGAAGCATTCAATCTTAAAGATAAAATAATATAGTTTTTATGAAAAACGTTGAAAAATTACCTTCAAATAGAAATTTTGGAATTGTTTTTTTTGTCTTTTTTTTAATAATTGGTTTATGGCCATTATTAAAAAATAATGAAATAAGATATTGGTCAATATTCATTTCATTTATCTTTTTATTTTTAGGTCTGATCAACTCTAAATTATTGAACCCATTAAATAAAATATGGTTTCATTTTGGAATTACACTCGGAAAAATTATTTCACCAGTTATTATGGGAATAATTTTTTATTTTGTAGTCACCCCAACGGGCTTGTTAATGAGATTGTTTGGAAAAGATTTACTAAAATTGAAGTATGAAAAAAATATCAGTACTTATTGGATTGAAAAAAAAGGTCCAAAAAGTAAAATGAAAAATCAATTTTAATATGAACTTTGTAAAAGAATTTTTGGAATTTTTAAAAGTAAGAAAAAAATATTGGCTTTTACCAATAATTATTTTTTTGGTAATATTTGGTGGTTTGATAGTTTTAACACAAGGCTCAGCAGTAGCTCCATTTATTTACACAATATTTTAAAGTGACTTCCATACTAGGTATCTCAGCATTTTATCATGATAGCGCAGCTTGTATTTTAAAAGAAGGAAAAATAATTGCAGCTGCACAGGAAGAGCGATTTACAAGAAAAAAACACGATCTGAGCTTTCCAGTTAACGCTATAAAATTTGTTTTGAAATATGCAAATCTAAAATTAAGCGATGTAAATCAAATTGTTTTTTTTGAGAAACCTTTTCTGAAATTTGAACGGCTTCTTGAAACCTATGTAGCATTTGCACCAAAGGGTTTTGTTTCTTTTACAAAAGCAATGCCATTATGGATTAGAGAAAAACTTTTTCAAAAAAACCTCATATTTAATAAATTAAAAGCTCTCGATACAGCTTACAAATCAGATAAAAATATTTTTTTCTCAGATCATCATTTAAGTCATGCCGCAAGTGCTTTTTTCCCGTCTCCTTTTGAAGAGTCAATTGTTTTAACAGCTGATGGCGTTGGTGAGTGGGCAACAACCACAGTTGCAATTGGAAAAAATCATAGTTTAGAAATTAAAAAAGAAATTCATTTTCCACATTCACTTGGACTTCTTTATTCGGCCTTTACTTATTATACAGGATTTAAAGTAAATAGTGGCGAATACAAACTAATGGGCTTAGCTCCTTATGGAAAGCCCATTTTTGAGAATAAAGTGAGACAATTAATAGATATTAAAGAGGATGGTACTTTCAGATTAGATCAAAATTATTTTAATTATGCAACAGGTCTTACTATGACAAATAAAAAATTTGATAATCTTTTTGGTCGAAAACCTAGAGACCCACAAAAAGATAAGATCACTCAATTTCATATGGATATAGCAGCATCAGTTCAAAAAGTGACAGAAGATATTATGATGAAATTAGCAATATCAGTTCAAAAAGAGTACGGGATAAAAAATTTATGTTTAGCTGGTGGTGTTGCTTTAAACTGTGTAGCTAATGGTAAAATTCTTAAAGAAAAAATTTTTGATAATATTTGGATTCAGCCTGCTGCAGGTGATGCTGGAGGATCGTTGGGAGCTGCTTTAGCATTTTGGCACGTAGAGCTTGGCAATAAAAGAATAATAAATTCTAAAGATGATATGAATGGCTCTTTTCTTGGAACAGAATATAAACAAGAGGATATAGAGAAAGAATTGAAATCTATTGGAGCAAATTTTAAAACTTTAGATTATGAGGATTTAATAGATAAAACTTCAGAAGTTTTAACAAATGAAAAAGTAATAGGTTGGTTTCAAGGAAGAATGGAATTTGGACCAAGAGCATTAGGTGCTAGATCGATTTTGGGAGACCCAAGGTCTGCTAATATGCAAAAAAATTTAAATTTAAAAATAAAATTTAGGGAAAGTTTTAGACCATTTGCTCCATCAGTTCTTAGAGAAGATTTGTCCGATTGGTTTGAAATTGATGTTGAAAGTCCATATATGTTGTTGGTTTCAGATGTTAAAAGTGAAAAAAGAGTCAAAATAACTAAAGCAGAAAAAAAACTTTTTGGAATAGATAAATTAAATATAAAAAGATCAGAGATTCCAGCTGTAACTCATGTAGATTTTTCAGCAAGAATTCAATCAGTCAACAAAGATACAAATAGCCGTTATTATGATTTGATTAAAAAATTTAAAGAAAAAACTGGATGTCCACTAGTTGTAAATACATCTTTTAATGTTCGAGGTGAGCCAATCGTAAATACCCCAACAGAAGCTTTTAATTGTTTTATGGGAACTGAGCTAGATTTTCTTGTTATAGGAAATTGTTTCTTGGATAAAGTCAAACAAAACAAAAGTCTAAAAAAAAGTTATTTTGAAAATATTGAACTAGACTAAATATATTGTGATTTTATTTTTTCTGCTAAACTAATATAAATTTTTGATATTTCATGTTCAGGGTTGTTCTCAACAATTGGTTTTCCATTATCTCCTGATTTTCCGATCTCAGGATTTATTGGAATTTCACCAAGAAATTCTTTTTGAAATTCTTCAGCAGTTTTTTTTACACCGTCATCACCAAAAATGTAATATTTCTTTTTATCATCACCAACGAAATAGCTCATATTATCAATTAGACCTAGTATTTTTACATTCAATTTATCAAACATCCGAATTCCTCTTTTAACATCTAATAAAGCAACCTCTTGTGGCGTAGATACTATTATTGCGCCATCTAATTTTATTTCTTGAGAAAAAGTAAGTTGTGTATCGCCAGTCCCAGGTGGCATATCTACGATTATAAAATCTAAATCTTTCCAATTCACTTTTTGAGTAAAAGTTTTAATAGCACTGGTCACCATAGGTCCTCGCCATATCATTGGTGTTTGTTGATCAGCTAAAAAACCTATAGACATACATTGTATATCATATTTCAATATTGGATCTAATTTTTGCCCATCACTTTTTGGTTTTTCATTAATTCCAAACATTTTTGGAATTGATGGACCATAAATATCTGCGTCTAATAAACCAACTTTACAACCAACTTTTTTCATAGCTAGGGCAAGATTAGTTGCAAATGTAGATTTACCAACACCTCCCTTAGCACTTGAAATAGCTATTGTAAATTTTGTTCCATTTATAGGATTTTTTTTAAAAACCTTTGGTTCTAGCTTATTTTTCATTGCGGCACTAAGTTCTGGTTTTTTATCAGTCATAAATTTATCTTAACTTGTTTTTAATTAATTAAACACTATATAGATAATGTATGTCTGATGATTTTCAACAAAGAGGAGGAAGTCCTTGGGGAACACCCCCAGGTGGTGGAGGTGGTAATGGTTCTGGAAGAGGCCCTACTCCTCCAGATATTGAAAAAATAATTAGAGATTTTCAAGAAAAAATAAAGAAATTTTTACCCGGAGGGAGCTCGTCAGGTGGAAAGCAAGCAATTTTAGTTTTAATAATTTTAGGTTTTGTATGGTTAGCAAGTGGACTTTACAGGGTCCTTCCAGATGAACAGGGTGTTGTATTAAGATTTGGAAAGTTTGTTAAAACAACACAACCTGGATTAAATTATCATATTCCTTTTCCAGTTGAGTCTGTGCTGACACCAAAAGTAACCAAAGTAAATAGAATTGACATTGGTTTTAGATCTGAGAGAGACAGTGGATTTTCTAATTCTGGAGGAGTTGCAGACGTTCCACAAGAAAGCTTAATGTTAACTGGAGATGAAAATATTGTTAATATAGATTTTTCAGTATTTTGGGTGATCAAAGACGCAGGAAATTTTTTATTTAAAATTCAAGACCCAGAAGGCACTGTTAAAGCAGCAGCAGAAACTGCAATGAGAGAAGTAATTGCAAGATCTAATATTCAACCTATTCTGACAGAAGGTAGATCAGTTATTGAAACTGATACACAAGAAATTATTCAAAAAATTTTAGATGAATACACTAGTGGTATTCAAATTACTCAAGTTCAAACGCAAAAAGCTGATCCACCCGATCAAGTAATTGATGCATTTAGAGACGTACAGGCTGCAAGAGCAGATATGGAAAGATCTAAGAATGAAGCAGAAGCTTATGCAAATGATGTAATCCCAAGAGCTCGAGGTGAAGCTGCGAAAATTTTACAAGCAGCCGAAGCATACAAAAAAGAAGTTGTTGCAAAAGCTGAAGGTGAAGCGAGTAGATTTTTAGCAATTTATAATGAATATAAAAAAGCCAAAACAGTAACCCAAGAAAGAATGTATCTAGAAACAATGGAAAAAGTTTTAGCTGATATAGATAAAGTTATAATCGAAAAAAACGCAGGTTCAGGAGTAGTTCCATATTTGCCGCTGCCTGAGTTACAAAAAAAGAAAGTGGTTAATTAAAATGAATCTCGCAAAAATTACAGCTGGTATAATTGCTTTAATAGCAGTGACAATTTTCTTTTCAATATTTATTGTCAAAGAAGTCAATCAAGCAATTGTACTTCAGTTTGGTGATCCAAAAAGAATAATTTTAAAACCTGGATTAAATTTCAAAATTCCTTTTATTCAAAACGTTGTTTTTTTAGATAAGAGAATATTAAATTTAGATACTCCACCAGAAGAAGTAATTGCATCTGATCAAAAAAGACTAATTGTAGATGCTTTTGCAAGATTTCAAATTGTAGACCCACTTAAATTTTATATTTCAGTTGGAAATGAAAGAGTTGCAAGATCAAGATTAGCTACAATTATAAATTCTAGAATCAGAAATGTACTAGGACAACAAGAATTACAAACTCTTCTTTCAGAAGATAGAACAAAACAAATGGCGTTAATTCAAGAAGGAGTAAACACGGAAGCTGAAAATTTTGGAATAAAAATTGTTGATGTGAGAATTAAAAGAGCTGATTTACCTCAAGCAAATAGTGATGCAATTTTTAGAAGAATGCAAACAGAAAGGGAGAGAGAGGCAAAGGAATTTAGAGCGAGAGGTGCAGAGATGGCAGTTACAATTACCTCTACAGCCGATAAAGAGGTAACAGTAATTCTTGCCGATGCTCAAAAAAAATCTGAGATTATGAAAGGTGAGGGAGATGGTGAAAGAAATAAAATTTTTGCTAATGCTTTTGGTCAAGATCCAGAATTTTTTGCATTCTATAGAGCAATGCAAGCTTATGAAAAAGCTTTGATCGGTGGCGAAACTTCTTTAATATTATCACCTGATAGTGAATTTTTTAAATTCTTTGGAAATATAAAGCCTAAAACAGAGTAAATTTTTATGAAAGAATTGATCATTGCATTTGGTCTATTCTTGTTCATTGAAGGTATTTTGTATGCCATATTTCCATCAAAAATGAAAATTATGTTAAAAAAATTAGATTTAATACCTGCTAATCAATTAAGATTAGGTGGGTTAATCTTTGCAATACTAGGATTTGTAATAATTTATTATACAAAAAATTAAGATGATTAAGATTAAAACATTAATAATTACTATATTACTAATTGTAAGTTTTTCAAAAAATTCCATATCAAAAGAAATACCCGCATCATTTGCTGACTTAGCTGAAAAATTAATGCCTTCAGTGGTTAATATTTCAACAACAACAACAGTTACTACACAATCAAATCCTTTTCCTTTCCAATTTCCTCCAGGGTCTCCTTTCGAGGATATGTTTAAAGAATTTGGCGCTCCTCAGGAGAGAAAATCTTCAGCTCTTGGCTCTGGATTTATTATTGATGAAAAAGGAATTGTTATAACCAACAATCATGTAATTCAGGACGCTGAAGATATAATAGTAAGGTTCAATGATGAAAAAGAATTTAATGCTAAAGTAATTGGAGCTGACCCTCTTTCAGATATTGCTGTACTACAACTAGACACTAAAGAAAAATTTAAACCTGTTAAATTTGGGAATTCAGATAAAGCGCGTATAGGTGATTGGGTAATTGCAATTGGTAATCCTTTTGGCTTTGGAGGAACAGTTACCTCAGGAATAATTTCAGCAAGAAATAGATCTTTAGGATTAACTAGATATGAGGATTATATTCAAACAGATGCTTCAATTAATTCTGGAAATTCCGGTGGACCATTATTTGATATGAATGGAGATGTAATCGGAATCAACACTGCAATTTTAGGTAGAAGCGGTTCAATAGGAATTGGATTTGCAATTCCGTCTAATAGTGCAAAGATCGTAATTGATCAACTTGTTGAATTTGGAGAAACAAAAAGAGGATGGCTGGGTGTTAGAATACAAGACGTTACAAAAGAGATAGCAGAAGTAGAAAATTTGGATAAACCTAGAGGAGCTTTAGTTGCGAGTGTTGCAAGCAATAGTCCTTCTGAAAAAGCTGGAGTAAAAGCTGGAGATATAATTTTAGAATTTGATGGAAAACAAATTCAAGAAATGAAACAACTGCCAGCCATTGTCGCTAAAACAAAAGTTGGAAAAAAAGTAAATGTTAAAATTTGGAGAAATAAAAAGGAAATTGAAAAAAATATCATTCTTGGCAGACTCGAAACTTCTGAAGATTTTAAAGTAAGTGAGAAAAATCCTCCTTTGAAAGAAACATCTATTGAAAATTTAAAAATTACAGTTAGAGAAATAACTAAAGATGATATTAATAGTAGAAATTTACCAAATCAAACCTCAGGTTTGGTTATTACCCAAATAGAAAACGATAGTCCTTTAAATGGTTCTATAGAAGCAAATAGTATAATAGTTGAAGCTCAAAAGAAGAAAATAAGAAAAGTAAATGATTTAGACCAAGTTGTTAAACAAGTTTTAAAAAGCAATCAAAAAACTATATTGTTGGTAATTTATAATAGCCAAAATCAAAGAAGATATATTGGTATAAAATTAGATTAATATATGGATTTAAAATCCAAAATTGTTTTAATTTATGGACCAACGGCCTCTGGAAAATCACTATTCGCAATTAAGTTAGCAAAAAAAATTGGTGGGGAAATAATCAATGCAGATAGCATGCAGGTTTATAAAGAATTGAAAGTTTTAACAGCAAGGCCCTTAAAGAAAGATTATAATAATATTAAGCATCATTTATATGGTTTTCAAAGTGTTAAAAAAAAATTTTCTACTGGTGATTGGCTTAAATTAGTAAAAGAAAAAATTGAAAATATAAAAAAAAGAAAAAAAGTACCCATTCTTGTTGGTGGTACAGGCTTATATTTCAAAGCATTGACAGATGGTTTAGTAGATATTCCAAACATTCCAATGAAGTTTAGAAAAAATATTAGATATTTACACAAAAAAATAGGACCTAAAAAATTTTTTTCGAAATTAGTAAAATTGGACCCTCTTACAAAAAATTTTTTAAGTCCATCTGATACTCAAAGAGCAATAAGAGCTTATGAGGTAAAGTTATTTACTAAAAAATCACTTTATGATTGGTTTAAAAATACTAGATCAGAATTTAAAAAAAAAGATTTTTTTAAAATTTATATTGATTATTCGAGAAGTAAGTTAATTAAACGTATTAATATTAGAAGCGGTAAAATGATTGAAAAAGGTGCAATTCCAGAGGTAAGAAATTTCATTAATTTAAAAGTTCCTCAAAGCAAAACTGCTTCCAAGGCGATTGGGATTAAGGAAATCAGAGACTATATCAAAAAAAAAATCAAAAAACCTGATGTAATTGAAAAAATATCAATAAAGACAAGGCAATATGCCAAAAGACAGACAACTTGGGGAAGAGGCAACATGTTAGACTGGAACAAAATTAACTCAGACGCTCTGAATAAATTTCTAAAAAAAATTTAGATATCACGTAGTTAGCCTTGACCAATCAGCACAACTTCAGCTAGATTGCATGAATGTCAAAATTATATTCAGGTGCTGAAATTGTATTTAAATGTCTTGAGGATCAAGAGGTAGAATATATTTTTGGTTATCCTGGAGGAGCAGTTTTACCAATTTACGATGAGTTAAAAAATCATTCCTCAATTAAACATATTTTGGTTAGACATGAACAAGGAGCAGGACATGCAGCCGAAGGTTATGCAAGATCATCTGGAAAACCAGGAGTAGTCTTGGTTACTTCAGGACCAGGTGCGACTAATGTTGTGACAGCATTAACAGATGCTTATATGGACTCAGTTCCATTAGTATGTATTTCTGGTCAAGTACCAACTCATTTAATAGGCACAGATGCTTTTCAAGAATGTGATACAACAGGAATTACAAGACCATGTACAAAACATAACTGGTTGGTAAAAGATATCAAAGATTTATCAAAAACTCTTCATGAAGCTTTTAAAGTTGCAACAACAGGCAGACCGGGACCAGTTTTAGTTGATATTCCAAAAGATATTCAATTTGCAAAATTTAATTATTCAAAACGAAAAATTGAAAAGAAATTAAATGGCAAGCTTTCAAATAAATTTAATCAAAAAGAAATTGATCAGTTAATTGATTTAATGAATCAGTCAAGAAGACCTATTATTTATTCTGGAGGTGGTGTTATTAATTCAGGCCCTGAGGCAAGTGAAGCATTGAGAGAACTTGTAGAATTAACTGGTTTCCCAATTACGTCAACTTTACAAGGATTAGGTGCATATCCTGGAGATGATAATCAGTTTTTAGGTATGCTTGGTATGCACGGTACCTATGAGGCAAATAATGCGATGCATGATTGTGACTTGTTGATAAATATTGGAGCAAGATTTGACGATAGAATAACTGGAAAGATTGATGAATTTTCTCCCAAATCAAAAAAAGTTCACATTGATATTGATCCCTCATCTATCAATAAAATTATTAAAGTCGATTTAGCATTAGTTGGAGATGTTAAAGAAATTCTTAAAGGAACAAATAAAACCCTTAAAAAGAAAAATATTGATTTAAAAAAATCTAATAAACCAAAAATATCAAAATGGTGGGTAAAAATTCAGAAATGGAGATCTAAGAATTCTTTACATTTTAAAAATAGTGATGAAACGATTAAACCTCAACATGCAGTTCAAAGACTTTATGAACTTACAAAAGATAAGGATACATTTATAACAACTGAGGTAGGTCAGCATCAAATGTGGGCTGCTCAACATTATAAATTTAACAAGCCTAATCGTTGGATGACTTCAGGAGGTTTGGGTACAATGGGTTATGGTTTACCAGCAGCAGTCGGTGTTCAGATTGCTCATCCAAAAAAACTAGTTATAGATATTGCAGGAGAAGCTTCTGTTTTAATGACAATGCAAGAGATGTCGACAGCAGTTCAATATAATCTACCAATTAAAATTTTTATCTTGAACAACCAATACATGGGAATGGTAAGACAATGGCAAGAACTATTACATGAAAAAAATTACTCTGAAAGTTATTCTGAGGCTTTACCCGATTTTATAAAGTTGGCTGAGGCCTATGGTTGTAAGGGACTTTTGGCAGAAAAACCCCTAGATCTTGACGAGAAAATTAAGGAGATGATTGAATTTGATGGCCCGGTAATTTTTGATTGTCGTGTAGATCCAAATGAAAATTGTTTTCCAATGATACCTTCAGGTAAGCCTCATAATCAAATGATACTAGGACCATCAGAAAAAGAAGATAATAAAATTACTGGCAAAGGGAAAGCTTTAGTTTAGTTATGACAAATCCAAAATCAGCCTATAGTGTTTCTACGAAAAAGGAAAAACCAAATACTCATATTATTGTTGTTTGGGTTGATAATGAGTCAGGGGTTTTAGCAAGAGTTGTAGGACTTTTTTCAGGAAGAGGCTATAACATTGAATCATTAGCAGTTGCGGAAGTGGATGCAAAAAGAAATATTTCAAGAATTACTATTGTAACCACTGGGACTCCGCAAGTAATTGATCAAATTAAACTTCAATTAAAGAAATTAGTTCCAGTTCATAAAGTTGCTGATTTCAAAAGAAATGATAAAAGTGTGATTTTTAAAGAAATGGCTTTATTTAAATTTGTTGGCAATATAAATAAAATTAAAAAAGCTGTTAATGCTTGTAAAAAGTATAATGTTGTAATATTGGATAAGACAAAAAAATCAAATGTCATTCAAATAACTGCGTTAAGAAGAGAAATAGATAAAATGGCAAAAAATTTAAAAAAATTTGGGTTGGTTAGTGTTTCTAGAACAGGTGCCGTTGCAATGACCAGGGGAGATAAAGTATTTAATTAATTAGGAGAAGATTATGAAAATGTTTTATGAAAAAGATACTGATGTAAATTTAATCAAAGATAAAAAAATTGCCATATTTGGTTATGGTAGTCAAGGTCATGCTCACGCATTAAATTTGAAAGATAGTGGTGTTAAAGAGGTTGTTGTAGCTTTAAGAGAAGGATCTTCAAGCAAACCTAAAGCGGAGTCAAAAGGTTTGAAGGTAATGAATTTATCTGATGCAGCTGAATGGGCAGACGTAGTTATGATCTTAACTCCAGATGAATTACAAGCATCAATATATAAAAATCATATTGAGCAAAGAGTAAGAAAAGGAACTTCCTTAGCTTTTGCTCATGGATTAAACGTACATTATAACTTAATAAAAGCTAGAGAGGATTTAGATGTATTTATGATAGCTCCCAAAGGACCTGGACATTTAGTTAGAAGCGAGTATATAAAAGGCGGTGGTGTTCCTTGTTTGTTTGCAGTTCATCAAAATGGCTCAGGAAAAGCTAGAGATCTAGCTATGTCATATGCATCTGCAGTAGGTGGAGGCAGATCTGGAATTATAGAAACAACTTTTAAAGACGAAGTTGAGACAGATTTATTCGGGGAACAAACAGTTCTTTGTGGAGGATTGGTTGAATTAATTAAAAATGGATATGAAACTTTAGTCGAGGCAGGTTATGAACCTGAAATGGCATATTTTGAAACTGTTCATGAAGTTAAATTAATTGTAGATTTAATTTATGAAGGTGGAATTGCTAACATGAATTATTCTATATCCAATACAGCAGAATATGGAGAGTATGAGTCTGGTCCAAGAGTGGTAAATAAAGAAGAAACTAAAAAAAGAATGAAAGAAGTTTTAGCCGATATACAGTCAGGAAAATTTACAAAACAATGGATGGATGAATGTAAAAACGGTCAAAAAAACTTTCTCGCAACAAGAGCTAAACTTGCCGAACATCCAGTTGAAAAAGTTGGAGCCAATTTAAGAGCAATGATGCCTTGGATTGGTAAAAAGAAACTTGTGGATAGTGACAAGAGCTAACTAATTTATCAAAATTATAAAATATTTTGCAATTTCTAATAGAGATTGTATTATAGATTTTCCAAAAACATAAAATTATGGCTGAAAAAGATAGAGTATATATATTTGATACAACGATGCGAGATGGTGAACAATCACCAGGAGCATCAATGAGTCTCGAAGAGAAAATTCAGATTGCTAGAGTATTTGATGAACTAGGTATAGATATTATAGAAGCTGGATTTCCAATTGCATCTCCTGGTGACTTTGAGGCAGTTTCAGCAATAAGTAAAGTTTTGAAAAAATCTATTCCATGTGGTTTATCTCGTCACTCAAAAAAAGATATTGATAGATGTTATGAAGCATTAAAACATGCTCCAAGATTTAGAATTCATACTTTTATTTCCACAAGCCCACTTCACATGAAGCATAAACTTAACAAAACTCCTCAGGAAGTTTATGACTCAATAAAAGAACACGTCACTTATGCAAGGAATTTAACTGACGATGTTGAGTGGTCATGTGAAGATGGAACGAGAACTGATATGGATTATATGTGCAAGACAGTTGAGCTTGCAATTGATTCAGGAGCTAAAACAATAAATATTCCTGACACGGTTGGATATACAGTTCCATCTGAATTTACAAAAATTATCGAAACATTGCTTAATAAAGTTCCAAATATAGATAAAGCAATTTTATCAACACATTGTCATAATGATTTAGGTTTAGCTGTTGCAAACTCTTTAGCTGGTGTTCAGGCAGGTGCTAGACAAATTGAGTGTACTATTAATGGAATTGGTGAAAGAGCAGGTAATGCCGCGCTAGAGGAAGTGGTAATGGCCATGAGGACAAGAAATGATTTAATGCCATATGAAACAGGAATTAATACAACATTATTAAGCAAAGCCTCAAAGTTAGTATCAAATGTTACTGGTTTCCCTGTCCAATTTAATAAAGCAGTAGTTGGAAAAAATGCATTTGCACATGAATCAGGCATTCATCAAGACGGAATGTTAAAAAATAGAAATACATATGAAATAATGACACCAGAAAGTGTTGGAGTAAAACAAACATCATTAGTAATGGGCAAACATTCAGGAAGGCATGCTTTTAAAGATAAATTAATTAGCCTTGGTTACGCAGACCTGACTGATGACGTTATAGAAAATGCGTTTGGGAAATTTAAGATTTTAGCTGATAAAAAAAAGCACATCTATGACGAGGATATGATTGCTATAGTAGATGATAGTTTAGTTTTAGATAACAAAGCTAACACTATAATTTTAAAATCCTTAAAAGTTTTTGCCGGTACAGGTGAGCCTCAAAAAGCTGAAATGACTTTAGATGTTAGTGGCCAAATAAAATCAGCAACAGAGACAGGAGATGGTCCTGTTGATGCAATATTTAAATGCATTAAAATTTTATTTCCACATGATGTTAATTTACAATTATATCAAGTGCATGCTGTTACAGAGGGAACAGATGCTCAAGCCACTGTAAGTGTTCGTATTGAGGAAAATGGCAAAACAACTGTTGGTCAAGCCGCAGATACAGATACATTAGTGGCATCTGCAAATGCATATATTGCGGCTTTAAATAAAATGATAATTAAAAGAGAAAAAACTGCCCCTGAAATGGAGGAAGCTAAAGAAAGAATGAGAGGAATTTAAATGGGAATATTTGATAGGATTAAAAAAGTTTGGAGTCAAGATATGGCTATAGACTTAGGAACTGCAAACACCTTAGTTGTAGTTAAAGGACAAGGCGTTGTTTTAAATGAGCCTTCAGTTGTAGCAATAGTGGATCAAGGAGGAAAAAAACAAGTATTAGCTGTAGGAGATGAAGCCAAAACAATGTTAGGTAGAACACCTGGTAATATTCAAGCGATAAGACCTCTTAGAGATGGAGTCATAGCTGATTTCATAGTTACTGAAGAGATGATAAAGCATTTTATAAAAAAAGTTCATAAAGGAAGTTCTTTTGCAAATCCAAGAATTTTAATCTGTGTTCCAACAGGCTCTACTCCTGTAGAGAGAAAAGCTATTCAAGATAGTGCTCTTGCCGCAGGTGCAAGACGTGTTCAACTTATTGAGGAACCCATAGCTGCTGCTATTGGAGCTAATCTTCCAATTTCTGAAGCAACTGGTTCTATGGTAGTTGACATTGGTGGTGGAACTAGTGAGATAGCTGTTATGTCACTTGGTGGTTTAGTTTATTCAAAATCTTTAAGGGTAGCAGGAGATGCTATGGATGGTGCTTTAGTGAACTACATGAGAAAAGAATACAATTTAATGATTGGTGATAGCACAGCAGAAAAAATTAAAAAAGAAATCGGAACTGCTATTCCAAGTAATAATAATACATATCCTGTAAAAGGTAGAGATTTAAGATCAGGTACTCCTAAGGAAGTAAATATTACCGAAGAGGACACTGCTGAGGCTCTTAATGATATTTTAAGAGAAATGGTTAATGGTATCAAAGATGCATTAGAGAGCACACCACCAGAGCTATCAGCAGATTTAGTTGATATGGGTTTAACATTAACAGGTGGAGGAGCCTTGTTGAAGAATATTGATAAAAGATTTTCTAAAGAAACTGGTTTGCCTGTTCACATCGCAGAGGATCCATTATCATGTGTTGCAGTAGGAACTGGAAAAGCATTAGATCAAGAACAAACTTTCTCTACTATGTTGACTGAATATTAAGAAATGGCATCAAGCAGAGATGATTTTATAATTGCAATCCGATCTGCTTTTTTAAAGAAAAGTACACAACAAAAATTTTCGTTATTAACATTAGTATTTTTTTCAATATTTATTATTGTTTTATCTAATTTAGACTTAAAAGCTGTAAGGTATTTAAAAATTGGTATTAACGAATTAGTTTATAGATCATCTTTTGTTGTTTCTATTCCTGAAAATTTTATCAAAAATACCTATAAAGATATAAAAGATTATACGACTTATTTTAGAGAATATAGAAATATTAAGGAAGAGCTTAGTGAGTTTAAGTCAAAAGATATTTCAAGTGAAATAACTCAATATGAAAATAAAGAATTAAAAGAGCTAATTAATGATTATGTCTCAAGCTCAAATAAGATTTTAGCAAAGATTATAGTTGATCATGATAGTCCATTTCTTAAAAGTATAATCATTAATAAAGGCAGTAAAGATAATATAAAGATAGGAACCAATATTTATGATCAATCTTATTTGGTAGGAAGGGTGATTGAGGTAAATTACAAAACCTCAAGAGTTTTATTGTTATCTGATTTAAATTCAAATGTACCTGTGACTATAGCTCCTGAAAATATCCAAGCAATTATCACTGGGAGTGGAGACGATTATGCAGATATAAAATATATAAAACAAGGTATTTCAGATCAATTTTCAGAAGAGAGCATTGTTTATTCATCAGGTACAGGGGCAATTTTTAAAAGTGGGATACCAATTGGAAAGATAAAGATCGTAGAAAATGATCAAATTAAAAAATTTTATGTTGATTTTTATAGTGATTTTTCCCAACTCAAATATGTTTTTGCTGAAATAATTACAAAAACTGAGCTTGAAAAGGCAGATCAACAAATAACCGATAATCAACAAGAACCAATAGATGCAAAACTCAAATTATTAGAGGATGAATTAGCAATTATTGAACAAAGTAATATGAAATTTAAAGATGAAAATGAAAAATTAAAATCTCAGGTCAACTATCTAAATAATAAGATAATTAGTTTTCAAAATGAAACTGAAATCCAAAAGGAGACCATAAAACAATTTAATATTGATACTGAGGAATTAGAATTTTTAAGATTAAATCTTATTTATAGTCAAAAATGTCAATCAAGAAAATTATTTAATACTGGTTTTAAAGTTGGAACACCAGAATATAAAAAATGTATTATGAATAAAGGTAAAATAAATGACTAGTTTAAAAACCAGAGGCCTCTTCTACAAAGCCTATTCATATCTACCAGTTATTTTTCTTTTTGTGTCAGTACTGAATGAATTTGATTTTAATTATCTAAACCTTGATTTTTTTTCTTTCAATTTTCCTTTTATTCTAATTTTTTTCTTTACCTTAAAGGACTTTAAAAATATTGATTATTTGCTAGTTTTTTTAGCAGGCTTAATAAACGACACAGTGATAGGACTGCCATTAGGTATAAGTAGTTTATCTTATATGTTAATTTGTATAGCAACCTCATACTTTAGAAATATTACAATTAGACCAAACCCAGTAAAAGATTGGTTTTACTTTTTGTTGATTATAAGTTTAATTAATTCTTTAAACTATTCTATATTAACTTTATTTTTTTCATTTAATCTCATCTTAATGAATTATCTTGTTAATACTTTTTTTACTTTTTTATTTTATATAATTTTTGTCAGTATATTTAAATATTATTTGAAGGGCTTAGATGATTAATTCCTCGAGTGATAATGTTAATAAATTAAATTCTATTAGTAGAAGGATGTTTATAACGGGATCATTAAAATTTTTGATAATGGTAGGTATTGTAAGTAGATTATTTTTTCTGCAGGTTAAAGAAAATAAAAAGTATCTTACTCTATCAGACAAAAATAGAATAAGAGAATGGAAATTAGCTCCTGTAAGAGGAGAGTTCCATGATTATTTTGGAAATGTGATTGCGGGAAATTTTGAGGCCTATCAACTTCATATTATTCCTGAACAAGTAGAGGATTTTAGATATGTTATTTATAGAGTAAAAGATTTGCTAGAGTTGTCAGAAAAAGATTTTAAGAAAGTTTTAAAAAAAAAGAATGAAATTAAACCCTGGGAGACTTTAATTGTTTCAGATAACTTAAGTTGGAAAAAATTCTCAAAAATAAACAATCATTTATATGATTTAAATGGAGTAAAGCCAGTAATATCAATCTCAAGAAATTACCCATATAAAGAAAACTTCACACATTTAATAGGCTATGTGAGTCAAGCAAATGAGGATGATATAGAAAAAGTAGAAGCAATTAAGAAGAATTTTGTTCCAGGTCTTAAGGTAGGAAAAGTTGGATTAGAAAAATCATTTGAAGAGAAATTAATCGGTACAAATGATATTGAAAGATATGAGGTAAATGCTTACGGTAGAAGAATAAGTCAATTGGAGTTTCAAAAAGGTAAAAAAGGAAAAACTTTGCGCCTTACAATTGATACAGAAATTCAAAAATTAACTAATAAATTGTTAAAAGATCAAGCCGGATCAATTTGTGTTATGGATATTTATACTGGTGCTATAATTGCTATGCAATCATCTCCCTCATTTGATCCCAATTTATTTGTTTTTGGTATAAGCCAAGATGATTGGCAACTAATTCGTAACGATCCAATGAAACCTTTGGTAAATAAAACTTTGCAAGGAAATTACTCCCCTGGCTCAACAATAAAACCAATTGTAGCTTTATCAGCTTTAGAAAATGGAATTATTAATACAAACTTCACTGTTAATTGTAGAGGACATAAGCATCCATTAGAATTATATGGTCAATCTTATCATTGCTGGAAAAAAGAAGGACATGGTTTTATGAATCTTAGAAATGCTATGAAACAATCCTGTGACACATATTTTTATGAGGTAGCTCGTAAACTAGGGGTGGATAAATTAAGTGTAACCGCCAAAAAATTTGGATTAGGTAAAGAAGTTTTTGGAGGTCTATTTAATATTGAAAAGAAAGGATTGATACCGAATACTCAATGGAAGAAGAACGCATTAGGACAAAGTTGGTTATTGGGAGAGACTATAATTACAGGAATTGGCCAAGGCTATATTCAAATAACCCCAATTCAATTGTGTTTAATGACAGCTCAAATTGCTAATGGAGGTTATAAGATATATCCAAAAATTGTAGTAAATGAAAATGAAAAAAATCAACCTATAGATAAATTTACTCCACTATATGAAAATTCAAAAAATATAAGACTCATTCAAGATGCAATGTATGCTTCAACAAATGAAGCTAGAGGAACTTCTTATCGATCTAGGATTAATGATCCAAAATATCAATTTGCTGGAAAAACTGGAACAGCTCAAGTAAAAAAAATCACAGAAAAAGATCGTGAATTAGATCTAAAAACTTTTGAAATTCCATATGAGGAAAGAGATCATGCACTTTACGTTGCCTTTGGTCCTTATAAAAGTCCAAGATACGCGCTTAGTGTTATTGTTGAGCATGGAGGTAATGGAAGCACAACAGCAGCACCAATGGCTAAAGAATTATTTAAGTTAATTATAGATCGGCATGAAATTAGACAATTAATGGATAACAAAAGATATTTGGAGGTATAGATGTATCAACACAAAAGATTTACCACTAGCAGTTTTAATTTTTTTCAAAAATTTAAAAATTTTGATTACATCCTTTTAGTTTGTATTTTATTGTTAGGATTCTTAAGTCTTACAACCATGTATTCTACAGATGGTGGAAAAGTTTTATTTCATACCAAAAGTCATTTTACTAAATTAATAGTATTTACAATAATGATGCTAATAATTTCTTTTATAAATATTAAATATTGGTTTTATATTGGTTATATTTCTTACCTATTAGTTATTGGTCTTTTGATCTGGACTTATCTATTTGGTATTACATCATCAGGCTCACAAAGATGGATAGATTTATATTTTATTAATTTACAACCTTCAGAATTAATGAAAATTTTTATAATTTTATGTCTTGCAAAGTACTTCCATAGAATGAAGTTAGAAAAGGTTAATTCAGTATATACAATTTTAACTTCTTTGATTATTATTCTGTTACCAATGGGCCTTGTAATTGTACAGCCTGATTTAGGTACATCTATATTGATAGCCATAAGTGGTATTGCAGTCTTATGGTTTGCAGGGATCAACTACAAATATTTTATATATACTATGCTTGGATTTGTAATATCCTTACCTTTTGTTATTGCATTTTTAAAACCATATCAAAAATTAAGAGTATTAACTTTTTTAAATCCTGATAAAGATCCACTAGGGGCTGGTTATCAAATTATTCAATCAAAAATAGCAGTAGGATCAGGTGGAATTTTTGGCAAAGGATTTTTAAAAGGGACCCAAAGTTACTTAGAGTTTTTGCCAGAAAAGCATACTGACTTTATTTTTACTCTTTTTTCAGAGGAGTTTGGATTTGTTGGCTCAGCTTTTCTTTTGATTATTTACTCAATCATAATTTATAGAATAGTCGCTATAGGTTCGGGCTCAAGAAGTTATTTTGCAAAAATTTTTTGTTATAGCTTTGGTGCAGCAATTTTTGTTTTCATTACGATTAACATGAGTATGGTTCTTGGATTACTACCTATAGTTGGATCTCCATTGCCAATTATGTCTTATGGAGGTTCATCAATGTTAGCAACAATGATTGGTTTTGGAATTGTAATGAGTGCTAAAGTTCACAATCAACAATTAATTGCTTAAGTATAATTTGTCGCTTAAGTTATCTTGTATTTAGGATGTATATAATTGTATGGTTAGAAATTTAAAAGTTGGTATTGTTGGTGCAGGTATTCAGGGAATTTCAAATGCTTTATTTCTTCAAAAAAAAGGATTTGAAGTAACAATTTTTGATAGAGATGATCCAGGCAGTCCTGCTGCATCATATGGAAATGCTGGTCATTTTTCACCTTATGCATCTTTATCATTGAATAGAACTGATGTACTTGCAGATGTGCCTGCAATGTTGTTGAGTTCGACTGGACCCTTAGCATTAAAATGGAACTATCTACCAAAAATGTTGCCATGGTTTTTTAAATTCATATTAAACACAAGTAAAAAAAAAATGATGCATACTGCTAAAAATATGCATCAAATTTTAGATTTAGCCCTGCCGGCTTATGATGAGTTATTTGATGAAATTAAATTAGATGGCTTAGTCGAAAATAAAGGAATTTTGTATATTTGGAACAATAAAGATTTAAAAAGTAGAGAGCTAGAAATTAGAGTACGATCTGAATTAGGAGTAAAACAACAATTGGTCAGTAAAGATGATATTTACGATCTAGAGCCAAACATAAAACCCTTTTATCATTCAGGTGTATATTATCCTTATGCAAGACATGCTAGAAATCCAAAAAAAATTTTATTAAAGTTTTTTGAGCTTTTTTTAAAAAAAGGAGGAAAGTTTGAAAAAAAAAATGTTACGAATATAGAATTTGATTCTGAAAAACCAATTTTTGTTTCAGATGATGAGCGTTACAATTTTGATAGGGTTGTAATTGCTTGTGGAGCTTTTTCAAAAAAATTAACAGACAATTTAGATGAAAAAATACCACTTGATACTGAGAGAGGTTATCATATTCATTTTAAAAATTGCGACCATCTTTTAAACAGACCAGTTATTTTTTCTAATAGAGGATTTGGTATTACACCTATGGAACAAGGGTTGAGAGTGGTGGGCACAGTTGAATTTGGCGGACTAAAAAATCCTTTATCAAAATCAAGAATAAAAAATTTAATTAATAATGCAAAATATATGTTAGGAGACCTTCCTGAACATGAGGATGAATGGTTAGGCTTTAGACCAACATTGCCAGATTTTTTACCTGTAATGGGACCATCTAAAAATTATAAAAATGTATTCTATTGTTTTGGACACCATCATTTAGGATGGACATTAGGCCCAATATCTGGAAAGATCGTTTCTGGAATGATAGCTAAAGAAAATACAAATTTAAATTTAGATCCTTATAGCTCAACAAGATTTAATTGATAAAATGCAAAATACTAAGGCATATATAATGCTAGTATGTGCAACGTTATTTTGGGCAGGAAACTTTACATTAGCAAAACTTGCTTACTTAGAAAACATACCTCCAAACTCACTCGCATTTTTAAGGTGGTGCCTAGTATGGATAATATTACTTCCTTTCACCTATAAAGAGATATTAAAATTAAAACATCAAATTAATAGAAATTTATCATTATTCCTTATTCTAGGTTCTACTAGTGTATGTATATTTACTTCTTTTACTTATAACGCTTTAAATTACACTCAAGTAATTAATGCATCACTTTTTAATACCGCAATACCTGTAACGATAATTTTAGTTTGTTTTTTATTAAAAATTGAAAAAACAAACATTTTTCAAATATCTGGATTACTTATTTCAGTTTTAGGAATTTTAGCTATTATTACTAAACTTGATCTAAATATTTTACTTACCTTAAATTTTAACAAAGGAGATTTATTTATGGTCGGAGCAATTATTGCTTGGGGAATATATTCTGCTTATTTGAGAAAAAGAACCTTCGAAGTATCTTTACTTGCTCTTGTCCATATAATTTGCACATTTGGATTAATTTTTCTTTTGCCTCTTTTTATTTTAGATATGACACAAGGCAAAATTATTGAGATGAGTAGTAATTTTTTTTATATTTTAGCTTATGTTGCAATATTTCCAAGTATCGGATCTTATTATTGTTGGGCAGGAGCAGTTTCTATCATTGGAGCAAATAGAGCGGGAATATTCTTATCTTTAATTCCATTATTTAGTACTTTGATGGCAATATTCTTTTATAATGAACAATTTCAATTTTTTCACTTGATTGGAGCAATTTTAATTATATTAGGTTTATTCTTATCAAATAAAGAAATGAAAAATGCTTAAAGTTGCTATATTAGATGATTATCAAAATGTATCTCAACAATTTTTGGATCTTGAAAAACTATCAGGAAAATATGAAATAAAAATTTTCAGTGAACCGTTTGAGGACGAGACTGAAGCTATTGATAAATTAGCAGATTTTGAAGCATTATTGATTATGAGAGAAAGAACTCCAATTACAAAAAATTTAATAGAAAATTTAACTAAATTAAAATTCATAATTACAAGTGGACTAAGAAATAAATCAATTGATCTCGAAGCAGCCAAAAAAAAAAAGATAATTGTTAGTGGAACTCAGAGCAACATAAATCCAACACCTGAATTAACCTGGACTTTAATATTAGGACTAGCAAGAAATTTGAAACAAGAAATAGATAATATGTACCAGGGTTATTGGCAAACTACTATTGGAGTTGAGTTAAAAGGAAAAATACTTGGTTTAATTGGCCTTGGTAAAGTTGGTTCTCAAGTTGCGCGAATTGGAAAAGCTTTTGGCATGCAAGTAATGGCATGGAGTGAAAATTTAAATCTGGATACTTGTAAAGAACTTGATGTTTTACCATGTAGTAAAGATGACTTAATTTCAAATTCAGATTTTTTATCAATCCATGTTCAAGGAGGTGAAAGATATAAAGATTGTATTACATTAAAAGAAATGGGTAAAATGAAAAAAACTTCATTTTTGATAAACACTTCAAGGGGACCAATAGTTAATGAAGAAGATTTAATCATAGCTTTATCGACCAATGAGATCGCAGGAGCTGGATTAGATGTTTACGAAAAAGAACCTTTGCCTGAAAATAATAAGTTAAGATTTTTACCTAATGCACTATTAACTCCTCATATTGGATATGTAACAGCAGAAAATTATCAAATTTATTATAGTCAAATGATAGATTCGCTTGAAGCCTGTTTAAATGGAAAACCAATTCGTGTAATTGAATAAATGGAATTACCAGTTGTTAATCACGAGGATTATTTTGCAAAAATTGGAGATGACCACAAATTTCCAATTAATAAATTTGGTGATCTTGCGAATTATTTGATTGATCAAAAGATCGTAAAAAAATTTCATAAACCATATCCGTGTTCTGAAGAGACTTTAAAAAGAGCTCATTCCGAAAAATATATTAAAGATATAAAAAATAAAACTCTGGATAAAATTGGAGTTAAAAAGATAGGATTTCCTTTAGTTGATAGCGTGGTTCAAAGATCTTTAATAGCAACTGGTGGAACAGTGCTGGCTTCTAAACTCGCAATTAATTACGGCTTAGCTTGCAATACTGCCGGAGGAAGTCATCACGCAAATTATGAGGGAGGAGCAGGCTATTGTGTATTTAATGACGTAGCGGTTGCAGCAGAATATTTACTAGACAGAGGATTAGCGGGAAGAATATTAATAGTGGATTTAGATGTACACCAAGGAAATGGTAATGCGGACATATTTAAAGATAATAAAAATGTATTTACTTTTAGTATGCATTCAAAATCAAATTACCCTGCTAAAAAATCAATTAGTGATCTAGATGTTGAACTTGACGATAATTTAGAGGATGCAGAATATATAAAAATTTTAAAGTTTTATTTAAATCAATTAAATGAGGAAAGTTTTGATTATGTTTTTTATATAGCTGGAGTTGACATTCATTTTAATGATCGATTAGGTAAATTAAAAGTTTCCGATGAAGGAATAAGAATACGAGATGAAATTGTTACAGAAAATTTTTTTTCTAAAGGCATTCCACTTTGTGGTGTTTTAGGCGGTGGATACAATAAAGATTCTGAAAAACTTATTGAATTACACTCTATTTTACACCAATCATGTGCTAAATTAATTTAATTAATGAGCAAAAAAAATTTAGATCTTTCACCTGAACAAAAATTAGTAATGTTTGAAGATGGAACTGAACCTCCAGGCACAAGTGAATTAAATAATGAAAAGCGTGAAGGAAGTTATCATTGTGCTAATTGTGGAATAAAATTATTCAATTCTAACACAAAATATGAAAGCGGATCAGGTTGGCCTTCCTTTTTTCAATCATTACCAGATGTTTTTGAAACAAAAACTGATTATTTGTTAGGTTATGCTCGTACAGAATATCATTGTAAAAATTGCGATGCACATCATGGTCATATCTTTGATGATGGACCACAACCAACAGGTAAAAGATATTGTAATAATGGAATATGCTTAAATTTCAAACCTAAGACTTGATAAATTTTATCTAGTTCATTAACTTTAGATGTTGTAATTGCCAATTATTTTCTTATTCTATACATTATGAAAAAAATACTAATAATTTATTTGTTATTTTTTTTGAGTTCGATTTCAAATGCGAACGAAATTTCAAATAAGGTTTCAGAGTTTGTAAGTAACTTAATTCCAGGCGATGGTGATACGGAGGTAAGTATTGATTTAAGAGAAAATAACAAACCTGATTATAGTATATTGGGAGTAAGAGAAATTCAAAAAAATGAAAATGGAAATTTTTTTACTCAGTTTTCTTTTTTTAATACTGAAAAAAATAATGATGAAAGAATAGTTGGCAATCTTGGTTTTGGTAAAAGAATGCTAAATGATGATAAAACTACCATGACAGGTTTTAATGCTTTCTTAGATTATGATGATCTTGGTAATGCTAGATCAAGTTTTGGAGTAGAGGCTAGAAACGCAGTTTTAGACTTTGGGTATAACTATTATTATGGATTAGATGATGGAACTGATGAAAAAGTTTTAGATGGATATGATTTAAGATTAGCCTCGCAGATCCCTTATATGCATTGGGCAGATATATTTGTTAATTCATATGAATGGGATGGCAGGGATAGAGATGATATAAAAGGAACAAAAATGGGTTCGGAACTACTTTTAAGTTCAAATTTAAACTTAGAATTGGCCTATGATGATAAGAACAAAAAGGGTTTAAATGATGAATGGTACGCAAAAATTACTTTAATCCATCCCCCAAGAACTGGCCCATCTCTACAAGATGGTTTTATTAGTGGCACAGCTTGGAAAGAAGAAAAAAATATGTCAGGTGAACTTTTAACAAAAGTTAAAAGAAATAATAAGATTGTGGTTGAGTTTAAAGGCCTATCAACAATATCAAGAACAGATTAAATATGAATAAATTATTTAAAATTGTTATTTCAAATATTTTAATTTTATTTTTTCTCTCAGTTTCTGCTTATGCTGTAACTGGAGCTGCAGATGTTTACAAAGTTACAATGAGAAAAGTTGAGTTATGCACAGGAAGTACAGGTGTTGGAAGTTGTGATAACGCGGTAGTGATAGGATCGGGAGACAAAGAAGTAGATATAGCATCTGTTAGTGAAGGAGCAGCAGCTGCAAGTTATGGTGAAGCTGCCTTATTACCTCTAGGAGAAACTTATACTCATATGCGAGTTACTATTGATAGAAAATTTACAATTAAAAATTCTACTGCGATAGCAGCAGGAGAAAATGCAACTGCATGCAGAACGATTGCTACAACTACTGCAATGTATGGTGGAACTGCTGAAGCAACTAGAAAATATACTCATAAGCCAGTTGTAGCTAACAATCAAACTGCAGCTGAAATGAATATTTATTTAGTAAATGATCAGTATACTCGATGTAACGTTGCAGGATGTTCAGGTGATGGAGGAACAACAGATGATCAAAGCATTTCTTATGCTCAAGGAACAGGATCCTCAAAACATCAATCACAACACGCTGATGGCAGTACTGATGATGATCATGTAATGATATATGAGCTCACATCTCCATATACTGTAGCATTGATTGCACCTAAAATAGATATTTCTTTTGGAACTTCAGCTGCAGTTAGTGCACAAGAAGTAAATGAATTATGTCAAATTTGGGCTGAAGAGCCAGTTGTTACGATCACTATTGAATAATATTACTTAAGTAATTCTTGTAATTTATTTTCTTTTTCTAAAGCTCTGACTTCATCATAACCACCAATGTGTTGTTCATCAAAAAATATTTGTGGGATGGTTCTTTTTCCGTTAGCTTTACTAATCATTTCATCCATTGCTCCCTCAACTTTTGCAATATCTATTTCTGTGTAAGTTGCATTGTTTCTAGTTAATAATCTTTTTGCTGCTTCACAATAATTACACATTGGACCAGTATAAATTGTTATTTTTTTCATAAACTATAAATAATCACCTTTTTTAATTTTACCAGTTATTTGTTTTCGAGAATATTCAAATTTTTTTCTATGTTTAATACTTTTCTGATTTACCCTTTTTCTCCACAATCTAAATGAAGATGGTTTAAGTGACCTTCTCATAATCTTAATGACATCAGATTCCCGATACCCTGTCTTTTTTTCAATTTCCTCAAAAGTGATCCTATCTGCCCATGCAGCCCAGATGACCCAATCTGGATCTTCAATATTTGGCTCGGGATTTTTGACGCGGGTGATTGGCCTGTGACCTTTTTTTTTCATAAATCCTTTATATTTGAAAAAAATCGATAATGCATTTTTTTTTGGATCTGATATATTATAATTTGATAGTCCTTCTTAGCCATCTTTAGCTCCCGGTTTTTAAGGACTATCTTTTTTTTATGCTCCCTTTAGATTTTATCCTTTTTTTACAAATCATAATTTTTTTATTCATCACACCAGGGACGCCAAGAATAGTTATTGTCTCTTATTCTATGAATTATGGGGTTCGAAATTGTGTATGGACTGCATTTGGTGATATTACTGCAAATTTTGTTCAAGCAACTTTAGTTATATTTGTTTTAGGAACTTTTTTTTCTGACAATCCTAAGTTTTTAAATTTTTTTAAGTGGATTGGTGTACTATACTTACTTTATTTAGCCTATGATGTTTATAA
>CACFYB010000009.1 GCA_902570425.1 uncultured Pelagibacteraceae bacterium
GTTTTAGTTAAAGTATAAAGGCCAGTTTTACTTAATGTGTATGAAAAAAAATATGGAGTAAGCTTAAATACTCTTTGATCAATTATATTAATAATATTGTTGTTTTTACCTCTAATATTTTTTGAAAACTCTCTTGATAAAAGAGCGGGAGCTTTAAGATTTGTAGAAATATGTTTTTCCCAGCTCTTAGATGTAAAATTTTCTAATTTATCATTTTCAAATAGAGAGGCATTGTTAATAAGACAATCAAAAAATTTTAGTTTTGATTTTGAAAATTTAATAATTTTAATGATATCTTTTTCCTTACTAAGATCTCCCTTTACTAAATGAATTTCTGAACCGTTATTTTGAAGCCTCTTTTTTAAATTTTCAGCTTTTAATTTTGATTTGTTATAATGAATAATAATTTGTTTATTTGGTCCTGATAATTTTTCAGCTATCGCGGCACCTATTCTAGTCGCTCCACCAGTAATTATTATCCTCTGTGCTTCCATTTCTTATCTTTTTTTTTAGTAACCTTAGTTCCTGGCATTCCCATTGTCGATCTACCTTTTGGATAAAGTTTATTTTTTACATCATATTGTCTGATTTTAGGATTTAATGTTATTTCTAGCTCTGTACTTTCTAATTTTCTTATCTCATCTCTTATTTTTGCCGCTTCTTCAAATTCAAGGTTTGAAGCAGCTTCTTTCATTTTTCTATCAAGAGCTTTTAAATGTTTTTTAAGATTTCCCCCAACATTAGAACCTTCACTAATTTTTACATAATCTTTTTCGTAAACACTTTCTAAAATATCATTAATTTCTTTTTTAACTGTCTTAGCATCAATTTTATTTTTCTTATTATAGGCTAATTGAATTTTTCTTCTTCGATCAGTTTCTTGAATTGCTTTTTTTATACTTTTTGTTTCCTTATCAGCATACAGAATAACTTTGCCATCAACATTCCTTGCAGCTCTCCCTATAGTTTGTATTAATGAAGTTTCGGATCTCAAGAAACCCTCTTTATCAGCATCTAAAATTCCAACTAAAGCACATTCTGGAATATCCAAACCTTCTCTCAATAAGTTAATTCCAACAAGAACATCAAAAACACCCATTCTTAAATCTCTCATGATTTCTATTCTTTCAAGTGTATCTATATCTGAATGTAGGTACCTTACTTTTACTCCATTTTCATGAAGGTATTCTGTTAAGTCTTCTGCCATTTTTTTTGTTAAAGTTGTAACCAAAACTCTATGATTATTTTCAATTACTTTTTTACATTCATGCATTAAATCATCTACTTGATTTTTAGCGGGTCTTATTTCAACAGGTGGATCAATCAATCCTGTTGGCCTAATAACTTGATCGATAAATTTACCTTTAGTTTGTTCTAATTCCCAAGGACCAGGAGTTGCAGAAACAAATACAGTTTGAGTTCTCATTAGATCCCATTCTTCAAATTTTAATGGTCTGTTATCCATACAAGATGGCAGTCTAAAACCATATTCAGCTAAAGTACTTTTTCTAGATCTATCTCCTTTGTACATCCCATTTAATTGAGGAACGGTGACGTGACACTCATCAACAAAAATTAAAGTATTATCTGGAAAGTATTCAAATAAAGTGGGTGGGGGTTCACCAGGTTTCCTTCCAGATAGAAATCTTGAGTAATTTTCAATACCGGCACATGAACCAGTAGCCTCGATCATCTCAAGATCAAATTTAGTTCGTTCTTCTAATCTTTGAGCTTCAAGTAACTTATTTTCAGCTCTGTGTTTTTTAAGTGTTATCTCTAATTCTTTTCTAATATTGATAATAGCTTGTTCTACAGTTGGCTTAGGAGTTATGTAGTGACTATTTGCATAAACTTTTATCAAACTTAGCTCTCTTACTTGATTACCTGTAAGTGGATCGAATTCTTCAATTTTTTCAAGTTTATCTCCAAACAAACTTAGTCTCCAAGCTCTATCCTCTAAATGAGATGGAAAAATTTCTAAATATTCTCCTCGAGCTCTAAAAGTCCCTCTGTAAAAATTTTGATCATTACGTTTATATTGTAAAGCAACTAAGGATTTTATTATTTGCTCTCTGTTATAATCATAATTTTTTTGGAGAGTTAAGGTCATTTTACTATAAGCTTCAACTGATCCTAATCCATAAATACAAGACACACTGGCAACGATCAATACATCATCTCTCTCTAAAAGAGACCTAGTTGCGGAGTGTCTCATTCTGTCTATCTGTTCATTAATAGATGCTTCTTTTTCAATATATGTATCGGATCTAGGGACGTAAGCCTCAGGTGTATAATAATCATAATAGGAAACAAAATATTCAACCGCGTTATCAGGAAAAAATGTTTTCATTTCTCCATAAAGTTGAGCTGCAAGGGTCTTATTAGGAGCCAAAATTAAAGCTGGTCTGTTTGTAGCTTCTATCACTTTTGCCATTGTAAAAGTTTTTCCTGACCCTGTTACACCAAGTAACACTTGGTTAAATTCTTCTTTATTAGCCCCTTTTACTAATTTTTTTATTGCTTCAGGTTGGTCACCTGCTGGTTTGAAGTCAGATTTTATTTTAAATTTTTTACCACCTTCGAGTTTTCCACTGATTTTTGGATTTTTGCTTTGAATATCTGTAATTAAATCTTGATATGTATTTTCCATATATTAAAGAACGTAGTAGAATTAATTTATATTTCAATGAGCATAATATCAGACAGTTTAAAAAGAATTAAGCCATCACCAACAATTGCTGTCACCCAAAAAGCAAGAGAACTTAGAGCTGCAGGTAAAAATGTGATTGGCCTAGGGGCAGGAGAACCAGATTTTGATACTCCTGACAATATTAAAAGAGCTGCGATAAAAGCGATTAAAAAAGGGGACACTAAATATACAGCAGTCGATGGAACTCCTACTTTAAAAAAAGCAATAGTCTCAAAATTTAAAAGAGAGAATAAACTAAAATATTCTACCGACCAGATTACCGTTGGAACAGGTGGAAAACAGGTTCTGTATAATACTTTTATGGCAACTTTAAATAAAGGGGATGAGGTAATAATTCCTGCACCTTTTTGGGTTTCTTATCCTGATATGGTTTTACTAGCTGGAGGAAAACCAAAGATAGTTAAATGCACGGAGCAAGAAGGTTTTAAATTAACCCCAAAAAAATTAAAAAAAGCGATTACAAAAAAAACAAAATGGGTAATTATTAATTCTCCTTCAAATCCAACAGGGGCAGGTTATTCAAAAAGAGAAATACAAGATTTAGCAAAAGTTTTAATAAAGAATGAAAAAACTTATATTTTAAGTGATGATATTTATGAGCATGTTCGATATGATAACTTTAACTTTTTCACAATCGCACAAATTTCAAAACTAAAAGACCGAACGCTTACCATGAATGGCGTAAGTAAATCGTATGCAATGACAGGCTGGAGAATAGGTTATGCTGCAGGTCCTAAAGATATTATCAAAGCCATCGGTAAAATTCAGTCACAATCAACCTCAAATCCATCATCAATAAGCCAAGCTGCAGCAGTCGAAGCATTAAATGGAAAACAAGGATTTATAAAAACTAGAGCAAATGCATTTAAAGCAAGACGAAATTTTGTTGTGAAAAGTTTAAATGACATCAAGGGTATTAATTGTTTAAATCCTAATGGTGCATTTTATGTATTTCCAAGTTGTAAAGGCTTATTAAATAAAAAAACAAAATTAAAAACTGATACTGATTTTGTCCAAAAGTTACTTGAAAAAGAAAATGTAGCTGTTGTGCAGGGTTCAGCATTTGGTTTAGATGGATATTTTAGAATCTCATATGCAACATCTATGCAAAACTTAAAAAAAGCTATGAAGAGAATTAGGTCTTTTTGTGAGTCTTTGAGTAGATAAATTTAATTCTGATCAAGAATTTTTTTTGCTGGATAGGTTTTTTTAATCCATGATTTTGGAATAGTGCCAAAACCTTCCAAAGCTGCGAAATATGCACCAATAAAATTTGCTCTAGAGCAATTACATCCGCCAGCCTTAATTGTTTTTAAAATAGCTTTCTTGTAATTTGATGAATTTAATATTGCATGAATTGAGCTATTAAAAGTTCCTGGATAACTGCAAGCCATGCCAAGCTTTTTAACAATAGCTGAATGTGATTTTGATTTAAATTTTTTAATTTTAGTTATGTCATTTATTATAATTTTGAAATTAGAATTTTTTCTAAACTTTTTAATAAATTCGTTGATTGGATTTTTGGCACCTTTTAAAGCTAGATCTATTAAATGAAATTTTGCCAAAGCATATTTACGACTTATCTTTGAAATAGTTACCAAAGAGATTATTTTTTCAATACTCTTGAAATCAAAACCGTACAAAAAGTATGGAAGACTTGCACAAAAACCATCAGACTCATTAACTTTAGTGCCTCCTGTTATTTTTTTTTTTAGTTTAATATTTTTAATCGTTTCAATTACGTTTTGATGTATCCATGGTCCTTTAATAATGCCTCGCCAATCTTTTACTTTTCTGTACTTAGATCTTAGACCTAAATTTTTCCAATAAATACTCCCAGGACCAAAATTTTTCATAATATTTTTTTTAAAACGTTGATCAATATTGTCATGACCTTCTATCAATGTTTCAAACATGACCTGACCTATTTCATTGTACCCAGATACTTTGCCTGTCTTGATATTATAAAAGGGGCTTTTATTTTTTTTTAGAAAAGAGAAGTCTTTTTTTCCTTTTATATAGGAATTAAGTTTCTTTTGATTATAAACCCAATGCAAAGGTCTTGCAGCAGCATCAGCAACAGTTGCTCCTAAGAATACATGTAAGTTATTCTTCACCTTAATTGGATAAAAATTTTTCAGCCTCAAGGGCTGCCATACAGCCCATACCTGCTGCAGTCACAGCTTGTCTAAACGTTTTATCTTTAACATCGCCAGCAGCATAAACTCCAGGAACATTTGTTTCAGTTGAGTCAGGTTTGGTAATTAAATATCCTTCTTTATCCATTTGGAGCTGATCTTTAAATAGTTGTGTTGCAGGGTCGTGTCCTATTGCAACAAACAATCCATCTAATTTCAGTTCATCAACTTTATTTGTTTTGACATTTTTTATTTTAATTCCTTTAACATTCTTAGGTTCTTTATCACCAATTATATCTTCAACAACTGAGTCCCAAATAATTTCAATTTTTTTATTTTCCATTAATTTTTTTTGAAGCATCTTTTCAGCTCGTAGGCTATCTCGTCTATGTATCAATTTTACTTTAGATGCAAATTTTGTTAAAAACATAGCTTCTTCAACTGCAGCATTACCACCTCCCAC
Source organism: uncultured Pelagibacteraceae bacterium (assembly GCA_902570425.1). GTDB lineage: Bacteria > Pseudomonadota > Alphaproteobacteria > Pelagibacterales > Pelagibacteraceae > Pelagibacter. The sequence goes on from CACFYB010000009.1 coordinate 5,312, forward strand.
AACTGCAACCTCTTTATTTTTAAAAAAGAAGCCGTCACAAGTTGCACATGCAGAAACACCAAATCCTCTGAATTCTTGTTCAGAGTCTAAATTTAACCACCTTGCTTGAGCACCTGTCGAAATGATGATGCTATCTGCTGTATATTTTTGTCCACTGTCACCATTGGCTTCAAAAGGTTTAGATTTAAGATTTACTGATGCAATGTGATCTTCAATCATTTCAGTTCCAACTGCTTTAGCTTGATCTTTCATTTGATCCATTAACCATGGACCTTGGATAACATCTGCAAAGCCAGGATAATTTTCAACATCAGTGGTAGTTGTTAGCTGTCCTCCTGGCGCTGAACCATATACTAATATCGGATTTAGCATCGCTCTTGCAGCATATACTGCTGCAGTATATCCAGCGGGACCGGATCCAATTATTAACACTTTTGTGTGTTTAGTTGGATTTTGACTCATATGAAAGCTATATAGTGATTAATGAATAAATTAAAAGGACTATTATTGACTGAGGGAATGCATGGCATGATTAGCCAAGTAGAGGGTCTAGCAAATGCTCTAGATTTAGATTTTATACACGAGAAAATTGAACTAAATAATTTTTGGAAACTGATTCCCCCTAAAATTACTCCAGTGAAAGGTTTTGTCTTCAGAAACGAAATGAGCAAAAAATTTGATATAGTTATTTCTTGTGGCAGAAAGAGTGTAATTCCATCAATTTATTTAAAAAAAAAATATAAAAATAAAATTATGAATATTCACATTCAAGATCCAAAAGTTTCTTTACATAATTTCGATTTTATAGTAGCTCCTGAGCACGACGGATTAGAGGGTAAAAATGTTCTTAAAAGCAAGGGCGCAATCCATTATCTAAAAACTGAAGAGCTAGATAATAATATTGAATATTTAAAACCTCAAATCAATAAAGAAAAGATTGTTACCCTAGTTGTCGGTGGTCCGAATAAATATTACGACTATAATGAGTCAGTTATTAAGGAAATATTTTCAAAAATAAATCAAAATTTTATTGTAAAAGGCTATCAACTAATTTTTATTCCATCAATGAGAACACCTCAAAGAGTTATTAATTTAGCAAAAAATTATTTTGATAAAGAACAGATAATAATAACAGAAGTTGATAAAAAAGCTTATCTTTCGTCATTAAAATTGTGTGATTATATTGTTGTAACATGTGACTCAACATCGATGATTTCAGAGGCAGCCATGACAGGCAAACCGATTTATGTAGCCCAGATGAGGCCAGCAAGAGATAATTATCGATTTAAAAAATTTTTTGAATTATTTAAATCTTTAAACATTATCAAAGATTTAGAGGATTCAATTGAAAAATGGAATTATGACAAACTTAATGAAACTTATAAGATTTCAAGATATATAAAAGAACAATTAAAAAACTATGACTTTTCTTAATTCAATAAAAAATGACTCTAAAAAACATGATTTCCCTTTTGTTCATTGGGAATATAATAATGCATTAAGTGAGGAAACGATTAAGGAAATTATTAATGCCGATATTCCAGATGTAAGCAAACATAATTTATCTTATGATGGAACTAGAGCAATAGATGGTGGTTCAGCTGAGTTTAGAAAAGGAATTGCATCAGGAGGTGAAGCAATAAAATTTAGATGCTTTGTAACAAAAGAAAATGCGTATCAATTTCCAAACCTTGTAAAATTTATTGAGGAGCTTCAATCAAAAGAAACTTATGAAGTAATTTCAAAAATGATTAATAAAGATTTATCAAAATCTTATGTAAGGGTAGAAGTTATATGTGATAGGGAGGGTTTTTGGTTAAAACCTCATTGCGACATTGAAGAAAAATTAATGTCAGGCCTAATATTTGTTAATAATGAAAACGAGTCTGAGAACTTAGGTACAGATTTTTATAATGAAAAATTGGAGAAAGTTAAAACTGTTCCATATAAACACAATTATGGATATTTATTTACTAGTGGCCCAAACACGTGGCATGGAATGGAAAAGAAAAAAATAATTAAGGAAAGAAGATGTATTCAAGTAAATTACGTTACTTTCGAGACAGATTGGAAAGTAAATCCTTAAATATCTTGAAGTGAGGTTACTTCTAATTTTTTTGTTTTTAAAGATCTAATTGCTTTTAAACACGCTTGGGCAGTAGACATATTGGTGCAATAAGGAACTCTGTTTTTAAGTGTAGCTCTTCTCAAAGCTATAGCATCATTAAGCCTATGCTCACTATTTCCTCCACCAGTATTTATGACAAGTGCAATCTTTTTTGATTCTAGAACATCAACTATATGCGGAGATCCACTACTAACTTTATTAATAATTTTACAAGTCATTCCATGTTTTCTTATATATTCTGCAGTTCCTTTTGTTCCACAGAGTGTAAAATTCAAGTTTTTAAGCTCTTTTGCTAAATCTATACCTTCATCTTTATGAGAGTCCTTTAAAGATATAAATGCAAGACCTTTTGTAGGTAATGAGTTTGCGGAAGCTATTTGACTTTTAGCAAAGGCCATTCCAAAGTTTTTATCAAATCCCATAACTTCACCAGTTGATTTCATTTCAGGCCCAAGTAGCAAATCACTGTTAGGGAATTTGTTAAAAGGAAATACAGCTTCTTTAACTGCGTACATTCCTTTAGATTTATCTTTCAATTTAAATTTAGATAATGGTTCACCAGCCATCACTCTAGATGCAATTTTAGCAAGCGGAAGACCTTTCGCTTTTGAAACGAATGGCACAGTTCTACTTGCCCGAGGATTAACTTCAATCACAAAAATTTCATCTTTTTTAATTGCAAATTGAATATTCATAAAACCTTTTACCTTTAAAGCTAAAGCTAGTTTTTTAGTTTGATTTTCAATTTGTTTGATTAAAAAAGGTTTGATAGATATTGGAGGTAAACTACAAGCTGAGTCTCCAGAGTGTATTCCAGCTTCCTCAATATGCTGCATAATTCCAGCTACATGAACCTGTTTTCCATCAGATATTGCATCTACATCTATTTCCATTGCATGATTTATAAATTTATCAATTAAGATTGGATTTTCTTCAGCTGCTTTAAAAGCTTCCTTAACAAAGTTTTTAAGTTGACTTTTTTCATAAACAATTTCCATTGCCCTTCCTCCCAAAACATAGGAAGGCCTGACCATTAATGGTAAACCTATTTGATCAGCTATTTGAATAGCTTGGGTAAATGTTTTAGCAATTCCACTTTTTGCTTGTTTTAATTTTAATTTATAAAGAAGTTTTCTAAATCTATCTCTGTCTTCAGCTAAATCAATCGAAGCATATTGTGTTCCTAGAATTGGAAGGTTGTTATCATGTAAAAATTTAGCTAGTTTGATTGGTGTTTGGCCACCAAATTGAGCAATAATGCCAATTAAATTTCCTTTTTCTTTTTCTTTATTAATAATGTTAAAAACGTATTCTTCTTTTAAAGGCTCAAAATATAATCGATCACTCGTATCATAATCTGTTGAAACTGTTTCTGGATTACAATTGACCATAATGGTTTCATAACCGGCTTCTTTTAATGAAAAGCTTGCTTGACAACAACAATAATCAAACTCTATTCCTTGTCCTATTCTGTTGGGACCACCGCCCAAAATAATAATTTTTTTCTTAGCGGATGGAGCTGCTTCACACTCTGAATTTATTGAAAAACTTCGCTGATATGTTGAGTACATATAAGGTGTAAATGATTTAAATTCAGCCGCACAAGTGTCAACTTTTTTAAATACTGGCAAAATTTTAAGGGCATTTCTTTTTCTTCTTACGATTTCCTCGGACATGTTGGTTAATTCAGCTAACTTTTTGTCGGAAAATCCTATTGATTTTATTCTATTAAATTCAATATATTTTTTTGGCAATCCTTTACTTTTTATCTTAGTTTCATCGTCTACTATTTCTTTTATTTGCTCTATAAACCAAGGGTCAACTTTTGATAATGTGTAAATTTTTTTTAACTTTATTCTTTTTCTAATCGCCTCGGCAATAAGCAATAGTTTATTTGGGATATTTTCTTTAAGCTTTTTTTCAATCTCATTTTTATTTAAATCAAATACTCTATCTAATCCTGAAAAACCTATTTCAAGTGAAACTAGTGCTTTCTGAAGAGACTCTTTAAAATTCCTTCCGATAGCCATAGCTTCACCAACCGATTTCATTGATGTGCCCAAAGTAGCTGGGGAAGTTGAGAATTTTTCAAATGTGAACCTTGGAATTTTCGTTACAACATAATCAATACTTGGCTCAAATGAAGCAGGTGTTACTTTAGTAATTTCATTTTTTAATTCATCCAATGTGTAACCAACTGCAAGCTTGGCAGCAACTTTTGCAATTGGAAATCCAGTAGCTTTTGATGCAAGTGCAGATGATCTTGATACTCTTGGATTCATTTCAATTACGACCATTCGTCCATTTTTTGGATTAATAGCGAACTGAACATTTGAACCACCCGTCTCAACTCCAATTTTTCTTAAACATGCAATAGAAGCATTTCTCATTACTTGGTATTCTTTATCCGTTAAAGTAAGAGCTGGGGCGACAGTTACCGAGTCTCCAGTATGGACTCCCATCGGATCAACATTTTCGATTGAACAGATAATGATACAGTTATCTTTTTTATCTCTAACAACCTCCATTTCAAATTCTTTCCATCCCTCTAGACATTCTTCAACTAGTACCTGGCTGACAGGAGATTCATTTAATCCATTTTTAATAATTTTTAAATAATCCTTTTTATTTTTAGCAATTCCACCTCCAAGACCTCCTAGTGTAAATGCAGGTCTAATGATTGCAGGTAATCCAATTTTTTTTAAAACTTTCGATGCTTGGCTTATATTGTTAACTATTTCAGATTTAGGAAGATCTAAACCTATATCAATCATATTTTTTCTAAATTTTTTTCTATCCTCAGCGTTAGAAATAGCTTTAGAATTGGCACCGATTAACTCTATTTTGTATTTTTTGAGAATTCCTTTTTTTTCAGCTTCCATTGCAAGATTAAGTGCTGTTTGACCACCCATAGTTGGAAGTATTGCATCTGGTTTTTCTTTTTTAAGAATTTTCTCTAAAACATTAAGGGTAATAGGTTCTATATAAGTTTTATCAGCAACATTAGGGTCAGTCATAATAGTTGCAGGATTTGAGTTAATTAAAATTACTTTGTAACCCTCGTCCTTTAACGCCTTACAAGCTTGGGTGCCTGAATAATCAAATTCACATGCTTGACCAATTATAATTGGTCCAGCTCCAACAACTAATATTTTTTTAATATCTTTTCTTTTTGGCATTTTTTTTTATGTAATTAATAAATTCTTGGAACAGGTAAACACTATCATGCGGACCCGGGTTCGATTCTGGATGATATTGCACTGAAAATATTGGTCTGTTTTTTAGTCTTATTCCTTCAATAGTATTATCAAAAAGAGATTTATGAGTTATCTCAATTTTTTTTGGTAAAGTTTCTTCAACCACTACAAAACCATGATTTTGACTGGTGATTTCAACTTTATCATGAATTAAATTTTTAACAGGATGGTTTGCACCTCTATGTCCCAACTTCATTTTTTTTGTTTTCCCGCCTAAAGCTAATGCTAATATTTGATGACCTAAGCAAATTCCAAATATAGGTAAATTTTTTTTTATTAGTTTATTGATTATTTCTATTGCATATTTTCCTGTCGCCGCTGGATCACCTGGACCATTGGATAGAAATATTCCATGAGGCTTAAGATTAAATATTTTCTCTGCAGGAGTTTTACAAGAAACAACAGTTACTTTACATTTAAAATCTGAAAAATACCTTAAAATATTTTTTTTAATTCCGTAGTCTATTGCAACCACATGAAAAGAATTTTTTATATTTTTTTCATATCCTGTTTCTTTCTTCCAAGTTTTAAGGCCATTCCAAATGTAGTTTTTTGAGGCTGTTACTGTACTTGCGAGATCAAGATTCTTTAATCCAGTCCATTTAATTGTTGAATTTATTAATTTGCTAACATTAAATTTTCCATTTTTTGAGTAAGAAATTGTGCCTTTAGGTGCCCCTTTGTCTCGAATAAAGTTTGTCAAACTTCTAGTATCTAGTCCAGTAATTCCAACAATTTTATTTTTTTTGAGCCAGGCATCTAAATGTAAAAATGCCCTGTAATTTGAAGGAGAAGTTATTTCAGAATTAAAGATTACACCTCTTGCCCAGATTTTATCAGACTCAACATCTTCCTTGTTAGTTCCAACATTTCCAATATGTGGAAATGTAAAGTTAATAATCTGACCTGCATAAGAAGGGTCTGAAATAATTTCTTGGTAACCAGTTAATGAAGTATTAAAGCATACTTCACCAGTCGCTGCTCCCTGATAGCCAATTCCAATCCCTTTAAAAACTTTCTTGTTTTCAAGAACTAAAATACCTGTGCAAATCTTTGAATTTTTTGAGAAAGTTTTTTTTACTTTTTTTGTCAATTACAACTCATAAGTTAAAGGTTAATACAATAATTGATTTATTATCGCAACAGAGATGTATTAAAAAATTGTAAAAAAACAATTTTTCTTTTGAACATTTTTTTCTTTGAAGTAGATTAAAAACTAATGTCATTAAAAGATACAATCGAGACTGAATATAAAAATGCTTTAAAAGCTAAAGACAAATCGAAAATATCAACTTATAGGTTAATTTTATCCGCAGTAAAAGATCTTGATATTTTAAATAGATCTGGCCTAAATAAAAAAGAGACCGATGATGAGGATATAAAAAAACTACTTAAAAAGATGGTCAAGCAAAGAGCCGAATCAATTGATATTTATAAAAAAAATAATCGCTCTGATCTTCTAGAAGTTGAGCAGAGTGAGTACAATATTATAAGTAATTTTTTACCAAAACAATTAAGTGAGGAGGATACAAAAAAAATATGCGAAGAAACAATCTCCAACATAGGCGCTGTTTCTGTCAAAGATATGGGTAAAGTTATGGGTGAATTAAAAAAAAAATATTCAGATGAAATTGATTTTGCAAAAGCAGGTGTAATATTAAAACAATTATTAAATAAGTGATGAAATATCCAAAAGAATATCTTGATGAAATTAAAACAAGACTAAAAGTTTCAACAGTTGTTTCAAAAGTTGTTAGCCTAAAAAAAAGAGGTAAAGAATATGTAGGTCTTTCACCATTTAAGAATGAAAAAACACCCTCATTTACTGTCAATGATGAAAAAGAATTTTATCATTGTTTTGCAACATCTGAACATGGAAATATCTTTGACTTTGTAATAAAAACCCAAAATTTTAAATTTGGAGAAGCAGTAAAATATTTAGCTCAATTAGCTGGAATGCAGCCTTACATATTTTCAAAACAGGATGAGGAAAGAGAAAAAAAATGGAAAGAGTATCAATCAATCTTTAGTCAATATGTGGATTTTTATCATAATGAATTATTAAAAAATGAGAGTTATTCTGTTGCAAGAGATTATTTAAAAAATAGATCTTTAACCAAAGAGGAAGTTAAAAAATTTAAAATTGGATACATAGAAAAAAATCCAAATTTTTTTGAAAAATTAAAAAATAATTTTAGTGAGCAAACTTTAGCTGAGACAGGTTTGTTTTACTTGGATGGAAAAAAGAAAATATTTGTTGAAAGATTTAGAGGGAGATTAATTTTCCCAATTAATAACATTTCAGGTCAACCAATAGCACTAGGTGGAAGAATAATTAAAAAAAGTGATTTCCTTGCAAAATATATAAATTCTCCTGAAACTTCTTTTTTTAAAAAAGGTTCAAACTTATATAATTTAGATATAGCCCGAAAACTTTCTAATAAAATAGATCATATTTATTTAGTTGAAGGTTATATGGATGTAGTTGCTTTAAGTAAAAATGGAATTGACAATGCAGTTGCAAACCTTGGAACTTCTTTAACAGACAAGCAAATTTTGACTCTCAACCAATTTTTTGATGATATTATTATTTGTTTTGATGGTGATGAAAGTGGTTATAAAGCAGCTTTGAGAGCAGCAGAAAATTCTATTAAAGAATTAAAACCCGAGAAGCAAATTTCTTTTTTATTTTTACCTAACAATGAAGATCCAGATAGTTTTGTAAGTAAAAAAGGAAAAGAAAAATTTCAAGACTTTTCTAATCAAAATAAAATTTCAATTCATAAATTTTTATTCAGTCATTTTAAAAAACATACTGAAAATAATCCATCATCTATGGCAATCTTTGAAAAAAAACTAAGATCAATAGCTAAAACGATAAAGGATAATTATATTAGAAAATATGTTCTAGAATATTTTTTAGAAAAGATTTCAGAATTATCTCCACATACAAGTAAAAACAAAATAATTAATAAAAATATTATAACTAAATCTTTAGAAAAAACTAAAAAGCATTTTAAGGAAAGCCAATCATTATCGGGTATTGAATTAAAAGAATTTTCTTTTTTGTTTTTAATAATGAATAATCTACAATTAATTAAGGAAAATACTCATTTAATTGAAAATGTGAAGCTTTTCACGGATATTAATAAACAAATTTTTAATAAGATAATTTCAAAAATAAAAAGAGACCCAAACATTAAAATGAATAGTCTTGATATAGATATTCAATTAATTGATAAAATAAACAAGTTTGCACCAATTAAGCATATTCTAAAAAATAAGTCAGATAATGATTATGAAATTATAGAATTATTGGATGATATAATGCGAGATTTAAACAATTACGATTTAGAGTTTAGAATTCAAGAATTAGAGTCGAAATTTTCTAAAGATTTGAGTGAAGCAACATTTAATGAGTTAAAAGAGCTAAAAAAAAAGCAAAATATCAATTAATCTATCGAAAATTAATAATGGATTTTTGTATATTTGACATTATATAAGAGTTTCAAGTTTATTTGCTGTGGAAAGAATTATTACAAAATCATTTGCTAGATTAATGGGTCGTGGAACTCATCGAGGATTCATAACTTATGAGGAATTGAGTAAATCATTAGGAAAAAGAAATTTATCAGGTGAAAATTTAGGTCAGGCTTTTATACATATTTTAAATGAAAAAATTGTACTAGTTGAAAAAAAATCAGATTTCAAGGTTTTAAGAAAAAAAGAAAATTCATCTAAAGAAGAAGGTAAAACAATAGAAAAAAGTGATGATCCGATAAGGATGTATTTAAGAGAGATGGGAGGCGTAGAACTTCTTTCTAGAGAAGGAGAGATAGCAATTGCAAAAAGAATAGAGGCTGGAAAAGATGTCATGCTTAATGCATTATCTCAAAGTCCAATTACAGCTCTACAATTTTTTGAGTGGAATGAAAAACTCCAAAATGATGAAATTCTTGTAAGAGAAATAATTGATATAGACACTAATTACATGGAAGATGAAACAACAGGTCCAAGTGCTAAGCAAAAAAATTCAGGTGAAGTTGAGGGAGATGAAAATTCGAATGATGAAACAGATGAAGAATTTAATCCTACACTTGCCGCTATGGAGACAGAAATTAAACCAAAAGTTTTGAAAACAGTAAACAGTTTAACAAAAGAATATAATAAATTAATTAAATATCAAAAAGAGAAAATTGAATGTACTTTGAATTCAGAAACTTTTTCTCCAGCTAAAGAAAAAAGTTATAACAAAATTGTAAATGAAGTTTTAGAAAATATAAAATCCTTACAATTGTCTCCTTCGGTTTTAGAAGAATTGGTTCAAAAACATTATACAGAAAATAAAAAGATAATATCTTTGGAAGGTAATCTTTTACGGCTAGCATTAAACCATAATATATCTAGAAATGAATTTATAAAATTTTATATCGGGAATGAAATTAACCCAAACTTTAAAAAATTTTTAGATACAAATAATACATGGAAACAGTTCTTTTCAAAAAATAAGGATGAGTTTAAAAATATAAGAGAAAGATTAATAGAAATAAGTCACAAACTTGGAATGTCTGTAACTGATTTCAAAAAATTAGTAAGCAGAGTGCAAAAAGGAGAAAAAGAGTCTAGAATTGCAAAAAAAGAGATGGTTGAAGCAAATTTGAGGTTGGTAATTTCAATTGCTAAAAAATATACAAATAGAGGTCTTCAATTTTTAGATTTGATCCAGGAGGGTAATATTGGTTTGATGAAAGCAGTAGATAAATTTGAGTATAGAAGAGGATATAAATTTTCAACATATGCAACTTGGTGGATCAGGCAGGCAATAACTAGATCTATTGCTGATCAAGCAAGAACTATAAGAATACCAGTGCACATGATTGAAACAATAAATAAAATTGTTAGAACCCAAAGATTAATTTTAAGTGAATTTGGAAGAGAGGCTACACCTGAAGAGCTTGCAAAAAAATTAAGAATGCCCTTGGATAAAGTAAGAAAAGTTTTAAAAATTTCAAAAGAACCAGTATCTTTAGAAAAACCTGTAGGAGATGAGGACGATAGTAGTCTTGGTGATTTCATAGAAGACACAAAGGCATTAGCACCTTTAGAACAAGCAATTAAATCTAATTTGGGAGAAGCGACTACAAAAATTTTATCTACTTTAACTCCTAGAGAAGAAAGAGTTTTAAGAATGAGATTTGGAGTAGGAATGAATACGGATCATACTTTAGAAGAAGTGGGGTTACAATTTTCAGTAACAAGAGAAAGAATAAGACAAATAGAGGCAAAAGCTTTAAGAAAATTAAAACATCCTAGTAGATCTAAACAACTAAAAAGCTTTTTAGAAAGTTAAATATTAATTTACAGGGCCGTTAGCTCAATAGTAGAGTACTGCATTGACATTGCAGGGGTAGTTGGAGCGTAACCAACACGGCCCACCAATATCAAATTTATTTCTTTTTTTTAAGTAATATCTTTTCTAAAAAGCAGTAAAGCATGGTAAAGAGGTATCTTGAACCTAGTTCTTTTATTTTAAATTTTGCAGTGCCAACAGTTCTGTTGAAATATTTAATTGGTACAATTTGATAAGTGAAACCTCTTGTTATTGTTTTTAAAGGCAATTCTAGAAAAATATTAAAATCTTCAGATACAATTGGATTAATATGGTTAAAGATATCTCTTCTATAAATCTTAAAAGAGTTTGTAAAGTCATTATAATTGGATAAGAAAAAAAATTTTGTTAAATAATTTCCAAGTCTATTAAATACCAATTTTAATTTTGGGTAATCAACAACTTCTGAACCTTTAATAAATCTTGAGCCAAATATTGAATCGAAATTAGTGTTTTTCATCAAATCAATATAAGTGTTTAGATCATCTACACTATCTGCACTATCTGCCATCATTATTGTAATAAACTCCCCTGAACTTTTTTTTAGTCCAAGTTTTATTGCGCCACCCAGACCTTTTTCTAAATTGTTATAATATTCTATATTTTTAAATTTCTCTTTTAAATTTATTAAAACTTGTTCAGTTTTATCTGTGCTAAAATCATTTATAAAGACTAATTGAAAATTTTTATATTTACAATTTTTTTGAATAT
>CACFYB010000010.1 GCA_902570425.1 uncultured Pelagibacteraceae bacterium
GATTAATTGATAATTTTTAATTTTATAAAAAATAAGCCCCAACACCTAAAAAAGAAACAAATCCAATTACATCAGTTATGGTAGTTACAAATACACTTGATGCAATAGCAGGGTCAATACTCATTTTTTTTAGTGTAACAGGTACCAAAATTCCAAATAGACCTGCAACTATCATTGTTAATATCATTGAAATGGAAATAATTAATGAAAGTTGAATATCTTGAAACCATATTTGTACAATTATAGAACTAATTACTGCAAAAATTACCCCATTTAAAATTCCAATATTAAATTCTTTTAAAATATTTTGATTAAAATTATTTTTAGTTAAATCATTAGTTGCAAGAGTTCTTACAGTTACAGCTAATGTTTGCATTCCAGCATTACCGCCCATTGAAGCGACTATTGGCATTAAAAATGCCAAAACAATCATTTGTTCTATTGTTGCTCCAAATAAACTAATACAATATGTTGCTAAAAAAGCAGTAAATAGATTTAGTAATAACCAATTAAATCGTCTTTTGGTTTTTGTTAAAACACCATCTGTTATTTCTTCATCTCCAACACCAGCAAGTCTCAAAGCATCCTCTTCAGCTTCTTCTTTTAAAACTGTAAGTACATCATCTGATGTTATCATGCCAACTAATTTATTATTTTTATCAACTACGCATGCAGAGTTTAAATTATAATTTTCAAATAAGTTTCCAACCTCTTCTTTATCCATGTCAACTGGGACTAAAAAGGTAGAGTCTTCCATTATTGAAGACATCTTAGACTCTCTTGGTGTTCTTAAAACTCTTGATGACGGAACAATTCCAACCGGTTTAAAATTTTCATCAACAATATAAATTTCTAAAAATTGTTCAGGCAAATCTTTATTTTCTCTTAGATAATCAATTGTTTGACCGACTGACCAATTACTAGGAATAGCGGTAAATTCTCTTTGCATAATTCTTGCCGCACTATCTTCAGGGTAACTAAGTCCCTCAAGTAGTGCAAATCTGTCTTTTGGTGGTAGCGCACTTAATATTGAATTTTTATCTTTTTCCTCAACATTCTCTAAAATAGCAAGTGCATCATCTGACTCTAAATTTTTAAGTATTCTCACAATTGCATCTGAAGAAAGATATTTTATTATTTCAATTTGGACTGACTCATTTAATTCAACAAAAACTTCAGGATCGATCTTAAAATTATTTATTTTAATTAAATTTTCTCTATCATTTTGACTTAAATGTTCGATAATATCTGCTGTATCAGCAGGGTGCATTTCTTTAAAAGAATTTGTTATAAATAAAGCATCGTTTGAAGCAATTTTATCAGTAACAACTTTTATATATTCTTTGTTAAACTCAAAATTGACCTTTTTATCTTTGATTTTTTTAATTAAAGTCATAAATATTCCTATTATTCAGACGCAACTTTTAATACATAATATAAAGAATACAATTTTTTTATGGATATTGAGATTAAAAAGTCAAAAAACCCAGTAAAATATGAGGATGCTATTAAACTGATGGAAATGAGATTATCAAATATAAACAGCAATAACTCAAATAACTTAATTTGGATTTTACAACATTCAGATATTTATACTGCAGGAACTAGTTTTAAAGAAAGTGAAATTATTGATAAATCAATAAATTTACATAAGACAAATCGAGGTGGAAAAATTACATATCATGGACCCGGTCAATTAATTTGTTATTTTGTAATTGATTTAAAAAAAAGGAACAAAGATATAAGGAAATTTATCTCTTTGATTGAAAAAACTATAATAGACACTCTTAAATTTTACAAAATAGAAACTTTTGCTGATAAGAAGAATATTGGAATTTGGTACAAAGATAAGATGGAAATTAAAAAAGTTGCTGCAATTGGAATAAAAGTAAGTAAATGGATTGCATATCATGGTTTTTCAATAAATATTGATAATAATCTAAAAAAGTATAATGCTATAATACCCTGTGGAATTAAAGATAAAGGTATCACAACTCTTAAAAAAATAAAAAATCAAGATTATAAAGATTTGGATAATAGATTGATTAAAAATTTTATATCTAATCTACAAAATCAAGTTTTTTAATTTTTAATAAGTTTTTAAAATAATCTGGTAATAAAGCTTTATACGTATATTTTTTATCATTTAAAATAAATCTAATCTGATACGAGTGAAGCATTAAGTTTTTGTTTACACCAGTTTTTGCATTAATTGATCTGTATTTTTGATCACCATATATTGAATGACCTATATTAAAAAGTTGTTTTCTTAATTGGTGTTTTCTGCCAGTTATAGGATTCATAATCACTAAGCTGGAATTATAGTTTTTATCAATTACTTTGAAAATTGTTTTAGATTTTTCTACAATTTTTTTTTTGTTATCGTATCGCAAAAGTTCTTGATTCCATTCACCAGAATTTTTTTCTAGTTCACCATGACAAACGGCAAGATAAGTTTTGTGAACTTTTCTCAATCTAAAAAGTGCAGTTAATTGTTGAGCTGTTTCCCTATTTTTTGCAATTATAAAAACCCCAGACGTATCTTTATCCAATCTGTGAACTGAAAATGGTTTAATGCCATTGAAAATTGAGCTTTTTGAAAAAATATCAATAAGATTTTTTTTGGATTTAGTACCACCCTGAACAGAGATACCACTGCTTTTATTTAATACAATAAAATTTTCATTATCATCAATAATCAATTTTTCATTGGCTTTAATTATTTCATTAGTTGCTTTATATTGAATTTTTTTTTGATTAATGACTTCCTTGAAATTGAAATTAAATAAATCTATTTTGTCATTAATTTTTACTTTGATTGAACTTTTAACTTTTTTTTTGTTTAATTTAATCTTGCCGTTTCTTAAACTTTTTTCAATTAAACTTTGAGGTATTTTGCCATATCTATTCCTTAAAAACCTATCAATCCTCATATTTTGACATGTCTTGTCAACGATTAAACTCTTAATCATGTATTCTTAAATTCTAATTAAACTGAAGCTTTTTTCTTTTCTTCTTTAATATTAGGTTCTTTTACTGGATCTACTTTTTTCTTATCAACTTTCTTTGCTTCAATATCTCTATCAACAAACTCAATTATGGCCATAGGTGCATTATCACCATATCTAAAACCAGCCTTAATTATTCTAGTATAACCGCCATTTCTTTTTTCATATCTTTTTGATAAAGTTTTTTTTACTTTATTAGCCAGTTTCAAGTCCTGTAACTTGGACACTAATAATTTTGAAGTTTGTAATGTATCTTTTTTTCCTAAAGAAATAATTTTATCAGCTTGTGGTTTTAAAAATTTAGCTTTTGGTAAAGTGGTTTTTATTTGCTCATATTTTATTAAAGAATTGAGCATATTTTTAAGTAAAGCTTTTCTATGTTCAGAAGTTCTGTTTAACTTCTTATTTGCCATTCCATGTCTCATTAAATAGCTTCCTCTAATTTTTTAGACATTTCAGCAATATTGTCTGGTGGCCAATTTGGAATTTCCATTCCAAGATACAAAGACATACCAGTTAATACTTCTTTTATTTCATTAAGTGATTTTCTTCCAAAATTAGGAGTTCGTAACATCTCACCCTCAGATTTTTGAACAAGATCACCAATATAAATAATATTATCATTTTTTAGGCAATTCATAGATCTTACAGATAATTCAAGCTCATCTACCTTTCTTAATAAATTTTTATTAAACTCAGGCTCAGTTGATACTTCTTTTACAGGGGCTTCCACAGGTTCATCAAAATTAACAAACATTTTTAGCTGATCTTGGAAAATTCTTGCAGAGTAAGCTACAGCATCCTCAGCTGATATTGATCCATTCGTTTCAACTTCCATTGTTAATTTATCATAGTCTAAAGCCTTTCCCTCTCTTGCAGTACTCACAGAATAAGACACTTTTTTTACAGGGCTATATAATGAGTCTATAGCTATCAAACCCAAAGGTGGTTCCTCAGGTTTGTTTAATTCTGCAGGAACATATCCTTTTCCAGTATTAACATTCATCTCCATATGAAAATTTGTATTTTCATCCAAATTACAAATAACTAAGTCTGGGTTTAAAATTTCAACATCTGGAACTGATGTAATATCAGAGGCTTTTATTTCGCCTGGACCTTTGGCATCTAAAACAAGTTTTTTTGTTCCCTCAGAAGCACACTTGAGGGCTAATGATTTCACATTTAAAACAATATCTGTTACATCTTCTCTTACACCTTTTATTGATGTAAATTCATGTAATACACCATCGATTTGAATCGAGGTTACAGCAGCACCTCTGATAGAAGAAAGCAGAATTCTTCTTAAAGAGTTTCCTAATGTAAGTCCATACCCTTTTTCCAAAGGTTCGGCCACTATAGTGGCTTGAGTAAGATCGTCACTTATCTTTACATCTAATTTTGATGGTTTTATTAATGATTTCCAATTTTTTACATTAACATTTTCAGTCTCCATTAAACTCTCCTTTTTTTTGGTGGTCTAGTACCGTTATGAGGCATAGGCGTAGTATCTTTGATTGATAAAATTTTAAATCCTCTAGCTTGCAATGCTCTTAATGCTGTTTCTCTACCTGATCCAGGTCCCTTCACTTCTACTGATAAAGTTTTCATTCCAAAATCTAATGCTTTTGATGCAGCAGCATCAGCAGCAACCTGAGCAGCATAAGGTGTGGATTTCCTCGAACCTTTAAAGCCCTTTTGACCTGCGGATGCCCAAGAAATTACATTACCATTAGTATCTGCTATTGAAATTATAGTATTATTAAAAGTAGACTGAACATAAGCTATACCATTTAAAATATTTTTCTTAGTCTTCTTTTTTTTTGAATATGAACTTTTAATTATTTTTTTTGAGGTTTTTTCAGATTTTTGATCCTTAACTTGTTCGATTTTATCTGTTTTTGCCATAATTATTTTTTAAGTGGTGTTAATTTTTTTCCAGCAATTGCTATTGCTTTTCCTTTTCTAGTTCTTGCATTACATCTAGTTCTTTGACCTCTGACAGGTAATTTTTTTCTATGTCGTGAACCTCTATAACAAGCTAAATCTATTAGTCTTTTAATACTTAATGAATAGTCTCTTCTTAAGTCACCCTCAACTTTAAAGTTTTGATCAATATATTCTCTTATTTTTAAAATTTCATCATCTGTTAGCTGATTTACTCTTTTTTCTTTTGGTATTGATAAAGAGGTGCAAATCTCTTTTGAAAATTTGTCACCAATTCCATAAATATATGTTAGTCCAACATGAACTAGTTTATTTTGTGGAATATTAATACCTGCAATACGAGCCATAAATTTTGTGATAAATTTAGCCCTTTATATAAGAAGATCTTTAGAAGTCAACGTCTTAAACATTAAGAAAAGCATCTATTTTAGCTGTTATTTCTTCGATTTTATGAGCTCCATCTATTTCATAAAAATTCGAATTTTTAGAATAATAATTTAATACTGGTTTAGTTGTTTCCATATATGTGTCATATCTTTTAAGAATTGTATCTAAATTATCATCTGATCTTTTTTCTATAGATTTCCTTTTCTCAATTCTTTCTATTATTGTACTTTTATTTACATTAAGAAAAAAGATATAACCAATTTTTTGATTTGACTCTTTTAAAAATGAATCCAAATTTTTTGCTTGACTTAATGATCTTGGGTAACCATCAAATATTAATTTATCTTTTTTTTTAGAATCTAAAATAACATTCTTTATAAGCTTATTAACTATTTCATCAGTAACAAATTTTCCATCATTCATATCATTTATAATCTTTTTTCCTATTTCTGTATTCTTTTGAATTTCTAATCTTAACATTTCTCCTGTTGATATTTGAAATCCATTAATTTTTTTAACTAAATGTTTGGCTTGAGTTCCTTTTCCAGCACCGGGGGGGCCAAATAAAATGATGTTCACAAATTATCTTCCAAATTTTGTTTTTTTTATAAGTTGCTCATACTGCGAACTCATAAGTCTAGTTTGAATTTGAGTCACTGTATCAATAGCAACAACAACTACAATTAGAATTGAGGTTCCACCCAAATAAAAAGGTATTGGATAATTTGCAATTAAAAATTCGGGCATCAAACATACTAAAGTTAAATAAAGAGCACCAATGGTAGTTAACTTAGTTAGAATATTCTCTATGTATAAAGCTGTACTTTCACCTGGTCTTATTCCAGGAATAAAACCACCATATTTTCTCAAATTATCTGCTGTTTCAGTTGGATTAAAAGTTATAGAAGTGTAAAAAAAAGTAAAAAATATAATTCCTGAAGCATATAACAACATATACAATGGTTGTCCCTGAGTAAAAAAAGAGCTTAAATTTAAAAAAGTTTCATTATCAGAAAAATTAAAATTAGAAAAAGTGACTGGTAATAACAGTAAGGCTGAAGCAAAAATTGCAGGAATAACTCCTGCTTGATTTATTTTTAATGGTAAATGAGAAGACTCTCCCCCATACATCTTATTTCCCATTTGTCTTTTTGGATAATTTATTAAAATTTTTCTCAAAGCTCTTTCCATAAATACAATAAACAAAATTGTTAATATCAATAAAATAAAAATTGCTAAGATCATTAAAGTTGATACAGCACCAGTTCTTCCAAGTTCAACTGTGGTCACTAAAGCTCGTGGTATTTCAGCAACGATTCCAGCAAATATAATCAATGATATTCCATTTCCGATTCCTCTTTGAGTTATCTGTTCACCAAGCCACATTAAAAATATTGTACCAGCAACAATAGTTGTAACAGTTGAAATCTTGAAGAATAAACCTGGTGATATAACCAAATTAGGTGATGACTCTAATCCAACGGAAAGACCATAGCCTTGTACAGTTGCTAGTAGAACTGTTCCATATCTTGTTATTTGTGTAATCTTAGCTCTTCCAGTTTCTCCTTGTGATTTCAAATTTTTAAAATAATCAGTGACACCTGTTAAAAGTTGAACAATAATTGAAGATGAAATGTAAGGCATAATACCAAGTGCAAAAATTGCCATTCTACTTACTGCGCCTCCAGCAAAAACATTAAACATCCCAAGTAAACCTTTTTGATTCCCTTCCATCATTACTTTTAATTGTTCTGGGTCAATACCTGGAAGTGGTACAAAAGTTCCAAATCTATAAACAGCTAAAATTGCAATAGTAAATATTATTCTATTTCTTAAATCATTAGTTGAGGAAGAAGAACTCATTTAAAGATAATTATTTTTTTAATAAAATTGATCCACCAATTTTTTCAAGTTTCTTTAATGCAGATTTTGAAGCTAAGTCAGCTTCAATATTAATCTTATCTTTTAATTCTCCAGATCCTAAAATTTTTAATTTTGAAGAATTTTTATTTATTAATTTAAGTTTTTTCAAAGTTTCTGAGTTTAAAGTTTCAGTTATTTTGATACTTTTTTTGTTTATAAAAGCCTGTATTGCATCTAAATTTAAAATTGCAATTTTTGTCTTTGAAATAGAATTAAAACCTCTTTTTGGAAGTCTTCTATATAAAGGCATTTGTCCGCCCTCAAAACTTTTAATTGCAACTCCAGATCTAGATTTTTGACCTTTGACACCTCTACCAGAAGTTTTACCTTTACCAGAACCAATCCCTCTGCCAACTCTAATTTTTGCTTTTTTAATTTTCAACCTGTTGTTTAAAGTAATCATTATCCTCTTTTTTCAATTATCTCAGAAATTTTTTTATTTCTAATTGTCGAAATTTGCTTTGGCGAACTTTGTTTCAACAAAGCTTTCATTGTTGCTCTAATTACATTGTGAGCATTTGACGTACCCATAGATTTCGCAACAATATCTTTTACTCCTAGAACTTCACATACAGCTCTCACTGGGCCTCCTGCTATAATTCCAGTTCCTTTTGAGGCTGCTCTTAAAACAATTTTTCCGGATCCATCCTTTGCTTTAACATCATGATGGATAGTTCTACCTTCTCTTAAAGGAATATGGATTAATTTTCTTCTAGCCATTTCATTAGCTTTTTTAATAGCATCCGGAACTTGTTTTGCTTTTGCATGTGCAATTCCAATTCTACCTGCTTGATTACCTACTACAACTAAGGCTGAAAAGCCAAATCTTCTACCACCCTTAACTACTTTAGTTATTCGATTTATATGCACCAATTTTTCTAAAATATTATCTGTTTTTTTTTCTTTATTGTTTTCCATAATTAAAATTCCATACCATTTTTACGTAATGTTTCTGCAAAAATTTTTACTCTCCCGTGGTATTTGTATACACCTCTATCAAAAAAAATTTTAGTAATTTTCTTATCTTGGGCCTTTTTTGCTAATTTTTCAGCAACTATTTTTGATAATTCTGTTTTATTAATTTTACCTCCAGATTTAATATCTTTTTCTACAGAAGAAGCTGAGAGCAAAGTAACATTGTTTGCATCATCAATTATTTGAGCTGATATATTTTTAGAAGATCGGGATATACTTAATCTTAACCTATTTTTCGACGCAACTTTTTTAAGTTTATTACTCACTCTAAACCTTTTTCTTAAACTAGTATTCAATTTCATTATTTCTTTTTCCCCTCTTTTTTAAGAATATACTGACCTTTTTCTCTTATACCCTTACCTTTATAAGGTTCTATTTTTCTTAAGGTTTTAAGTTTTGATGCTATAGATCCAACTTGTTGCTTATTTGATCCTGAAATTTTTAAAGTTGTTTGTTTTTCTACAATAATCTTTATACCTTCGGGTATATCAAAATTTATATCATGGCTATAACCTAACTGAAGGTTGAGTTTATTACCTTTTAAAGAGGCTCTAAAACCAACTCCTACTAACTCTAGTATTTTTTCATAACCTTTACTTGATCCAATCACAGCGTTATTTATTAAACTTCTATTCATACCCCATAATCGTTTTGTATTTTGGTCAATTTTTTTTGGTTTGATTGATATTTCTTTTCCATCTTTTATGTCTAAATTAAAAGTATCAAGATCTATATTCAAAGAACTTTTTCCTAAAGGGCCTTCGATATTTAATATATTTCCAACTAATGCTACTTTTACTTTTTCTGGGATTGAAATATTTATTTTACCAATTTTAGACATTAAAATACCTTACAAATAATTTCTCCACCTATTTTCTTTTTTCTAGCATCAATATCAGTCATAACTCCTTTTGGAGTAGATATTATTGCTATCCCAAGACCATTATTGATTTTTGGTAAACTCTCAGCACTTGAAAATATTCTTCTGCCAGGTTTTGATACCCTTTCAAAAGCATTTATCACTGGGTTACCAGAATGATATTTCAATTCTAAAGACAATATTGATTTATTTTTTTCTGTATTAATCTTAAAATCTTTTATAAAACCTTCATCTTTTAAAATTCCAACAATTTTAGTTTTAAAATTTGAAGACGGTAAATCTACTTTTTTATGATTTCTCGCTTGAGCGTTTTTAACTCTCGCAATCATATCCCCTATTGGATCACTTAAAGCCATATATTCCTTTCTACCAGCTTGATTTAACAAGTCCTGGTATCTTTCCTTGTAGTCCTAATTGTCTTAATGCTATTCTTGAAATTTTTAATTTTCTATAAACTCCATGAGGTCTTCCAGTAATTTGACACCTATTCATAACTCTATTTTTTGCTGAATTTCTAGGTAATTTAGATAATTTTTGTTGAGCTTTAAATCTTTCTTCTAATGAAATTTTCTTATTCATTATAATTTTTTTCAATTTCGATCTCTTTTTATAAAACTTGTCAGAAAGTTTTATTCTTCTATTATTCTTATTTATTGAACTTAATTTAGCCATTTTTAATTTTCTCCTTTTTTAATAAATGGAAAATTTAACTTTTCCAATAACGCAAAACTATGATTCTTATCTTTTGAGGAAATTACAATAACAATATCTAGTCCTCTAACCTTATCTGCTCTTTCAAAACTTACTTCAGGGAAAATAATATGTTCTTTTACTCCAAAAGTAAAATTTCCAAATTTATCAAAACCATTAGTTGATAAACCTCTGAAATCTTTAATTCGTGGCAAAGCAATATTTACAAGTCTATCTAAAAATTCATACATCTTATTTTTTCTTAAAGTAACCTTTAAGCCAGCATTTGATCCTTTACGTGTTTTAAAATTTGAAACTGATTTTTTAAATTTAGTTGTTACAGGTTTTTGTCCAGTTATTTTTGCTAAATCTTCTTGGCAAGATTTTAATATTTTACTATCATTTCCATCTAATCCTAAACCCATATTTAAAACAACTTTTTCAATTTTAGGACCCATATAAATATTTTTAAATCCAAATTGGTTTTTTAATGCTGGTTGTATTTCTTTATAAAAGAGCTCTTTTAATCTAGGAGTCATGATTTTTTAATCTCCTTTTTTTTGTTCTTAGTTTTTTCCTCAACCAATCTTAGATTAGAAATATGTATAAAGCTTTCTTTAGAAATAATTCCACCTTTTTTTTCCTTAGTAGTTTTTACATGTTTCTTTATCATATTAATTTCTTTAACTTTTGCTCTGTTTCTAAATCTATCAATCTCAATTACTTCACCTTCTTTATTCTTATCTTTGCCAATTAAAACTTTCACTTTTAAACCTTTTTTTATCATCACAATACCTCCGGTGCTAAAGAAATAATTTTCATTTGACCTCTGTTACGAAGTTCTCTTGTTACTGGACCAAAAATTCTAGTACCCACAGGTTCTCCCTTATCATCAACTAATACGGCTGCATTATTATCAAATTTTACTTTTGATCCATCATCTCTGTGTATTCCTTTTTTAACTCTAACAACTACGGCTTTATGGACTGATCCTTTTTTTACTTTACCTTTTGGTATAGCCTCTTTTACAGCTATAACAATTGTATCTCCTATACTGGCATATCTTCTTTTTGAACCACCTAAAACTTTTATACATTCAATTTTTTTTGCACCTGTGTTATCAGCAACTTGTAATTCCGTTTGAACCTGTATCATTATTTTAAATTCTCCATTACTTGAAATTTTTTATTTTTTGAAAATGGCTTACTTTCTATGATAGAAACCCTATCACCATTTTTAAATTTATTATTTTCATCATGAGCATTATATTTTTTTTGAACTTTAATTACTTTTTTCAAAACTGGATGTGAATATTTTCTTTCTACTAATACAGTTATAGTCTTATTAGGTTTATCACTTACAACTATACCTGTTAATATTTTTTTAGGCATTAATCTTTCCTTTTAATGATGTTTTTAATCTTGCAATTGTTTTTCTGGTTTCTCCAATCTTTGCAGGATTAGTTAATTGTGAATTCATCTTTTGGAATCTAAAATTAAATAAATCTTTTTTCAATTTATCAATATTTTTTACAATTTGATCTTTTGTAAGTTTTTTTATCTCTTGTTTTTTCATTAGGCGAATCTCTTTATAGTTTTTGTTTTAATTGGAAGCTTAGCTGATGCTTTATATAAAGCTTCTTTCGCTATTTGCTCGGAGACACCATCTACTTCAAATAAAATTCTGCCTGGCTTAACTCTACAAGCATAATATTCAGGCGAACCTTTTCCTTTACCCATACGAACTTCAATTGGTTTTTTTGAAACTGGTATGTTTGGAAAAATTCTAGTCCACACTCTACCTTGTCTTTTCATATGTCTCGTTAGCGCAACTCTTGCTGCCTCTATTTGTTTACCAGTAACTCTTTCAGGTGATAAAGCCTTCAATGCAAAAGAACCGTAATTTATAAAATTTGCCCTTGAAGCAGTTCCATGTATTCTGCCTTTATGAGCTTTTCTCCATTTAGTTCTGACTGGTTGTAACATCTTATTATTTATCCTCTTTTAATATAACTTTATTAGTTTCCTGACTAAATTCTTTAGCAAAAACTTCTCCTTTATATATCCAAACTTTAATTCCAATTATTCCATATGTGGTTAAGGCTTCAGCTTCAGCATAATCAATATCTGCACGTAAAGTATGTGATGGTATACTACCATCTCTCAACCACTCGGTTCTTGCAATTTCATTTCCACCTAATCTGCCACTAACAGATACCTTGATACCTCTTGCACCCAACCTTAAACAAGACTGCATAGCTCTTTTCATAGCTCTTCTATATGAAATTCTTTTCACTAATTGTTGTGCTATGTTTTCAGCAACCAAATAGGCATTTGTTTCAGGTTTTTTTACTTCTTTGATATTTAAAGTTACTTCATTTTTTGTAAACTTTGACAAATTATTTTTAATCTTATCAATATCACTTCCTTTTTTTCCAATAACAAATCCAGGTCTTGAAGTGTAAATTGTAACATAACATTTGTTTGCTGTTCTTTCTATCATCACTTTTGAAACACCTGAATTAATAACATTCTTTTTTATATATTCCCTAATTTTGAAGTCTTCGATTAAGAAATTACCAAAATCTTTTTTCTTAGCATACCAAACAGAGTCCCAACCTCGATTAACACCTAATCTAAAACCAACTGGATTAACTTTTTGTCCCATGACTCTCCATTTTTTTAATTTCACTTAAAATAATTGTAACACTAGAATAAGGTTTTAATATTGGCGCTGCTCTACCTTTTGCTCTAGGTCTAAACCTTTTCATAGTAATTTTCTTTCCACAATAAGCTTCTTTAACTATTAATTTATCAATATCATATTGAAAGTTGTTTTCTGCATTAGCTATTGCTGATGAAATAGTTTTTCTTATATCTTTAGTTATTCTTTTTTCTGAAAATTGTAAATCACGGATAGCAATATCAACTTTTTTTCCAACAATGCCTTTAAGAATTGGATTTAGCTTTCTTACACTAGATCTAATATTATTATTAATAGATTTAACTGTTTTTTCTTTATTGTTTAATTTATTTCTTTTTTTGCTCATTTTACTTTTTTGCCTCTGCCTCTGCTGGTTTAGCTTTTTTGTCTGCTGGTGTATGACCAAAAAAAGATCTGGTTGGTGCAAACTCTCCTAATTTATGGCCAACCATATCTTCAGAAATTGTTATAGGAATAAATTTTTTACCATTATAAATTAAGAAACTAACACCAACAAAATCTGGTATTATAGTTGATTTTCTAGACCAAGTTTTAATAGGTATCTTTTTTGGGTCAGTTTTATATTTGTCCACTTTTTTCATTAAGCTTTCTTCAACAAATGGACCTTTCCATACTGCTCTAGCCATTATTTAGTGTCCTTTCTTTTATTTCTTCTTTTAACAATAAATTTATCTGTTCTCTTATTATCTCTGGTTTTTAAACCTTTAGCTGACTGTCCGGTTGGTGAAACAGGATGTCTTCCACCAGCTGATTTTCCCTCACCACCTCCATGAGGATGATCTACTGGGTTTTTAACAACTCCTCTAGTATGAGGTTTTCTACCAAGCCATCTCGACCTACCTGCTTTTCCAATTTTTATATTTTTTTGATCTGGATTACTTAAAACACCAATAGTAGCTAGTGAGCGAGAGTCAATTTTTCTAACCTCTCCAGAAGCTAATTTTATAAGACTATAACTTCCATCAACACCACTAATTGTAACTGACGTACCAGCTGATCGAGCTAATTTTCCACCTCCGCCCGGTTGAATTTCCACATTATGTATGTCTATTCCTACAGGTATATCATGCAAAGGCATGCAATTACCGATTTTAATTTCTTTTTTAGGACCATTTTCAACTTGGTCGCCAACTTTTATTTTTTGTGGCGCTAAATAATAAGCGTATGTGTTATCTTTAAATTTAACTAACATTATATGACAAGACCTATTTGGATCATATTCAATTCTTTCTACAGAAGCTGGGGTGTCAAATTTTTTTCGATAAAAATCTATATGTCTGTACATCTTTTTATGTCCACCAGCTCTATTAATTGAGGTTATGTGGCCATTATTATTTCTTCCTTTCATTGATTTTTTAGGTGAAACAAGAGATTTAAATGGTTTACCCTTCCATAAATCTGATCTATCTACAAGAATTGTTCCTCTTGTAGATTTTGTGTAAGGTTTAAATGTTTTTAATCCCATAATTAAATCCCTGTTGTAAGGTCAATGCTTTGGCCCTTCTTAAGTGTTATAATTGCTTTCTTAAAACCTGAAACTTTAATTTTTTTTCCTCTAGTTAATTTAATTCTATTTGGTTTATTAATGATATTAATTTTTGTGACATTTACTTTGAAAATTTTTTCAATATTATTTTTTAAATTGATCTTATTAGCATTTCTAGGAACTTTAAAAACAATCTTATTTTGTTCAGATAAGTTAGTTGATTTTTCGGTAACAACTGGTGATAAAATTTTGTCATATAGATGTATTTTGGTCATTATGAGTATCGCTTTTCCAGTTCTTTTACAGAACTTTCTGTAAA
>CACFYB010000011.1 GCA_902570425.1 uncultured Pelagibacteraceae bacterium
AAATATAATGACATTTATAAGAAACCTACCTGGCCCGTTATTAATTTTTTTAGGAGCTTTGAGTTTAAGTTTTGGAGGTTTAATTGTTAAGTCTTTTGAAGGTGCAACATTATGGCAAATTTTATTTTGGAGATCTTTATTTTTTTCTTTAACAGTTTTAGCTTTTTTAATTATAAGTTATAAAAAAAAAACTTTAGAATCTTTTTATAAATCTGGATTACCAGGATTTATTGGTGGAATTATTTTATCTTTTGGTTTTTGTGGATATGTATTTGCGATGTACAATACTACTGTTGCCAATACTAATTTTATCATTTCATTACAAATATTATTTCTTACAATATTTGGGTATTTCTTCCTTAAGGAAAAAATAAATTTAATTACACTATTTTCAATCTGTCTGGCGATGACAGGTGTTTTATTGATGGTTGGAAATTCATTATCTCCTGGAGAATTATCTGGAAACTTAGCAGCTTTTACAATGCCAATTACTTTTGCAGTTTTAATAATGATTGTGAGAAAATTTCCTTCTGTGGATATGGTGCCAGCTCAGTTTGTTGCGGGCGTGAGTTCATGTTTAATTGGTTTTTTACTTTCTACAAAAATTATGATTTCACCTCATGATATCCTTTTAGGTTTTCTCGCAGGTTTTTTTCAAGTTGGTTTTGGTTTTATATTTATAACGATCGGTGCAAGAACAACACCATCTGCCATGGTAGGAATCATAATGTTATCCGAATCAGTTCTAGGGCCTATATGGGCATTCCTTTTTGTAAGTGAAAGACCCTCTGTATTTGGATTAATTGGAGGCGCAATTATACTTTTTGCAGTTTTAATACAATTTTATTCACTTTTAAGTAAACAAAAAAAGATTGTTTCTGATTGACTTTTTTCCATACATGTAAGAATATTCTGCTACGGGAGAGACTACAGAATATCGTAGCGCCGAAGGAGCAACCACCCAGGAATCTCTCAGGCAAAAAGGACCGTAACATATTAACTCTGGAAAGAGATTTAATTCTCGCCGAAGGAGCAAAACTCTCAGGCAAATATACAGATGGGTACAATGAGTTAATATGGAAACAAAAAAAACACCGCTGTACCAATTACATCAAGATTGTAATGCAAAATTTGTTGAATTTGCAGGTTATCAAATGCCGATACAATATTCGGAAGGTATTGTAGAAGAGCACAAATTCACAAGAAATCATTCAGGTATTTTTGATGTTTCTCATATGGGTCAACTATTTATATATGGTGGTGAAGACTTAATTAAAGATTTAGAAAAAATTTTTCCTTTAGATCTAAAAAATTTGAAATTAAATCATTCAAAATATAGCTTCTTAATGGACAAAGATGCTGGGATACATGATGATTTAATTATCACAAAAACAAATGAGGGTTTTTTGATAATCCTCAATGCAGCATGCAAAGATAATGACTTAAAAATTTTAAAAGAACTTCTTAAAGAGAAGTACAAAATGGTTTTGGATGAAAATAGATCTCTAATTGCCATTCAGGGACCTAAATCATCAGAAATACTCGACGATGTTGTTAATGGTGTAAAGGATCTTAATTTTATGTCTGGAAACTGGTTTTCTTTTGAAAATCAGAAAGTTTATATTACGCGGTCTGGTTATACAGGTGAAGATGGTTTTGAGGTATCAATTGCAAATGATTTTGTAGATAAATTAACTAGAGAATTAATTAAAAAAGGATCTAAGTTAATAGGCCTAGGTGCGAGGGATACACTAAGACTGGAGGCTGGTTTATGTTTGTATGGTCATGATCTTGATAAAGATAAAACTCCAGTAGAGGCAAATTTAAAATGGGCTATTTCAAAAATAAGAATATCTAAGGGAGATTTTATAGGATCTGATATTATCATTAAGCAATTAAATAATGGTGTAAGTAAAATTAGAGTTGGAATTAAACCTGAGGGAAGAATAATAGCTAGAGAAAAAACAAAGATTTTTAATCAATCAGATGTTCATATTGGAGAAATTACTAGTGGAACATTTGGACCAAGCGTTAATGGACCTGTTGCAATGGGATATGTTGAAAATCAATTTTCAAAAAAAAATACAAAAGTATTTTTAGAAGTGAGAGGCAAAAAACATCCTGCAAGTGTTTGTAGTTTGCCGTTTTATAAAAAAAGTTATGTTAAAGGAGTAAATTAATGAGTATAGTAAAATATTCAAAGGAGCATGAGTGGATACAAGTAGATGGAGACATAGCAACAATTGGTATCACAAAACATGCAACAGAGATGTTAGGTGATATAGTTTTTGCAGAACTTCCGGAAAAAGGATCTAATGTTGAAAAAGATGGAACTGCCGGTGTTGTAGAGTCGACGAAAGCAGCTAGTGATGTATATACTCCTGTAAGTGGTGAAGTAGTTGATACAAATCAAGCCATAGTAGATGATCCATCAAAAATTAATCAAGATCCAGAGGATTCAGCATGGTTTTTTAAACTTAAAATAAAAGATCCATCAGAAATGGATACTTTAATGAATAAAGATGATTACGATAAATTTGCAAAGGAGACATCAGCATAATGTTACCAAATTCAGAAAAAGATTTTTTAAAAAGACACATAGGCCCTTCTAAAGAAGATCAATTAAAAATGTTAAAAGAATTGAATTATCAATCACTTGATGATTTGATTGACAACACTGTTCCAGAAAAAATAAAGTTCAAAGGTGAACTTAATATTGGCGAGTCGAATTCAGAGTATGAAGCTTTAAGAAAATTAAGAGCAATTTCAAAAAAAAATCAAGTTTACTCAAATTTTATTGGTATGGGATATTATGGAACTTATACACCCTATGTAATTTTGAGAAATATACTAGAAAATCCAGGTTGGTATACTTCATATACACCTTATCAGCCAGAAGTTGCTCAAGGAAGACTTGAGATGTTATTGAACTTTCAACAAATGATTGTTGATTTTACAGGAATGGACATTGCAAATGCTTCTTTATTAGATGAGGGCACAGCAGCAGCAGAGGCTATGGGTCTAAGTCACAGATTAAATAAAAAAGATAGTAATTTAGTTTTTGTTTCTGAGGATTGTCATCCTCAAACAATAAATGTAATTCAAACAAGAGCTGAACCAATGGGTTTAAAGGTTTTAGTCGGTAAAGAAGATGAAGTTTTAGATCAACTAAAAGAGGATTTAGTTTGTGGAATTTTACAATATCCAGGAACTTTAGGAGATATTAAAGAACCAAGTGAAGCAATCAGCAAAATTCACAAAAAGAATGGGAAGGCTGTATTAGCTTGTGATCTGTTAGCCCTAGCAAAATTAAAAACACCAAGAGAACTTGGTGCCGACATTGCAGTTGGAAGCTCTCAAAGATTTGGTATTCCAATGGGATATGGAGGTCCACATGCAGCTTTTTTTGCTACAAAAGATGAGTTTAAAAGATCAATGCCTGGAAGGATTGTTGGTGTATCAGTTGATAGACATGGTAATAAAGCATATAGATTATCATTACAAACTAGAGAGCAACATATTAGAAGAGATAAGGCGACGAGTAATATTTGTACTGCCCAAGCCTTATTAGCAATTGTGTCAGCAGCATATGCTATTTATCATGGTCCGGATGGTATTAAAAATATTTCAGAAAGAGTGTCTCAATTAGCAAAAAGTTTTGCTGATAAAATAAAACAATCTGGATACGAGCTTTATTCTAATAACTTTTTTGATACTGTTACTATTATTACTAAAGAAAAGACTGATCAAATTTATAAGAATGCTTTGAACCAAAGAGTTAATATTCGAAAAGTAAATTCTGAAATGCTTGCCGTTTCATTTGATGAAAGAAAAAATGTTTATAGAGTAAATCAACTACTAAAAATTTTTAATGCTGCGGAATCAATCAAAAAAGAAGATCCATCGGTTAGTTTACCTAATCTTCCAAAAAATCTATTAAGAACTTCAAAATATTTAGAACATCCAGTTTTTAACTCTTATCATTCCGAAACTGAAATGCTTAGATATTTAAAAAGATTAGAAGATAAAGATATCGCATTGAATAGAACTATGATTGCACTTGGTTCTTGTACAATGAAATTAAATGCTGCTGCCGAAATGATCCCAATATCATGGAAAGAATTTGCAGAACCTCATCCGTTTGTCCCAATTGAACAAATGGAAGGTTTTAGAGATTTATTTACTGACCTAAAAAATTGGTTGCGTTCTATAACTGGTTTTTCAGGTGTTTCTTTGCAACCTAATGCAGGTGCTCAAGGTGAGTATGCAGGCTTAATGGTTATTAGAAAGTATCATTTAGATAGAGGTGAGGCTAATCGTAATATATGTTTAATTCCTAGTTCAGCACATGGAACTAACCCAGCAAGTGCACAAATGGTTGGAATGAAAGTTGTAGTTGTTAATTGTGATAAAGAAGGGAATGTTGATTTTGATGATTTAAAGAAAAAAGCCGAACAACATTCGGAAAACCTTGGAGCACTAATGGTGACCTATCCATCTACTCATGGAGTATTTGAAGAAAAAATAACTGATATTTGTGAGTTAGTTCATAAACATGGTGGGCAGGTTTATATGGATGGAGCAAATTTAAACGCCTTAGTCGGAGTTGCGAAGCCTGGAAATTTTGGTCCAGATGTTTGTCATATTAATTTGCATAAAACATTTTGTATTCCACATGGTGGGGGAGGACCAGGTATGGGACCTATTGCATGTAAAAAACATTTACAAGTATACCTACCTAATCATCCAGTGATTAAAGATTGTGGACCAACTTCCGGCATTGGAGCAGTCTCGGCAGCTCCTTGGGGTAGTTCAAGTATTCTATCAATCTCTTGGATGTACATTAAAATGATGGGATCAGCAGGGTTAAAGCTTGCTACTGAAGTGGCAATATTAAATGCAAATTATATTGCTCATAGACTAAAAGATCACTTTCCAATTTTGTATAAAGGATCAAATGGAAATGTTGCTCATGAATGTATTATTGATATTAGAAATATTAAATCAGAGACAGGAATAACCGAAGAAGATATTGCAAAAAGATTAATAGATTATGGATTTCATGCACCAACTATGTCATGGCCAGTAGCTGGTACAATGATGATAGAGCCAACTGAAAGTGAGGGTTTGTCAGAACTCGATAGATTTTGTGACACCTTAATTAAGATAAAAGAAGAAATTGAAAAAATTAAATCAGGTGAATTTGATAAAATAGATAATCCAATTAAAAATGCTCCTCACACAGATAGTGAACTAGCTTCTGATGATTGGACACATAAGTATTCACGAGCAGAGGCTGCTTATCCTGCAAAATTCTTAAAATCTAATAAATTCTGGCCTCCAGTTGCACGAGTGGATAATGTTTATGGTGACAAGAATATATTCTGTACTTGTCCAAGTATAGATGAGTTTAAAGAAGATGCAGCTTAACAATTAATGAAGATTGCTGTTGTTGGCTCAGGTATTTCAGGATTAAGTGCTGCATATTACCTATCAAAAAAACATCATGTAGATCTTTTTGAGAAGGAAGATCATTTTGGTGGGCACTCTCATACTATTGATTTATCTTTCGGTACAAAAAAAGTTCCCGTTGATATAGGTTTTATAGTATTTAATTACACAACTTATCCGCATTTAATAAATTTTTTTGAAGAGAATAATATTGCAATTGAAAAAAGTGATATGTCCTTTTCTGTATCTGTTGAAAAAACATCATTCGAATATTGTGGTAGAGGATTAAACGGAATTTTTTCAAATAAGTCCAATCTGTTTAATTTAAAATTCCTCAAAATGTTTTTTGATATTATTAAGTTTTATAAAAAATGTGATAATATAAAAAAAATTAATCAAGAGACTACACTTGGTGATTATTTGAGTAAGGAAAATCTTTCAATAGAGTTCGTTAACTATCATTTGATACCAATGGTTTCAGCTATATGGTCAATGCCACCTAGTGCTGCTAGTCAAATGCCATTAAGATTTTTTTTAAAGTTTTTTCAAAATCATGGTTTGTTTAAATTAAAAAATAGACCTCAGTGGTACACAGTGTCAAATCGGAGTAGAACTTATGTTCAGAATATTATTTCAAAAATCAGTGGTGAACATTTTAAAAATTATCCAATCAAAAAAATTAAAACAAAAACAACAGGTATAGATTTATATTATGGTGGAGAAAGTGAATATTTTGGATACGACAAAGTTGTTTTAGCAACACATGCAGACGAAGCTTTATCAATAATTGATAATCCAACTGACCAAGAAAAGAATGTACTTTCAAATTATAAATATAAAGAAAATATCGCTTATATTCATACCGATGAACAAGCTATGCCAAAAAATAAAAAAGCCTGGTGTTCATGGAACTCATCAATCAAAAAGGATGAAATAGAAAAAAATTCAATTACGTACTGGTTAAATTTATTACAAAACCTTAAATGTGATGAAAATATTTTTCTTACCTTAAATCCTTATTTTAAAATCGATGAAAAGAAAATTTTAAAAAAAGTAAGATTTACACATCCATATTTTGATCAATCTGCGCTCAATTTTCAAAGTCAGCTTACAAATTTACAAAATAAAAGAAATATTCTTTATTGTGGTAGTTATTTTGGTTACGGTTTTCATGAAGATGGAATAAAATCATCTATCGAAATGCTTAAAATCCTTAATGACTAGTTATATTTATAATGGAACTGTAATTCATAAAAGATTTAAACCAAAGATACATTTTTTTAAATATAGGGTATTTTCACTTTTAATTGATCTTTCTGAATTAGAAAAATTAGATAAAACAACTAGTTTTTTTTCATACAATAAATTTAATTTAGTCAGTTTTTTTGATAAAGATCATGGTGATAGAGATGGCACACCTTTAATTGATTGGGTTAAAAAAAATCTTAAGGAAAATAATATTAGTAGTGAAAATATCAAAATTAAGCTTCTATGCTACCCGCGAATTTTTGGATATGTTTTTAATCCATTAAGTATTTTTTATGTTTATGATAATAATAACGATTTGATATCTATATTATACGAAGTTAAAAATACTTTTGGTGAGCAACACACTTATGTTTTTAAGGTGAAAAATGATAATTTATTACAACACCATTGTAAGAAAAAATTTCATGTTTCACCATTCATTGAAATGAATTGCAGTTATTTTTTTAGAATTTTAAAACCTGCAGATAAGATCTCAGTTATCATAGATCAATATCAATTAAACGAAAGATTATTATATGCTTCTCAAGATGGGAAAAGAACGGATTTTACAACTTCAGAGTTAATCAAATCTTATTTAAAACATCCCTTAATGACGTTTAAAATAATTGCAGCGATACATTTTGAAGCGTTTAAATTATGGACTAAAGGAATAAAGTTTGTTCGAAAAAAATTTAAAATTAAAAATAATATATCTTTTGAAAATTAATGTCTTTAAATAAACTTTCAGATAAGATAGTTTTTAACATACTAGCTGGTATTAACATTGGGTATCTAGAAATTACAAATTATCATGGTGAAGTTTTTAGATTAGGTAATCCTCAAGATAAATTAAAAGCTAAATTAAAAATTAGAAAACCAAATTTTTCTTTTAACCTTATTAAGGGTGGCAGTATTGGTTTTGCTGAATCCTATATGCGAGGAGAATTTGAAACTGATAATTTGTCTAATTTAATTGAAATAACTGCACGAAATATCAGAATTATTTACAAGTTTTCAGGTCTGCTAGATTTTCCGGTTATTAATTTTTTAAAGGGGATGTTCATTAAAAATACAAAAAATAGAAGTAAAGAAAATATTGCAAAACATTATGACTTAGGAAATGACTTTTTTTCATTATGGCTTGATGAAACTTTAACTTATTCAAGTGGAATTTTTAGTGAGAACACTAAAGATCTTTCAGATGCACAAAATAACAAATATCAAAAAATGATAGATTTAATTAAACCAAATAATGGAGATAGAGTTTTAGAAATTGGTTGTGGATGGGGAGGTTTTGCTGAATACCTAGGAAAAAAATATGATGTAAAACTTGATTGTATTACTATTTCAAAAAAACAATTTGAATATGCAAGAGAAAGAATCCATAAGTGTGGTTTAAATGAAAAAGTAAACATTGAAATTAAAGATTATAGAGATGTAAAAAATAAATATAATTCAATAGCTTCTATTGAAATGATTGAAGCAGTAGGACAAAATTATTTAGAAAGTTACTTTAAAACTATTAGACAAAACTTATCTACAGATGGGAGAGCTGCTATTCAAGCAATTACAATTGATGATAGTTTATTTGATAGGTATAAGACTAAACAAGATTTCATTCAAAAATATATTTTTCCAGGTGGATTTTTACCTAGCAAAAATAGTTTAAGTAAATATGTTTCAGATAATGGTTTAACAATTAAGTCATATGACTCTTATGCTGATCATTATGCAAACACACTAGCTATTTGGAAAAATGAATTTAATAGAAAATGGGATCTTATTAAAAAGCAGGGATTTGATATGACATTTAAAAGAATGTGGGAGTTTTACCTCTCTTATTGTGAAGCTGGTTTTAAATCAAAAAATATTGACTTGATCCAATTTTCAATTCAGAATAAATAACAGGAGGCTTGTGAGCAAAATAGTAAACTTAAGATCAATTTTATTGATAATTTCTTTTATTTTAATTACAAATTGCTCAAGCAATAGTGATATGAAACCAGAGGAATTTAAAGGTAAAGAGCCAAGATTAATTATAGAAAATTTTTTGTCAGGTAATGTTAAAGCTTGGGGCATTCTTCAGAATAGATATGGAAAAGTTACTAGACAATTTTCAGCAGATTTAGATGGAAAGTGGGATGGAAAGCAATTGACACTTGATGAAAAATTTAATTGGGACGATGGTGAAGTACAAACTAGACAATGGCAAATAACCAAGATTGATGAAAATAATTATGAAGGAACTGCAGGAGATGTAGTTGGAAAAGCAAAAGGTTATTCCTACGGACCAGCATTTAAATTTGAATATGTTCTTTTAGTTCCAGTAAAAGGTAAAGAAATGAAGATTACTTTTGACGACTGGATATTCAAACAGGATGAGCGCGTCGCAATAAATAGAGCAACCATGACAAAGTTTGGTATAAAAGTTGCTGAACTTACAGTTGTATTTGTTAAAGATTAATTTTTCTTTTGATATTTTGTCATTTTACCAACTAAACCAAAATATATTTTACTTGGTAAAAAGCTGAAAATTTTAAGTATAAGAGTTAACGATTTTGGAAAATGGATTTCGAATACATTACTATGTATTAATCCATCGTAAATTTTTTCAGCTGCATATTCTGTAGTTTTTAAAAAAGGCATCTTAAAATCATTTTTATCTGTCATTGGTGTTTTTATGAATCCAGGTGACACCAAGCAAACACGAACATTATATCTTTTGAAATCAAAATATAGACTCTCTGCTAAATTATTTAGAGCAGATTTTGAAGGTCCATAACCAGTAGAATTTGGCAATCCTCTGTATCCAGCTATAGATGAAACAATGGTAATAATACCTTCTTTTTTATTTTTAAAATATTCTTCTACAGTTTTGATACTATTTAATGTTCCAAAAAAATTTACCTTAAATACATCTTCTATTTGTTCAATATCAATATCTTTTTCCTTTTTTGGATTCCAGGTCCCAGTTGAAAAAAAACAAATATCAATAGTTTTAAACTTATTCTTAATTTGTTCAAAAACTTTCATGCATTTTATCTTATCTGTTACATCTAAAGGAAATCCATGAATATTTTCATTTTTATCAGAAATTTCTTTAAGAAGATTTTCACGTCTTGCAGAAACTGCCACATTCCAACCCTCGTTAGCAAATTTTAAAGCTAAAGCCTTACCTATTCCTGTACTTCCGCCAGTTATCCAAATTGTTTTTTTATTCATTATTTTTAGTTGTATAATACTTATATGTTAAAAAATAAGTTTTTATCATTTATACTTTTTTTTGTAATTACTTTTTCTGCGTCATTTATTGGGGGTTTAGCCTCGATTAGTCTAAAGGAACCCTGGTATTCAGAGCTTATTAAATCAAACTACAATCCACCAGATTGGATATTTGCACCTGTTTGGACCACATTATATCTAATGATGACGTTAGCTATTTGGTTTTATTGGCATACAAAGAATCGAGATATAAACACAGTTTACATTTATTTTATTCATATAGTTTTTAATACAACTTGGAGTATTGTCTTTTTTGGTCTGCATCAAATATTTTTTGCGTTAGTAATTTTAATAATTCTTATCTTGTTGATAATTACTCTTATAATTAGGTTTAAACGTGTCAATTTTGTAAGTTATTATTTAATGATTCCCTATTTACTTTGGTGTTGCTATGCACTATTTCTGAATTTTAACCTATTTATATTAAATTAAATGGATGATGTTGTAATAGTTGGTGGTGGAATTATAGGTGCTGCAACTGCTTATTTTTTATCTAAAGAAGGCAGGAAAGTAAAAGTAATAGAAAGAGATCCAACTTATAAATCTGCATCTTTTCCGCTTTCTTTAGGCGGATTTAGAAGACAATTTTTTCAAAAAGAAAATATTTTATTAGGTAAGTTTGCTAAAGAATTTATTTTTCAAATTCCAGAATTACTCAAAACAGAAAAAAATCCTAAACCAACTGCTAGCATGGTTACAAATGGATATTTATTAATGTTTGGCCCTGAACATGCTGACGAGCAATATAAAGCTTTAGAAAATCATAAAGCATGTGAAGCTGGAACAAAAAATATTAAGGGATCTGAATTGTCTAAATTTTTTCCATATATTAATAGTGAAGGTATTGAAACAGCAACTTTTACTGATAATAAAAGTGAAGGTTGGATTGATCCATTCATGTTTCATAGTGCTTTGAAAAGTAAAGCTACAGAACTTGGAGCAGAGTTTATTAAAGGTGAGATAAAATCTATTTCAGAAATAAAAGCAAAAACTATTATCTCTGCTGCTGGATGTTGGACTAAAGAACTATTAGAAGATATACCTGTTGAACCACAAAAACACACAGTGTTCAGAGTCAAATGCCCAAAACATATTCCTGAAATGCCATTAACAGGAGACTTAACAACAGGTGTTTATTGGAGACCAGAAGGAAAGGAATATTTGGCAGGATCACCTAAATCAGTATTTGAAGCAGAGGATCTTGAACCTGCTTGGGATGATTTTGAGGAACTTGTGTGGCCTGCACTAGCAAACAGAATACCCGCTATGGAAGAACTTAAGTTGACTGGAGGATGGGCAGGGTATTATGATTGTAATAGATTAGACAATAATGCTGTTGTAGGAAAACACCCAAAGTTTGATAATGTTTATTTAGCAACTGGTTTTACTGGGAGAGGTTTAATGCAAGCACCTGGAATAGGTAGGGCTCTAACAGAGTTAATTACAACTGGCGCATATCAATCAATTGATATATCTAATATGGCAGTTGAAAGAGTTTTAGGAAAAAAAGCTAGACCAGAACCTTATGTTCTTTAATTAAGTTCCACAAAAAGTTTGATATTTTTCATTTGAATATAGCGGCGTTTGATAATTGATTGTATCTTTTTGCTCTAAATAAGGTTTATTTAATATTTCTAAAAATTTATTAAATGGTTCTATATTTCCATTAATAGCCTCATTCAAAACTTCTTCTACTTTATGATTTCTTGGAATAACAAGAGGGTTAACACTTCTCATCAATTTTAAATATTTTTCAGGAGTGTTATTGTTAACTTTTAATCTTTCTTGCCATCTTTTTTTCCAATTTTCAAAATCATCTTTTTTAAAATTTTCTTTATTTGCAACTTCAAAATTCATTAAATGACAAAAAGTATTTGTATAATCCATTTTTTCTTGATGCATCCAAGTTAACAAATCTAAAATCAAATATTTATCTTTCTCATCAACACCAGATAAGCCTAATTTATATCTCATCATATTAAGCCATTTTTCTTCGTATTTTTTTTCAAAGGAATTGATTATTTCAGTTGCTATCTCAACTGCTTTGTTTTGATTTTTATCGATAAGTGGTATTAAACATTCTGCAAATCTTGATAGGTTCCATTTTGTTATAACTGGTTGATTACAATAAGCGTACCTTCCCATTTGATCAATTGAACTAAATACAGTTTTTGGATCATAAACATCCATAAAAGCGCATGGTCCATAATCAATAGTTTCACATGATATACTCATATTATCTGTATTCATAACACCGTGAATGAAACCAACTCTCATCCAATTCACAACGAGATCAATTTGTTTATCTAAAATAATTTTTAAAAGATCAATAGATTTATTTTGTGAGTTTTTAAAACTAGGGTAGTGTCTATCAATCACATAATTCAAAAGTATTTTTAATTCATCTTCTTTCTGTCTCGCGGCAATATATTGAAAAGTTCCAACTCTAACATGACTTAAAGCAACTCTTGTGAGTATAGCTCCTTGTAACGAAGTTTCTCTAATTACTTCTTCTCCTGTTTTTACAACTGCTAAACTTCTTGTTGATGGGATTCCTAAATTATGCATTGATTCACTAATTAAATATTCTCTTAACATTGGTCCTAGTGCAGCTCTTCCATCACCATTTCTTGAAAATGCAGTTTTACCCGATCCCTTAAATTGAATGTCATATTTTTTTTTCGATTTAGTTATATGCTCACCAATTAAAACTGCCCTACCATCACCTAGCATTGTGAAGTGACCAAACTGATGACCAGCGTAAGCTTGAGCTATTGACCTAGAATCATTTGGCAATTCATTACCAGAAAATAGAGCTGATAATTTAGCTTGATCTAAGCCTGAAAAGTCCAAATTTAGATCTTCGGCTAAGGATTTATTAAGCATAATTATTTCAGGATTTTTAACTTTTACTGGATCGATTTTTTCTCTAAATGGGTCTGGTAATCTGGAATAGGTATTATCAAAATTCCAATTAATATTTTTCATTAAATCCTACATTTTCCAAATTCTTTTTAAAACTTCTTCCCTTCGACAAGCTTTTTTATATTTTAAATAATTTAACAAATATTCTTTATAGTAGTTTTGATGACGATCCTCTGCAATATAAAATTTTTCAAATTTTCTTACATAGGTAACAATTTTTTTATTAAATTGTTTTTCTAATTTATTAATGTCTTTTTCAATTAAGTTTTTTTCTTTCTCATTTGTAAAAAATGCTACAGACCTATAGCTATAACCCTTGTCACAGAATTGTCCGAAAGAGTCAAATGGATCTATATTTTTCCAAAAATTTTCTAGTAAATTTTCGAAAGATATTAAATCTTTATCATAAATTACTTCAATAACTTCAAAATGACCCGTGTTACCATAAGTAACTTCCTTATATGTTGGATTTTCAGTTTTCCCACCTGAGTATCCTGAAATCACTTCTTCAACACCAATCAGTTTTTCAAAAGACTCCTCCATACACCAAAAGCATCCACCTGCAAAATATGCTTTATTCTTTTCTGTTGCCAATACAGAGCTAGAAATTATTAAACTTAATAATATTAATATGAAAGATCTCATTATCATGAGACTTATACAAAAAAGACAGATTGAGTCTATATCATTAAAGGTAGCTACTTAAAGTAGCTTACCTTTAATAATTTAAGAATTTTTTATTTTTTCTTATATTTAGCTGCTTCCTCAGAACCACCAGTAGCAGATCCTTTACTATAAGAGTGAGCACCCATACCAGCCAACTGTCCATCTTTTACAATTAAATATTGATTTCTTATCTCTTTACCTTCAAAGAAACACTCCAATATTTCTCGTACACCATCTGCATATCTTGCTTGGGCAGTCAAAGATGTTCCTGATGTATGAGGTGTCATACCATGGTTAGGCATATTTCTCCATACATGATCATTAGGTGCTGGTTGAGGAAACCAGACATCTCCAGCATAACCACTTAATTGACCACTCTTCAATGCTTTTGCAATTGCCTCACGATTACAGATTTTTCCCCTTGCAGTGTTCACAATATAAGCCCCTTTTTTCATCTTACTAATCATTGTATCATCAAACAGATTCTCTGTTTCAGGATGAAGAGGGCAATTTATTGTCACCACATCACAAACCTTAACCATTGACTCAACCGATTCATGGAAAGTAAGGTTTAATTCTTTTTCAACAGAATCAGGTAGTTTATGTCTATCAAAATAATGCAAATGAACATCAAATGGTTTCATTTTTCTTAATGCATCTAAGCCAATTCTACCAGCTGCAACAGTCCCAATATGCATACCTTCAACATCATATGATCTTTGAACAGCATCAGCAATATTCCAAC
>CACFYB010000012.1 GCA_902570425.1 uncultured Pelagibacteraceae bacterium
TGGAAGAAGAGGAAGGGTAATTACAGGTACAGGAAAAAGACCATTAAAATCTTTAGCAGAAATGTTGAAAGGAAAACAGGGAAGATTCAGACAAAATTTATTAGGAAAGAGAGTAGATTATTCTGGGCGTTCTGTAATTGTAGTTGGGCCTGATTTAAAACTTCATGAATGTGGTTTGCCAAAAAAAATGGCTTTAGAATTATTTAAGCCTTTCTTATACGCAAGATTAAATAAATTAGGTTTAGCTTCAACAATTAAACAAGCTAAAAAACTTGTAGAAAAAGAAACGAATGCAGTTTGGGATGCACTAGAATTAATTGTTAGGGAGCACCCTGTATTACTTAATAGAGCACCAACTCTTCATAGACTTGGAGTACAAGCTTTTGAGCCAAAACTTATTGAGGGTGATGCTATAGAATTACATCCTCTAACTTGTGCTGCTTTCAATGCTGATTTTGATGGTGATCAAATGGCAGTTCATGTACCATTAAGTCTAGAAGCTCAATTAGAAGCAAGAATATTAATGCTTTCCACAAATAACATTTTGTCTCCATCTAATGGAAAGCCAATTATTGTGCCAAGTCAGGATATGATTTTGGGAATTTATTATTTGTCTCAAGAACCAGTTACTGACAAACCAGCAGGATATTTTTTAGACACAGATCAAATAGAATTTGCTCTATCATCAGGACAAATAAAAGTTCATAGTACAATAATTTCGCGATTTGAAACTATTGATGATAAAGGAAATAAAAAATTTGAAAAATATACATCTACAGCAGGAAGATTCTTATTAGCTAATTTACTTCCAAAAAATAAAGACATTAAATTTTCTTTAATTGACAGAATACTTCCAAAAAAGACAGTTTCTGAAATAATTGATATAGTTTTTAGATTTTGTGGTCAAAAAACAACTGTTATTTTTTGTGACAAGTTAAAAGATCTAGGATTTAAACATGCATTTAAAGCAGGAATTTCTTTTGGCAAAGACGATTTAGTTATTCCTTCGAATAAGACTCAATTAATTGATGACACTAAAAAATTAATTGCTGATTATGAAACGCAGTATGCAGAGGGTTTAATTACAAGAGGTGAAAAATACAATAAAGTTGTTGATGCATGGTCTAAATGTACTGACAAAGTTGCAGGAGAAATGATGAAAGGTATATCAGCAACAGAAAAAACTTCTGAAGGAATAAAGATTAATTCAGTATTTATGATGGCTGATAGCGGTGCTAGAGGCTCAGCTGCTCAAATGAAACAATTAGCTGGAATGAGAGGTTTGATAGCTAAGCCGTCAGGTGAAATTATTGAAAGTCCAATTACTTCAAA
Source organism: uncultured Pelagibacteraceae bacterium (assembly GCA_902570425.1). Taxonomy (GTDB): domain Bacteria; phylum Pseudomonadota; class Alphaproteobacteria; order Pelagibacterales; family Pelagibacteraceae; genus Pelagibacter. Next base: position 1,333 of record CACFYB010000012.1, read on the forward strand.
CTTTAAAGAGGGCCTAACTGCTCTTGAGTACTTTAATTCTACACACGGTGCTAGAAAAGGTTTAGCTGATACTGCTTTAAAAACTGCAAGTTCTGGTTATTTAACAAGAAGACTTTGTGATGTAGCGCAAGATTTAACAATTACAAAAAAAGAATGTGACTGTAAAAACCCAGGATTTATAGAATTATCAGAAATTCTTGAAGGTGGAAACGTAGTTGTTAGTTTATCAGAAAGAGCTTTAGGAAGAGTTGCATTTGATGATGTAAAACATCCAATTACTGGTGAAATAATAATAAAAAAACTAGCAATGATTGATGAAGCTGGTTGTGATAAAATAGATGCTGCTGGTGTTAAATCTATTAAAGTTTATTCAGTTATGACTTGTGGTTCCAAAGAAGGTGTATGTGCTACATCATATGGAAGAGATTTATCAAGAGGTAAAATGGTTCATGTCGGCGAAGCTATAGGAATGATTTCAGCTCAGTCAATTGGTGAACCAGGAACACAATTGACTATGAGAACTTTCCATGTTGGTGGTACTGCATCAGTAAAACAAGACTCTCAAATAATAACTAAGAATGATGGAGTCCTAAAAATTATTAATTCCAATATTTTAGAGGACTCTAAGAAAAATTTAATTGTTATGGGAAGAAATACCCAGCTATCAATTGAAGATGATAATGGAGTTCAAATAGCAGTATATAAAGTTGCTTACGGATCAAGATTGTTTTTTAATAACGGTGATAAAATTAAAGCAAATACAAAAATCTGTGAATGGGATCCTTATACAACACCTGTTATAGCTGAAAAGAGTGGTATAGCAAGTTATGTTGATCTTATTGATGGTGTTTCAATTCAAGAAACTACTGACGATGCCACTGGTATTTCATCTAAATCAGTTATTGATTGGAGAGCTCAATCAAAAAGCACAGATCTTAAACCTAGAATAACTTTAAGAGACGAAAAGGGAAATGTTATAAAAAAAGCAGATGATAATGAAGCAAGGTACTATTTAGTACCAGACTCAATTTTATCAATTAAAGATGGTCAGAAAGTTTTTGCAGGTGATGTCATCGCAAGACTTCCAAAAGAAACAACAAAAACTAAAGATATTACTGGAGGTCTTCCAAGAGTAGCAGAATTATTTGAGGCCAGAAAAGCTAAAGACAGTGCTATTATTGCGGAAAATAATGGTCAAGTAATTTTTGGAAAAGAGGTAAGAGGAAAACAAAGAGTTTCAATTGTTCCAGAAGATGGCTCAGAACCTTCTAACTATTTAATTCCAAAAGGAAAGCATATCAACTTTAATCAAGGTGAAAAAATTCAAAAAGGTGAATACTTATTAGATGGTCAACCATTGCCTCATGATATTCTAAGAATTTTAGGAATCAAAGATTTGACAGAGTATTTTGTTAATCAAGTTCAAGAAGTTTATAGGCTTCAAGGTGTAATTATAAATGATAAACATATCGAAACTATTTTAAGACAAATGCTTAAAAAAGTTGAAATTAAATCTTCTGGTGACTCAAATTATTTACCTGGAGAAATTGTTGATAGAATAAAATTTGAAAATATAAATGAGAAACTTAAAGCTGAAGGTAAAAAACAAGCTGTGGGGGAAAGAGTATTAATGGGTATAACTAAAGCTTCATTGCAAACAGAGTCCTTTATTTCTGCTGCTTCATTCCAAGAAACTACAAGAGTTCTAACAGATGCCGCTATAAAAGGTAAAATAGATCCACTGAATGGTTTGAAGGAGAACGTTATAGTTGGAAGATTAGTTCCGGCTGGAACGGGAAATATTAAGAATAAATGGAATAAAAAAGCCCTTGAGGATGATAATAAATTTTTGTCTGAACAAGAGAAAATAGACAACTCAGAAACTCAAGTAAATCAATAAAAAAAACCCTATAAATTCTTAGTTTTAGTTTGACAAAATCAAATTAATTAGTATTTTGGCGATATTTTTGGTTGGAATGTAGTACCAGTAGTTGTACTAAACGCTGCCATGAATAACCTGTCAGTTATTTCATTCAAAAATACTAACTTATAAAATTTTTTATGCCGACTATAAACCAGTTGTTAAGAAAAAAAAGAACAAGACCTTTAGCTAGGAACAAGGTTCCTGCATTGCAAAAACAACCTCTTAAGAGAGGTGTTTGTGTTAAGGTTTACACGACTACTCCAAAAAAACCAAATTCAGCATTAAGAAAAGTAGCAAGAGTAAGATTATCTAATGGTTTTGAAGTCACAGCATATATTCCAGGAGAAGGTCACAACCTGCAAGAACACTCAGTAGTTTTAATACGTGGTGGAAGAGTAAAAGATTTACCTGGAGTGAGGTATCATATCCTGAGGGGTAACCTAGATACCCAAGGTGTTGCTAACAGAAAAAAAAGAAGATCTTTATACGGAACAAAAAAGGGTAAATAATTTATGTCTAGAAAAAAAACACAGCCCAAAAAAAATATTATTCCGGATCCAAAATTTAAATCAGTAATAATTCCTAAATTAATTAATTCAATAATGTTTGATGGAAAAAAAAATGTAGCAGAAAAAATTGTTTATGAAGCAATAGAAAAAATTAAAAAGAAATCTAAAGATGAACCTATAAAAATTTTTAATGAAGCGATAAATAACATCAAGCCTACAGTAGAAGTCAGATCAAGAAGAGTTGGTGGAGCTACTTATCAAGTCCCAGTTGAGGTTAAAAATAAGAGGGCACAAGCTTTAGCTATTAGATGGTTAGTGGACTCAGCAAGAAAAAGAAAAGATAAGAATATGTCTGATCGAATTTTTAATGAACTTTATGATGCATATGAAAAAAAAGGTGCAGCAGTGAAAAAACGAGAGGATGTGCATAAAATGGCCGAGTCAAACAAAGCATTTGCACATTTTAGATGGTAAAATAAATGTCAAGAACTCATACATTAGATAAATACAGAAATATTGGAATCATGGCTCATATTGATGCTGGTAAAACAACCACTACAGAAAGAATTCTCTATTACACTGGTAAAAGCCATAAAATTGGTGAAGTTCACGATGGTGCTGCAACTATGGACTGGATGGAGCAAGAGCAAGAAAGAGGTATTACCATTACATCAGCAGCAACAACTTGTTTTTGGCAAGACCATAGAATTAATATTATCGATACTCCTGGGCATGTGGATTTTACCATAGAGGTTGAAAGATCACTAAAAGTTTTAGATGGAGCAGTTGCAGTATTTGATGGCGTAGCTGGTGTAGAACCTCAATCAGAAACTGTGTGGAGACAAGCTGATAAATATAAAGTTCCAAGAATCTGTTTTGTTAATAAACTAGATAGAACTGGGGCTGACTTTTTTAGATGCGTTGATATGATTAAAGATAGACTTGGGGCCAAACCTCTTGTTTTGCAAGTTCCAGTTGGTATCGAATCCAGCTTAAGTGGAGTTATTGACCTTGTAAAAATGAAAGCTCAAATTTGGAAAAATGAGGCTTTAGGTGCTGAGTGGGAATATAAAGAAATTCCAGAAGATTTAAAAGAAATCTCGAACAAATACCGAACAGAACTTGTAGAACTTGCAGTTGAGCAAGATGAAAAATTGATGGAAAGTTATTTAAATGGTGATGAAATAAAAGAGGAAGATCTAATTAGATGTATAAGAAAAGGAACTCTAAGTTTTGATTTTGTACCTGTACTAACTGGCTCAGCTTTTAAAAATAAAGGCGTACAACCATTGTTAGATGCTGTTGTAAATTATCTTCCAAGCCCAGTTGATATTGGTTCAATTAAAGGAACCAAAGCGGGATCTGGAGATGAAATAGAGATGAAATTTGAAGATAATGCGCCATTCTCAGCTCTAGCATTTAAAGTTGCTAATGACCCTTTTGTTGGTTCTTTGACTTTTATAAGAGTTTATTCTGGAACTATTAAATCTGGGACTGCAATATACAATTCATCAACTGACAAAGAAGAACGAGTAGGTAGAATGTTATTAATGCATGCCAATTCAAGAGAAGATATTAAAGAAGCTAATGCTGGAGATATAATTTCTTTAGCTGGACTAAAAAATACCATGACTGGACATACACTATGTGACAAAAACAATTCCGTATTATTAGAGCCAATGGAGTTTCCGGATCCTGTTATTGAAATAGCTGTAGAGCCTAAAACAAAAGGTGATCAAGAAAAAATGGGAGAAGCTTTAGCAAGGCTAGCAAAAGAAGATCCATCTTTCAGAGTATCTTCGGATGAGGAGTCAGGACAAACTATTATTAAAGGCATGGGAGAACTTCATTTAGATATTATTGTAGACAGAATGAAAAGAGAATTTAAAGTAGAAGCAAATGTCGGTGCCCCTCAAGTAGCATATAGAGAAACAATCGAAAAATCTGCACAATTTGAATATATTCACAAAAAACAAAGTGGTGGTGCTGGGCAATTTGCAAAAGTTAAACTTTTGGTTGAGCCCCAAGACCCTGGCAAAGGCAGAATGGTTGAGAGTGCTATTAAAGGTGGTGCGATTCCAAAAGAGTTTATTCCGGGTGTTGAGAAAGGAATAGAGACAGTCTCTGATAGTGGGATACTCGCTGGTTTTCCGATGATAGATTATAAAGTGACTATCGTCGATGGATTACATCATGACGTTGACTCAAGTGTATTAGCATTTGAATTAGCAAGTAGAGCCTGTTTTAAAGAAGCTTGCACTCAAGGAGGTTTGAAATTGTTAGAGCCAATTATGAGAGTGGAGGTTGTTACACCAGAAGATTATATGGGAGATGTAATCGGCGATCTAAATAGTAGAAGAGGTCAAATAAATACTCAAGAGCAAAGAGGAAATGCTACAGTTATTACTGCAATGGTTCCTTTAGCTAATATGTTTGGATACATAAATAGTTTGAGATCGATGTCACAAGGTAGAGCTCAATATTCAATGTTTTTTGATCATTATTCAAAAGTTCCTCAAAATGTACAAGATGAAGTAACAAAAAAGATAGCTGGTTAACATGGAAAAACAAAATATAAGAATTAAACTAAGAGCATATGATAATAAAATCTTAGATGCTTCAACAGAGGAAATAGTTAATACAGTAAAAAGAACTGGTGCTACTATTAAAGGACCTATACCATTACCCACAAGAATAGAAAGATACACTGTATTAAGATCACCACACATCGATAAAAAAAGTAGAGAACAATTTGAGTCAAGAACTCATAAAAGATTAATAGATATAATTGAGCCAACACCGCAAACAGTCGAAGCATTAATGAAACTTGATTTAGCATCTGGAGTTGATGTGGAGATAAAAATTTAATTATGAGTGAAATAGCATTAATTGGAAAAAAGATCGGAATGACAAGAGAATTTTATAAATCAGGTCAATTAATTCCTGTAACAGTTTTAAAAATGGAAAAAGCAAGAATTATCCATGTTATTGATAAAGAAAAAAGAGGCTATAACGCAATTCAACTTGGTTATGGAAAAATTAAAAACTCAAAGCTCACAAAGTCTATGAAAGGTTATTTTTCAAAGAAAAATACTGAACCAAAAAAAAAACTTAAGGAATATAGAGTTTTAAACAGCGCAGACTTTAAAGAAGGTAATGAATTTGGTCTTGAAATATTTAAAGATGTAAAATTTGTTGACACAAAATCTAAAACAATTGGTAAAGGTTTTGCAGGAGCAATGAAGAGACATAATTTTGGAGGTTTGAGAGCAACTCATGGTGTGTCAATTTCTCATAGATCACACGGATCAACTGGACAAAGGCAAGATCCAGGCAAGGTATTTAAGGGGAAAAAAATGGCAGGCCATATGGGTGATAAATTAAGGACAATGCAAAATTTAGAAATAATTAAAACAGATCTCGAAAATGAGTTACTTTATTTAAAAGGCTCTATACCTGGTTCAAAAAATACTGAAGTTTTAGTGAAAAAATCTATAAAAAATATTCAAAAGAAAACAATTGAGGAAAAAAATAAGGCAGCGGAATTAGCTAAAAAAACACCTGAGAAAAAGAAAAAATAATGAAGATAGATAAATTAAATATAAATGGCAAAAAAGAGACTATAGAGGTTCTTGATAAAATCTTTTCAGCTAAGATTAATAAAAAATTAATTAACAATGTATTGTATATTACAAATGCAAATTACAAGGGACGTCATGCAAAAACTAAACAACAAAATGAAGTATCTGGACCAACTTCAAAAATTTATGCCCAAAAAGGGACAGGTAACGCTAGACATGCAAGTAAAAAAGCTCCAATTTTTGTTGGTGGTGGTGTTGCTCATGGTCCAAAAGGTGAGTTATCTTATAAAAAAAGAAAATTAAACAAAAATGAAAAAAGATTAAGTATA
>CACFYB010000013.1 GCA_902570425.1 uncultured Pelagibacteraceae bacterium
CAATTTGAAAAAGATATTTCCAGAAATTGAAGATGAAATAAATTTACTTAATAATGAAATAAATTTTGAATATAAAAAGAATTTTTTTTCTTTAAAGGGAAGTGGAGATATCCTCTTCCAAAAAAAGAAAGATTTTATCTCTTATCAATTAGAAAAAAATAAAGATGATCTAATTTTTAAAAATTTACTAAAGATTGATGAAGGCCCTTTTTTATTGGATTTTTTAAATTATAAAAAAAATATTGATGATGAAACAATTATTAAAATAAATGGAAAAATAAATAATAATGTTTTTTTATTAAAGTCTTTTTCTTTAAATGAGGGAGTTAACAATATCGAAATAAATGATCTGATTATTGACAAAAATAATAGAATTGAAAAATTTAACAATATAACCATAAGTTATTTAGACAAAGATAATGAAAAAAATTCTCTAAAAATCTTTAAAGATAAAGATTATTATACGTTAAAAGGTGATTTTTTTAATGCAGATAATTTGATTGAAAATATTTTAGGTGAGAATACTAAATCAAATTTTTTTATCAATAATTTTAGAATTAAGCTCAATATCAACAAAGTAAGAATCGATAACGATTATCGGCTAGATAATCTTAGAGGTGAATTAATTTTTAAAAATCAAAAACTTTTTAACGCAGATTTGATTGGAGACTTTCCTGATAACAAAAAAGTTAAATTTATTGTAAAATCTAATGGGAACAATAAAGTTACAACATTTACAATTGATCATGCTAAACCAATAGTAAAAAGATATAAATTTATAAAAGGTTTTGATGGAGGGACGCTTGATTTTAATAGTTCAAAAAAATCTGATGAGTCTTTTTCGCAACTCAAAATTTATGATTTTAAACTTAAAGAATTACCTTTATTAACAAAAATTTTAACTTTAGCTTCATTACAAGGAATAGCGGATATTTTGTCAGGTGAAGGAATACGATTTAGTGAATTTGAAATGAATTTTAAAAATAAAGGAAATTTAATGACTATAGAAGAAATTTATGCCATAGGGCCAGCAATTTCAATTTTAATGGATGGCTATGTTGAAAAGAATAAACTTATAAGTTTAAGAGGTACGTTAGTACCTGCAACGACAATTAATAAGTTTATTGGATCATTACCAGTTTTAGGTAAAATATTAGTAGGTTCAAAAACTGGAGAAGGAGTATTTGGTGTAAGTTTTAAGATAAAAGGACCACCAAAAAAATTAGAAACATCAGTAAATCCTATTAAAACATTGACACCGAGATTTATTACAAGAACGTTAGAAAAAATTAAAAAAAATTAATTTAGTTCTATTTTAATATGCCTTTTTTTTCCAACAGAAAGCTTTAAATACCCTTTAAGAAATAATTCATTAGTAATGATTAATTTTTCATTTGATACAATCTTATCATCTAATTTAATTGCATTTCCTTTTATTAGTCTTCTAATTTCGCTCCTTGATTTTTCTAATTTTGAAATAATTACAAGATCAATGATAGTAACATTATCATTAATATCTTTTGATTTTACTTTGATTGAGGGAAGATTAGAACCAAGTGAAGTTCCTGAAAAAGCTTCTTTTGCTGCTTGCTCTGAATTTTGAGCAGCCTTTTGACCATGAAGCATTGAAGTAGTTTCATTGGCTAATTTAATCTTAAGTTGATTAATATCATTATTTTTAATCTGATCTATTTCCTCAATAGTTAAATCAGTAAACATTTTTAAAAATTTAATTACGTCTTTGTCATCAATATTTCTCCAAAACTGCCAATATTCGTAAGGTGATAATAATTTACTATCTAACCATACTGCACCTGTTTCAGTTTTTCCCATTTTAGCCCCTGATGCCAACGTAATTAGAGGAGTAGTTAAACCATAGACTTGTTTACTTGAATGTCTTTTTATCAGTTCAGTACCATTAACTATATTACCCCATTGGTCTGATCCTCCAATTTGTAAAGAACAATTTTCTTTAAGATTTAACTCTAAAAAATCATATGCCTGTAAAATCATATAGTTAAATTCCATATAACTTAAAGATTGTTCTCTATCTAATCTAGTTTTAACACTTTCAAAGGTAAGCATCTTATTAATCGTAAAATGTTTTCCAATTTCTCTTAAAAAAGAAATATAATTTAAGCCTTTAAGCCATGAATGATTATTTACAAAAATAGGTTTTGTTTTAGGATTATTATTATCTAAGTATTTTTTTAAAATTTTTTGAATACTTTTAATATTTCTATCAATTTCTAGTTCAGTTAAAATTTTTCTTGTTTTATCTTTTCCTGATGGATCACCAATTCTAGTAGTACCCCCACCTAATAATACAATTGGTTTGTGTCCATGTTTTTGAAGAAGCCTTAGACACATTATTTGAAGCAAACTTCCTACATGTAGACTTTCTGCAGTGCAATCAAAACCAATATAGCCTTTAATTTTATCTTTATTTAATAAACCAGATAGTTCGTTTTCATTTGTGCATTGATAGAAGTACCCTCTATCTTTAAATTCTTTTAAAAATTTATTCATAAGATAATAGTTATACAATATACAAATTTTATTAAAAAAAAATAAGAATGGGAAAGATATATACAGCCTTAGGCTTGATGAGTGGTACTTCTGGAGATGGCGTAGATGCCTCAATTATAAGTTCAGACGGAATTGATCAATATAGTGAAATTACAAATAAATATTTTGTATATGATAAAAAAATACATGAAAATCTACATAATTTAAGAAGTAAAATCCTCAAATTTGAGGATTTAAAAAAAAATGAAAATGACATTAGTAATCTTGAGAGAGAAATAACTATATTTCATGCAAAAATTGTAAATAATATTTTAAGAACAATTGAGAGAAAAATTGATTTTATAGGCTTCCATGGTCAAACTATTTATCATAATCCATTAGAAAAAATTTCCAAACAATTAGGAGACGGGAATTTACTATCTCAATTAACCAAAAAAACAATTATTTACGATTTTAGAAAAAATGACATCAAAAACGGTGGGGAAGGAGCCCCATTAGTTCCATTGTTCCACAGATTAATTGTTAAACAAAAAAAAATAAGATTGCCTGTCTGTATTTTAAATATTGGTGGTATTGCAAATGTCACTGCATTAGTAGAATACAATAAAGATAACTTTTTAAGTAGAGATCTAGGACCAGGAAATTGTTTAATAGATGAGTGGATTAGAAATAATTCTAAAAATAAATTTGATAATAAAGGAGAAATTGCAAAAAGTGGTAAAGTAAATCAATTAATCTTAAATCAAGCTCTAGATAATTTTGAAAATGAGCTTTATCAAAAAAAAATATCCTTTGATATTAAAGATTTTAGTTTAAGTTTTGTCAGAGGTCTAGGTATCGAGGATGGAGCAGCCACATTAACTGAATTTACAGGAAAAATAATAGCAACAGGACTTTTCAGTTTTTTATCTAAAGGGCCAGATAAATTGTGGAGGGTTTTAGTTTGTGGAGGTGGAAGAAAAAATATTACTTTATTAAAAAAAATTAAAGATAAAGCATCCAAAAATTTATTGATTCATCCCATTGATGATTATGGAATTGATGGTGATTATGTAGAATCCCAAGCATTTGCATATCTTGCTATTAGATCTTTCTTAAGATTACCTATTTCATTTCCATCAACAACAGGATGTAAAGAGCCTTGTACCGGAGGAGTGATAATTAAAAACTATTAATTAATATAGTGCAGTTTCTTTTTTAATATATTTATCAAGTTTTTTTATTAGACTATTTTCACTTTTTGAAAAAAAATGATTAGCATCAGGCACTGAATCAAATTCTACTTTAATACCTTTTTGTGCACTTAGTCTTTTATTAAGATCGTCAATATAATCAAAAGGTACTAACTCATCTTTTTTTCCATAAATCATTAAACCCGATGTTGGACAAGGGGATAAGAAAGAAAAATCATAAACATTTGGTTGTGGTGAAATAGCAATAAATCTATTAATTTCTGGTCTTCTCATTAAAAGTTGCATGGCTATTAAAGAACCAAAAGAAAAACCAGATACCCAACATTGTGAATTATCAAAATTCTCTCTTTCTAACCAATCTAAAGCAGCAGCAGCATCGGCTAATTCTCCTTGTCCATTATCAAATTCACCATCACTTTTTCCAACACCTCTAAAATTAACTCTACAAACAGAGAAATCGTTATCCATAAAAGCATGAAAAGTTTCAACAATAACTTTATTATTCATCGTCCCTCCATATTGTGGATGAGGTTGTAAAACTAAAGCAATTGGGGAAGTGTTTTTTTTACTCTTGTAATATTTAGCTTCAAGTCTTCCTGCAGGACCTGGAATAAAAATTTCTGAAATTTTATTATCCATAATTGGTATTGATTATTATTCTCAAAAAAAAATTAGACATATCACAACTACGTGGCAAATTGTTAGTCTTTTTTTTCTACCTATATACTTGACTATTTTAGTCAGGTTTATATATACCCTTATAAATTGCGGATTTATGAAACTAACATCAAAAGGAAGATATGCGGTATTGGCTTTAGCAGACCTAGCTAGGTTTGATAATATTAATCCAGTTTCTCTAAGAGATATCTCATTGAGGCAAGGCATTTCTTTGGATTATTTAGAGCAAATTTTTTCTAAATTGAGAAAAAAAGAAATAGTTCAGAGTATTAGAGGTACACAAGGTGGATATATTTTAAAAAAAAGAGCTAAAGAAATAAAGCTTACAAATATCTTTGATGCAGTCGATGAAAAAGTAAAAACTGTTCAATGTAAAAAAGAGTCTAAAAAAGGATGTAACGGTAAATTAACAAAATGTTTAACTCACAATCTTTGGGATGAACTTGAAAATCATATTAACAATTTTTTTGAGGAAAAAAGTTTAGAAGATTTAATTAAAAAAGATACCAATGAGAGAAGAATTTGACATGGACAATAGAGAAAAAAATATTGAAAATCTAAAAGATTATAAATACGGTTTTACAACTGATATTGAAGATATTAAAGCGCCAAAAGGTTTAAATGAAGATGTAATTAAATTTATATCTAATATTAAAAAAGAACCAAAATGGATGTTGGACTTTAGATTAAAAGCTTATGAGCGATTAAAACTTTTAAAAGAACCTAATTGGCAAAAACCAAAATATCCTAAAATTGATTATCAAGATTTATATTATTACTCAGCACCAAAAAGCATGAAGGATAAACCAAAAAGTTTAGACGAGCTTGACCCTAAACTTTTAGAGACATATAAAAAACTTGGAATTCCATTGCAAGAGCAAGCAAGACTAAATGGAATTGCTGTAGATGCTGTATTTGACTCTGTTTCAGTAGCGACTACGTTTAAAGGTGAATTAACTAAACAAGGAATAATTTTTTGCTCAATGTCAGAGGCAATTCAAAAACATCCAGAGCTTGTAAAAAAATATTTAGGTACAGTAATACCAGTTACTGATCATTTCTTCGCAACATTAAACTCTGCTGTTTTTACAGATGGATCATTTGTTTATATTCCTGAGGGTATTAAATGCCCAATGGAACTTTCAACTTATTTTAGAATTAATGCATCAGAGACAGGACAGTTTGAGAGAACATTAATTATTGCTGATAAAGGAAGTTATGTGAGTTACCTCGAGGGATGTACTGCTCCAATGAGAGATGAAAATCAATTACATGCAGCTAATGTTGAATTGATTGCTTTAGATGACGCAGAAATAAAATACTCAACCGTACAAAATTGGTATCCAGGTGATGAAAACGGTAAAGGAGGAATTTACAATTTTGTTACTAAAAGAGGATTATGTAAGGGAAAAAATTCTAAAATTTCTTGGACGCAAGTTGAAACAGGCTCAGCTATAACTTGGAAATATCCAAGTTGTATATTAAAAGGTGATAATTCAATTGGTGAATTTTACTCCATAGCAATTACTAACAATCATCAAAAAGCAGATACTGGGACAAAGATGATCCATTTAGGAAAAAATACTAAAAGTAAAATTATATCTAAAGGTATAAGTGCTGGATTTTCTGATATGACTTACAGAGGCTTAGTAGATATTAATTCAAAAGCAAAAAATTCTAGTAATTACACACAATGTGATTCTTTATTAATGGGAAATAAATGTGGTGCACACACAGTACCTTATATTAAAAACAAAAATTTTGACTCAAATATTGCACATGAAGCTACGACATCGAAAATTAGTGAAGAACAATTACATTATTGTCAACAAAGAGGACTTAATCCTGAAGAAGCTGTAGGATTAATTGTTAATGGTTTTTGTAAAGAAGTATTACAACAATTACCAATGGAGTTTGCAGTTGAAGCCCAGAAACTAGTAGGAATTAGCCTAGAAGGGAGCGTTGGTTAATGCTTAAAATAAACAAATTAAATGCAAATGTTGAAAATAAATCCATATTAAAGGGGTTTTCTTTGAATATAAATCCTGGGGAAGTTCACGCCATTATGGGTCCGAACGGTTCAGGAAAAAGCACATTATCCAATATTTTATCAGGAAAAAAAGGTTATGAAGTATCAGGTGAAATCTTATTTGAAAATAAAAATTTATTTGATCTTGAGACCGAAGAAAGAGCACATAAAGGAATATTTTTAGCTTTCCAATATCCATTAGAAATTCCAGGTGTAAATACCAATATATTTTTAAAAACATCTTTAAATGCAATTAGAAAAGCTCGAGGTGATAAAGAGTTAGATGCGATTGAATTTTTAAAACTCGTAAAAGAAAAAGCTAAAGAATTAAAATTTGATGAGGAAAAACTAAATAGACAATTGAATGTTGGATTTTCAGGTGGAGAAAAAAAGAAAAATGAAATCTTGCAAATGTCTATGTTGGCACCAAAATTATCCATTTTAGATGAGACAGACTCAGGCTTAGATATAGATGCTCTGAAAATAGTCGCAGATGGAGTTAATACTTTAAGAAATAAAGATAATTCTTTTTTAATAATAACCCATTATCAAAGATTATTAGATTATATTAAACCAGATTTTGTTCATGTTTTAATGAATGGGAAAATAATTAAATCTGGTGGACCAGAATTAGCAATAGAATTAGAAAAAAAAGGTTACGAAAGTTTTAATTAAATGAGTGAACAATTACAGTTTGATTTTGATAAAATAATTAAAACCTCAAAATTTTCTAATGAGGAAATCAAATCAAAAAAATTTTTTTTAAAAAAATTTATTAAAAATGGATTTCCGAATAGAAAACAAGAAGATTGGAAGTTTTTAGATATAAGTCAGA
>CACFYB010000014.1 GCA_902570425.1 uncultured Pelagibacteraceae bacterium
TAAAGTTTGTGATTTTACTTATAGATGCATGGGCTCGATGAGAACAAGAAAATGCGTCATTTACATAAAAGTCGGCAAAGTTTGCCAAATTTTTTGCAAAAGATGTGTCGTTTTCCTCTTCCTCTTTGTAAAATCTAATATTTTCTAAAAATACTATTTGATCATCAGGGTCTTGAAATAAATCATCTTTTTTTAATTTAAAAATATTTTCACTGATAAGCTTAATTTTTTTTTTTATCTTTTTTTCTAAATTTTCGCAAATTGGTTTAAGAGAAAGAATTTTATCCACTTTACCTTTTGGTCTCCCAACATGGGAAATAATTATAATTTTTGATTTTTTTTCAATTAAAAAATTAATAACAGGTATAATCTTATTTATTCTTGTTTCATCTACAACTAGACCATCTTTTAATGGAACATTTAAGTCTAGTCTAAGCAAAACTTTTTTTTGACTTAGATTTTCTTGATCTTTAATATTAATCATTAAGAAATCTTGTGAAGATAACCTACTATATCACACATCCTATTAGAAAAGCCCCACTCATTATCATACCAAGCTGAAATTTTACCCATATTTTTTCCCACTACATTAGTTAAATTTGCATCAACAATTGATGAAGCAGGATTATGATTAAAGTCTATAGACACAAGCTTTTCTTTAGTTATGTCAAGAACCTTGTTTTGCTTACTAAAGCTTTCAAATGCTGTATTAATTTTCTTAATACTTAACTCTTTTTTCGCACAAAAAACGAGTTCAACTAAAGAAACGTTTGGAGTAGGCACTCTCATAGCAATACCTTCTAATTTTCCTTTCAAAGTGGGGATAATTTCACCTATTGCTTTTGATGCACCAGTTGCAGTTGGCACAATTGATTGACTAGCAGAACGAGCTCTTCTTGGATCTTTATGAGAATTATCTAGAATTCTTTGATCACTTGTGAAAGCATGGATTGTTGTCATAAAACCTTTTTCAATTATAAAATGTTTATTTAAAACATAAGCTACCGGAGCAAGACAATTTGTTGTACATGATGCAGCAGAAATTATTTTATCATTTTTTTTTAATTCTGACTCATTTACACCAAATACAATTGTTTTATCAGCATTTTTACATGGGGCAGAAACAATGACTTTTTTTGCTCCATTTTTGAGATGATATTTTAATTTATCTTTAGAATTAAATTTTCCTGTACATTCAAAAACATAATCTACATTATATTTTTTCCAATTGATATTTTTTAAATCTGTTTCTTGACTAAATGTAATTTTTTTTTTGTTTATAATTAGATGTTTATTGTCGAAGCTTATGTCCGCATTAAATTTTCCATGTATAGAATCGTATTTAAGTAGAGTGCAACAAGCTTCAGAATTAGTTCTATTATTAATATGTTTAATCTCTATATCTTTATAATTTTTTTCTATTATAGATCGAACAATCATTCTTCCAATTCTTCCCATTCCATTTATTCCAACTTTAATTTTCATAATTTCTGTTTAATTTTTTTTATTATACTTTCAGTATTTAACCCAAAATGATTGTAAATTTTTTTATATGGTGCGCTTTTCCCAAAATCGTTAATTCCAAAATTCAATCCTCTTATACCTGTATATTTTTTCCAGTAATGTGTTTCAGAAGCCTCTATGGAGACAATCAGGTCCGTCTCATTTAAAATTTTATTTTTATAATCTTTATTTTGTTGGTCAAATAATTCATGACAAGGCATTGATATTACTTTTGAATAAATATTCTCTGTGGCTAATTTATGACAAACATCACTTGCTAAATTTAATTCAGATCCTGATGAAATAATTGTTATTTTTATATCATTAGCTGATCTTAAAATTTCATATGCCCCAAGTGATGACATGTTCTTAGAAGAATTTTTAACTCTAATAGGTTTCACTGCCTGTCTAGTTAGGGCAATAACACTTGGAGAATTATTGCTCTCAAGAGCTTTTTGCCAGCACTCAAATGTTTCAATTAAATCTGCAGGCCTAAAAACCATTAGATTTGGAATTGATCTTAAACTTGTTAATTGTTCAATTGGTTGATGAGTTGGACCGTCCTCTCCTAAGCCAATCGAGTCATGAGTGAGAACATATATAACTTTTTGTTTCATCATAGCAGCTAATCTGATTGATGGTTTGCAATAGTCACTAAATATTAAAAAAGTTCCACCATAAGGAATAAATCCGCTATGTAGTGAAATACCATTCATTACTCCACACATTGCATGCTCTCTAACTCCATAATGAATATAATTTCCTGAAAAATCAGTGGATTTGATCAATTTATGACTTTTTGTTTTTGTATTGTTTGAGCCTGATAAATCTGCTGATCCACCAATAAGATTAGGTAGTTTGCAAATAATATCTAAAAATTTTTCAGAGGATTTTCTTGTGGCCATAGGTTCTAAAGATTTAAGATAATCTGATTTTGTTTTTTCTATTGCTTTATAGATAGTACCTTTAATCAGATTATTTTTTGGTGGAAAATCATTTTTAAAATTATTTGATAGAGTCCATCCCAACCAACCTAACTTAGAAATTATTTTTTTATAACGCTTTTCATGTATCTCAGCTTTTTTTGATGCTTTAGCCCCAATAGATCTCCACCTAATTAATAAGTCTTGTGGAATTTCAAAAGGATTATGTTTCCAACTTAATTTTTTTCTGACTAATTTTATTTCTTCCTCGCCTAATGGACTTCCATGTGAGGATGCTTTGCCACTTTTATTTGGTGAACCATAACCAATGGTAGTTTTACATGCTATCGCGATTGGTTTTTTTGTTCTTTGAGCTTTTTTTAAAGCTTTTGATATTTCATTAAAATTATGACCATTGATCTTTATATAGTCCCATCCATAACTCTTAAATCTTTTTTTGTGATCATCTGAAACTGCCAAATTAGTAGGGCCATCGATAGATATTGAGTTATTATCAAATAATAAGATAAGATTTTTTAATTTTAAGTGTCCTGCGAGACTTAATGCTTCATGACTTATTCCTTCCATCAAGCATCCATCACCAGCAACAACATAAGTTTTATGATCTATAATTTTTTTTCCTACTTTTTTTTTTAAAATTTCTTCTGCTAAAGCAAACCCAACTGCATTTGATATTCCTTGTCCCAAAGGTCCAGTTGTAGTTTCAATCCCAGTATTTGGATGATATTCAGGGTGTCCAGCACAAATACAATCAATCTGTCTAAAGTTTTTTATATCTTCTAAAGAAACACTTTTATAACCAGTAAGATATAAAAGAGAATATAACAACATAGATCCATGACCTGCAGAAAGAATAAATCTATCTCTATTTATCCAATTTGGATTTTTTGGATTAAATGTAAGAAAGTCTTTGAAAAGAACAGTAGCTACGTCTGCCATGCCCATTGGCATGCCTGGATGCCCAGAATTAGCTTTTTGTACAGCATCAATTGATAAAAATCTTATACAATTAGCTAATTCTTTATATTGTTTACTCAAAAATATCCTGTCTAGACTAAGAAGATTCAATTTAATAATATATTTATATATATATGAATTCTGTGATCGAAAAAGAAAAAAAATTAAATTTAGCGTTAACAAAATTAAAAAACTTAAATTTTAAAAACCCAGATATAAAAAAAGATCTTGAATATTTAAGTGTTCAAAAAAATCAATTAGAAATTGAAAAACAAGAATTAGAGGAAAAATACAAAAATTTGAAGGAAGATTATAACCATTTAAGTGATAAATTAGATGAATTGCACAAGAAAGAAAAAAATGATCAAAAAAAACAAATGGAATTTTCTGAGAAAATTGATGAATTAAATCAGGAAACAGATACCTTATTAAATGAAATTGATAAATGGCAAACGTAAGCATTAAATTTAATGGTAAAGAATTTCTATTATCTTGTGAGGATGGACAAGAAGAACATTTGGAGGAATTGTTAATCCAAATAAATAAAAAATTTAATATCTTGAAAAATGATTTAGGAAATTTGGGTGAGAATAAACTTTTACTTATAACAGCAGTAAAAGTAATGGATGAATATTATGAAACTTCAAAAAAAGTTGAACAAAAAAAGTTAGAATTAAAAGAACTTTCAAACAAATTTAGAGAATTAAAATCTTTAATTTTTGAGTACAGAGATAGAAAAGAGCAAGAAATAAAAGAATTGAGCAATAATCATAATAAAATAAAAGATGAGATTGAAAGAAATAAAAAAAATTATGAAAAATTAATTGAAGAAACAACTAATGAGATTTCAAATTTTGTTGAAAAAGTAAACTTAGAAAATCTATCTTAATAAATTTTGTGAATAAATCAGAAATAAGAAAAAAAATTCTTGAATTAAGAAAGAGGAATTATACGAAAAGCATTAAAATTGATTCTAAATCAATAATTAGTGTTATTAGAAAAAAAAAATTTAACAAAAAAATGATAGGTGCTTATTATGCATACAATTATGAATTAAATATAATTCATGTTTTAAAAAAATTTGAAAAATTAAATTACAAAATCTCTTTACCGAAAATTGGAAAAAATTTTCAGATGAATTTTTATCCCTGGTCCTCGAAGGATCCATTAATTATAAATAAATATGGAATACCGGAGCCAATTTCAAAAGAGATTAAATATCCTGATATTTTACTCGTACCTATGGTGGCTTTTGATAAAAATTTTAACAGAGTTGGGTATGGTGGGGGATTTTATGACAGATATATAAAGAAATTAAAAAAAATCAAAAAAATTATAACTATTGGAATAGCTTACTCTTTTCAAAAAGTAAAAAAAATTCCCATAGGTAAAAATGATATTAAATTAGATTTTATTGTTACTGAAAGAGAAGCATAAATGAGAATATTGTTTTTAGGAGATGTTGTGGGCAACGTTGGATGCAATAAGATAATAGATAATCTTGAAAATCAAATAAAAAAAAATGAAATAGACTTTGTTGTTGTTAATGGTGAAAATGCTGATGAGTCAGGGGTTGGTTTAACCCAAAAAATATGTGAAGATTTTTTTAATTGTGGGGTCAATGCTATAACAACTGGTAATCATGTGTGGGATCAAAAAGATATAATGAAATTTATAGAAGTGGAAGATCGATTATTGAGACCTAAAAATTTGTTTGAGCCAGCGCCAGGTAATGGTTTTGGTATTTTTAGAATTAATAATAATTTTAATGTAGGTGTTTTAAATCTTATGGGAAATGTTTTTATGAAAAAGTGCGATGATGTTTTTGAATCTTCAAAAAAATTTGTTGAAAAATATAAACTAAAAAAAGATTATGATTTTTTAATAGTCGATTTTCATGGAGAGATAACAAGCGAAAAAAATGCTATAGGACATTTTTTTGATGGAAAAGCAACCTTGGTTGTTGGTACCCATACACATATACCAACAAACGATGCAAGAATTTTAAAAAAAGGAACTGCCTATCAAACAGATGCAGGAATGTGCGGGGACTACAACTCAGTAATAGGCATGGATAAAGATAATTCTTTGAATAGATTTTTTAAAAAAAACTCAGTAAAACATTTTCCTGCAAAAGGTGAAGCTACTTTGAGTGGTGTTATTGTTGATTGTGATATAGAAACCGGATTAGCAACAAAGGTAGAAAGTTATATATTTGGAGATTTGTTAAATAATATTTAATTAAATTATGGCTGGGCATTCTCATTGGGCAGGAATAAAACATAAAAAAGGTAAGGCTGATAAATTAAGATCTAAAATTTTTTCAAAATTATCTAAAGAAATAACAATGGCTGCTAAATTAGGAGATAAAGATCCAGCAATGAATCCTAGATTAAGATCAGCTATTCAGGCGGCAAGATCAGCAAATATGCCAAAAGATAATATAGAAAGGGCAATTGATAAATCTAATTTAAATACAGAACTAAATTTTGAAAATTTAAGATATGAGGGCTTTGGACCTGAGAAAGTAGCGGTTATTATCGAGGCATTAACAGATAATAAAAATAGAACTGCATCAAAAATCAGAACTATTTTTCAAAAAGCTGGAGGTAGTCTTGGTACCCAAGGTTCTGCCTCACATAATTTTAACCAGCTGGGCGTGATTAAAGTTGATAAAAATGAAATCTCAGATGAGCGGATTTTTGAACTTGCTATAGATGCTGGTGCTGGTGAATGTAAATCTAATGATGATTTTCATGAAATTCATTGTCCAACACACGAAATTTACAATGTTAAAAAGGAATTGGAGAAGGAAATTAACAATTTTATATCTACAGATTTAGAATGGATACCAATTAATAATATCAAAATTATAAAAGAAAAAAATGATGAATTGATTAATTTTTTTGAATCACTAGAAGAAGAGGATGATGTTCAGAATGTTTACTCTAATGCAGAATTTACAAAATAGACTATGTTAATTATTGGTATAGACCCTGGGATTTCTGGATCAATTTGTTTTTTTAAAGATGGAGAAATAATTGATGTAATTGAAATGCCAACAATGACAGAGGGTAAAAAAAATAAAAAACAGGTTAATGGATCACAAATTTATAATGAAATTTTGAAAAGAATTAATGGAGTCAAAAAAAAAGAAGTAAGAGTAATTGTTGAACAAGTATCAGCAATGCCTGGACAAGGT
>CACFYB010000015.1 GCA_902570425.1 uncultured Pelagibacteraceae bacterium
ATTAAAAATATTTTTTAAACCGTTCATTAATTGATAAAATATCAAGATCAACTAATCCACCAATAACCAACTGAAGACCAACAATTAAAATAAATATTAAACCAACATAGGCTATCCATAAGTGCTTTTGTATATAATTGGCCATATATGTTGCCAAAGCTCCTGTGAGAACAACTGACAACATAAGTCCAAAAATCATGTATCCAAAATATCCTTTTGCAGCAGCAACTACACCAATTACATTATCAAAACTGATCATAATGTCTGCAAATAGAACTTTTCCAATACTATTAATGTAAGAAGGTTCTTTAATTTTTTTTGTTGGTGATTTGATTTTTTTTATATCTAATAAATCTTTTCTTAAGTCGTTAACAATCCAAATCAATAACAGACCACCTAAAATTTTTATGAAGTAGAATTCAAACAAAAATGTTGCAAAAATCGCAAAAAAAATTTTAAAAACAAAGGCTCCTATCACTCCCCAAAGAATGATTTGTTTTCTATTTTTTGGCACAAAGTTAGAAGCTATCGATCCAACAATCACAGCATTATCTGCGGTCAATATAATAGTGATAAAAATAATATTAATTAAAATTATGAGTTCTTCAATCAAGATATGCCTATAATAGTATAATCCGTAAAATATTCAATGAGACTTAAGTAATATTTTTATTGATTTAGTCTCTAAGAGATAATTAAATATCAAATTAAAAAAGGAGAATATATGAAATTATTTAGATTATTTGTATCTATAATTACTTCAGTATTATTATTTGCAAACATTTCTTTAGCTGAAAAATGGGATATGGCATTAGCTTATGGTGCTGGAAACTTTCATTCAGCTAATGCAGCAGAATTTGCAAAGAATGTGACTGAAAAAAGTGGAGGAAAACTTACAATTGTTACTCATCCTGGAGGTTCTTTATTTAAAGGTGGAGAAATCTTTAGAGCTGTTAGAACCGGTCAAGCACAAATTGGGGAAAGATTTATGTCTGCTTTAGGGAAAGAAGACGCGTTATTGGAAGTAGACTCTCAACCGTTCTTAGCAACATCCTATTCTGATGCTATGAAGTTGTATAAAGCTTCAAAAGCAGAAATAATTAAAGGTTTAGATGAGAAAGGTTTAGTATTTCTTTATGCAGTACCGTGGCCTGCTCAAGGTTTATATAGTAAAAAAGAAATTAATACTGTTGCTGATCTAAAAGGTTTAAAATTTAGAGCATACAATTCTGCAACAATTAGAATTGCTGAACTTACTGGTATGGCCCCAACAAAAATTGAGGCTGCTGAAATAAGTCAAGCATTCTCTACAGGAGCTGTTGAGAGCATGATAACATCACCAACTACAGGAAAAAATTCTAAGATTTGGGAAAATGGAGTAAAATATTTTTATGATATTGCAGCTTGGTTTCCAAAAAATATGGTGATTGTTAATAAAGATGCTTGGAATAAACTAGATCAAGCTACTAAAGATTTAGTTATGAACCAAGCAGCATTAGCAGAGAGAAAAGGCTGGCAATTATCTAAACAAGGAAATGTAGGGGATAAAAAAGCTTTGGCTAACGCTGGAATGGTAGTTGGCAAAGTGAATGCATCTTTGCAAGCTCATTTTGAAAAGGTTGGAGAGACAATGGCAAAAGAATGGTCTCAAAAAGCTGGATCAAGGGGAGCAGCTGTACTATCAGCATATAAATAAATTTGATCTTCAATTAAGGCCACTAAATTTATGGTGGCCTTAAATCATTATGTTTAAATCATTAGATAGAAATTTAAATAAACTTTATAAGTTTTCGGGATATATTGCTGCAATATTTTTAATCTTTGTAGCTGTTTTCATCTTAATAGGTATTTCATCAAGAATTTTTGGTTTTTACATAAGAGGATTAGCTGAATATTCTGGTTATTGTATGGCAGCAGCATCTTTTTTTGCTTTAGCTTTTACATTTGTAGAAGGAGGACATATCAGAATTACACTTTTTTTAGAAAAGTTATCGGGATTTAAAAAAAAATTAATTGAAATTTGGTGTTTAAGTATGGCAAGTTTTTTTTCAGGATATTTAGCATTTTATTTTATTAAAATGTTAATTATTTCTTATAAATTTCAAGAACGGAGTGAGGGAGCTGATGAAATTTTAATTTGGATACCTCAAACAAGTGTTGCTATAGGTTCAACAATATTTTTTATAAGTGTTTTTCACCAATTTATTTTAAAAGTCAAAAAATTAAATGACTGAAATACTTTTAACAATTTTCTTTATCAGTGTTTTATTGTTTTTTTTAGGATCTGGGATTTGGGTTGCTTTAAGTATGATAGGCGTATCTGCTATTGGTATGATGTTATTTACCTCTAGACCTGTAGGTGATGCGATGGCTACAACAATATGGGGTACCTCATCTTCTTGGACATTGACTGCCTTACCTCTTTTTGTTTGGATGGGTGAAATTTTATTTAGGACTAAACTTTCTGAAAATTTATTTAAAGGCTTATCGCCCTGGATGCAAAAATTACCTGGTGGTTTAATTCATGTGAATGTTGTAGGATGTGCATTGTTTGCAGCAATTTCAGGATCTTCTGCTGCTACAGTTGCTACAGTTGGCAAAATGTCCATTCCTGAATTAAGAAAAAGAAATTATCCAGAAAAAATTTTACTTGGTAGCTTAGCTGGTTCAGGAACATTAGGTTTGCTCATACCACCATCAATTATCTTAATTATTTATGGGGTTGCTGTTCAAGAATCTATAGCAAAATTATTTATTGCTGGAATTATACCTGGGATAATGATTGCAATGATATTCATGTCGTATGTAATTATTTGGTCTTTAATAAATAAAAAATCTATGCCTAAAATCTTGGAGGAGTATTCATTTTTTGAAAAGATTAAAAGATCAAAACAACTTTTGCCAGTAATTACTTTGATATTAGCTGTTATTGGATCGATATACACTGGAATTGCAACAGCCACTGAGGCAGCTTCATTAGGAGTCATCGGAGCATTAATATTGTCTTATTTTCAAAAAAGTTTGACATTAAAAACGTTTAAATCATCTTTGCTTGGAGCAACTAAAACTTCATGCATGATTGCATTTATTTTAGC
Source organism: uncultured Pelagibacteraceae bacterium (assembly GCA_902570425.1). Lineage (GTDB taxonomy): Bacteria > Pseudomonadota > Alphaproteobacteria > Pelagibacterales > Pelagibacteraceae > Pelagibacter. The sequence continues at coordinate 3,096 of CACFYB010000015.1, forward strand.
TGGCTCAACATTTTTATCTTTAGCAATGGGATTTACTGGATTACCCAGAAATCTTGCTCTCTGGATTCAAAATATGGATTTATCTCCTTATGTTTTGATCTTTGTTCTAATGGTCTTTTATATAATCTTAGGAATGTTTCTTGACGGTATTTCAGCTGTAGTTTTAACAATGGCAATCATTGAACCAATGATAAGACAAGCAGGTTTTGATATGATTTGGTTTGGTATTTTTTTAGTCATTGTTGTTGAGATGGCCCAAATTACTCCACCCGTAGGCTTTAATCTATTTGTGCTTCAAGGTATGGCAAAAAAAGATATGGGATATATCGCGCGAAGTGCATTTCCATTATTTTTATTAATGGTTTTAGCTGTTATATTAGTCGTGATTTTTCCTGAGATTGCTTTGTGGATGCCAGAGCAAATGGTAAAAAATATTAATTAAAGTAAATATTTAAAGGACCTAATATTTTGATTTTTCACCGGCTATTACTGCTTTGAGCTGATCATATTCCTCACAATTGCAACTCTTTAAAACTTCAAGTCTTTCTACTGCAAGATTATGTCTGTTAGTAGCCACATATAATTCACCAAGATATTCGTTTATACCTCTATGTTTAGGATTGATGGCCAAACCTTGAAGATAAAATTTTTCACCTTTTTCAAAATCACCTAACTTTCTTGATGTAAAACCAAGATAATTTAATGTATCTGCTTTGTTAGGATTTTTTTTATTTGATTTAATCAAAAGTTTTAATGCTTTTTCATAATCAGACTTAGCTTTATTTTTTTTTCCTTTATCCTCATTTTTTTTCGCAGATTTTATAAATTTTACTGCTTGGTCGTAATTCGATTTAGTATCACCAGAAGATGAACTGCTTGATGAACCAGCACCAAAGACATTTGAAGTTATTAAAATCATGATAGACAAAGTTAGAATAATTTTACGCATATTAAATAAATTTTTTCATATTGTTTAAAGTTTTAAGTTCTAAGCCATTTTCAACTAAATTTTTTTTAATAGATTTAGCTATTGTTAAAGAACTTAGATTATCACCATGTATACACACAGAGTCAATTTCGCAAGGTATTTGCTTTCCACTGTGACAATTAAGCGACTGAGTTTTAACCATTTTTAAAACATGCTTTTTTGCTTGTTCAGGGTCTATTATTAAAGCATGTGATTTTTTTCTGGATACAAGATTACCATCATCTTCATAATTTCTGTCGGCAAAAATTTCACAAGCAAACTTAATATCTAATTTTTTTGCTGCTGTTTGCATTTTTGATCCAGTTGGAACGAGGTAAATTAAGTCTTTGTCAATTTCTTTGATAGTTTTTGCTAATATTGTTGCTAACTCGATATCTTCACATGCCATATTATTTAATGCCCCATGAGGTTTAATATGAGAAACTTTTTCACCATGCGTTAAAGCAATTTTTTGTAAAATTTCATATTGGTCAATAATTAGTTTTTTTATTTCATTTTCAGAAAGATTCATTCTTTCTCTTCCAAAGTTTTCTGGATCTTTAAATGATGGATGTGCACCGATACTTACACCATTCTGCTTTGAGATTTTTATCACATTATTCATGGTTTCTTCATCACCAGCATGATAACCACAAGCCACATTGGCTGAATTTACGATTTCTAATAAATCTGGATCATAT
>CACFYB010000016.1 GCA_902570425.1 uncultured Pelagibacteraceae bacterium
TATGTTTTAAATAAGTTTGAAAATTTCAAACGACCTTGTGGTGGAGGTAGTATTAAAGCTTGTGAGAATGTCAAAAGAGTAATTTTGGACTGGGCGAAAGCAGATGCAGCTCAAAGAAAAGGGCCTTCTGATCACGAAGCAAAACATTGGAATGACACTTTAACAATTAACCTTTGGATCGCTTCCCCAATGATGGCTGGATATTCATTTGCAAAACAGAGAATTAATGTATCCGAGGAGGAAGACAAAATTATTAAGGATTGGTTTAAGAAAATTGTTAAAAAAAATCAACACCTAATGTATGAATTAAAAAAATACAAACAGGGTACACAAGCAGTTGGCGTTCCTAGAAGTGCACACAATCATGCTCTATCCTCAGCGATCAGTCATATGCAGTTAGGTATCTTGCTGAATGATAATAAATTATTTAGAAAAGCCTTTAGAAATTATGAGGCTGCTATTAAATACCAAAGAAAAGATGGAAGTATGCCGATTGAAACTAGAAGAGGTGGCAGGGCAATGTTTTACCAAGGTAGAGCTATGACAGCATTGACTGCCATAGCAATTATTGCTGAAAACCAAGGTTACAATATTTGGGATTTTGATCACAAAGGAAAAAATTTTCATAATATAGTTAAATTTTTTATAGATTTTACGGAGAACAATGAGATTGTTTTTAAATACGCTAAAGAAATGAAAGCTCCAGGACCCGCAAAAGATTATAAAAGACAGGATCTTGACGGTAGTTCAAGTAGTCATTGGGGTTGGCTTTATGCATATGCAACACGATTTCCAGATCATGAAAATATTCAAAGGCTAAAAAAATGGTCTACTAACTATAAAGATCTAAATAACTATCAAAGAAAAATAATTTCTAATTTTGATAATATTCTTAAAAGAAACGCAGGCACATCTTCTTGGACTATAGTAGAGCCAAGATGTCATTTTACTAAGTAGCTCTGATCGTTGGTAAACAATAAAAATCAGCTGTATCTATTTTAGAGGAATATTGTCTTCTCATATTCCATTTTTTATGTACACCAGCACTAGCAATACTTAAAGTTGATCTTCCATACCTGTAATTAGTATTGTCAATTGATCGCATTAAACTTTTTATCTTTTCATCTTTTTCTGATGAAAATAAGTTTTTTCTTCCATCATCGTTACGTAATCCCGTAAGCATGACACCTGCTTTCTGATATCGATATCCATTTTTGAAAATACTTTCCAAAATTGAAACTGCAGTTTTAACAGTTTCAATACTATTATTTGTTGCAATTGGAAAATCAATTGTCTTTGCATTTGAATAATAACCACAGTCTCTTTGAAAAGGACTAGTTCTGACAAAAACCGTAATTGCTTTTGCAACCAAAGATTCTGATCTAATTTTCTCAGATGCATTTAAACAATAATTTGCAACTGCTTCTTTTAATTCTTGAAACTTTTCAATTCTTTTTCCAAAAGATCTTGAAACGACACAGCTCTTTCTTTTTGTTTGTGTAGTTTCTAAATCAATACATGGTACTCCTCTAAGTTCCATTGCAGTTCTAGAACTTAAAACATTAGAACATTTTTTTATCCAAGTATTAGATTTGTTTTTAAGCTGTTTTGCATTATAAATTCCATTCTTTTGATAAAACTTAGTAAGTTGCCTACCAACACCCCACACATCATTAATTTCAACTTTCTCTAAAATAGGATCTAAATTTTCTATTCCAATTAAACTTGTTACTCCTGATTGCTTTTTCTTTGCAATGTGATTTGCAACTTTACTTAAAGTTTTGGTTTTAGCGATACCGATACTAGTTGGAATGCCAGTCCATTGTAAAACTGTTTCTCTAATTTCTCTTCCAACTTTTTCAACTTCAGAGTCTGGAAAATTAGATAAATCTATAAATGCCTCATCAATTGAATACACCTCTATTTCAGTATTAAATCTTTTAAGGGTTCTCATTACTCTTCTAGATAAATCTCCATATAAAGAGTAATTTGATGAAAAAACTTCAACTTTATTTTTAACAATAATATTTTTTGCTTTAAAGTAAGGTTCACCCATTTTAATTCCCAAAGTTTTTGCTTCGTTGGATCTAGAAATGATACAACCATCATTATTAGATAAAACTACCACAGGTTTTTTTCTTATTTTCGGATTAAATAATCTTTCACAAGAAACATAGAAAGAATTACAATCAACTAAGCCTATTTTTTTAGTACGTAGAATGGATGACATAAGTCACAACCCCCCAAATAAAAACATCTTCTTCCTCATTAATTAAAATTCTATTTGAAAAATCTTTAGAGCCAGATGATAAAAATTTTTTATCTCTTTCTTGAACTAAAGTTTTAACTACAAGTTCATCGTGAACATTTGCAATAACTGTTGAAAAGTTTTTTGGTTTTAAACTTTTATCAACAACCAATAGATCTCCATCATTAATCCCAACATCGACCATGGATTTGCCCTGAACTCTGATGATGAAAGTAGCTGGAACATTTTTGATTAAATGTATGTTCAGATCGATGTCTTCTTCGATATAATCAGTGGCAGGTGATGGGAAACCAGCGCCAGCTTTATGTAGATAATAGGGAATAGTTAGTTTCATGTTCTTGTTTTGTTCTAATTTATAGCCCATTTATACAATGCACGCAAGAGGTTGTATTTTGAGTCCGTAATTGAATCAAAAGTGAATCAAAACGTGAACATCAAAACTATATTTTGTATGCTTGTGGATAACTTCAACCAAGGATAGTTTAAAACATCAAATGAAAAAACTAATTTGTCATTGCGGAGCTATTGAAGCAGAAATTAATTTAGATGGAGATTTAGCTAAAGTAATAAAATGTAATTGTTCTATATGTAAAAGAAAAGGTGCAATTATGTCAATGGTAAAAAATGAAGATTTCAAAATTGTAAAAGGCAAAGATAAATTAAAACTTTATCAATTTCATTCGAAAGTAGCCAAACATTACTTTTGCTCTGAGTGTGGAATTTATACTCATCATAATCCTAGGATCAATCCAGCTATGACAGGATTTAATGTTGGCTGTATTGACGAAATAGATACTTTTAAATTGAATGAAGTTCCTGTAAACGATGGTCAAAATCATCCTTTAGATAAAAAATAATTTTAATGCAAGAATTCAACACATGCTTTGGTAAGGTAAAAAAAGATTGTTTAAAGTTTATTAAATCTCAAGAAACAAAAGCTGATAAATTCAAAAATAAAGAAAGAATGATTAAGTCTTTTTTAATTCCGTTATGTTTCTGGATCAGCAAAAAAGCTGAAAATAAAAGACCTTATTTTGTAGGTTTAGCAGGAGGGCAAGGAACTGGCAAAACTACAATTAGCTCTCTAATCAGAATTATTTTAACTAAATATTTTAAATTTAATGTTTTTAGAATTTCAATAGATGACTTTTATAAAACAAGAAAAGAGCGAATAAGTTTATCAAAAAAAGTACACCCTATGTTTTTAACTAGAGGCGTGCCCGGAACACATGATATTAATATGATGTTGAATTTTTTTAAAAAGTCAAAAAGTAAGAAATTTAATAGATTAAAATTACCAACATTTAATAAAGCTATCGATGATAGGTATAATAAAAAGAAATGGTACGATTTAAAGAAGAGACCAGATGTTGTTATTTTTGAAGGATGGTGTGTTGGTGCAAAATCAGAAAAAAATAATACTTTAAAGAAAACAATTAATTCATTGGAAAAGGTAAAAGATCAAAAACAGATTTGGAGAAAATATGTAAACAACCAATTAAAATCAAAATATAAAAATTTATATTCA
>CACFYB010000017.1 GCA_902570425.1 uncultured Pelagibacteraceae bacterium
GATTTAATGCTCTAAAGAATATTAATTTAAACATAAAAAAGGGTGAAATTTTTGCAATGCTTGGTCCTAATGGAGCTGGTAAAACAACTTTGATAAGCATTATTTGCGGAATAGTAAATCCAACCTCTGGAAAAGTGCGTGTGGATGGTTATGACATTATTTATGATTACAGAGAAACCAGATCGAAAATAGGATTGGTACCTCAAGAATTAACCTTAGAACAATTTGAAACAGTGTTTAATAATGTATCTTATTCTAGAGGTCTTTATGGAAAAGAACCTAATCCTAGTCATATAGAAAAGATTTTAAAACAATTAAGTCTGTGGGATAAAAAAGATCTTAGACTTAGACAATTATCAGGTGGAATGAAACGAAGAGTTTTAATTGCAAAAGCGTTATCTCATGAACCTTCAATCTTATTTTTAGATGAGCCTACAGCAGGCGTAGATGTTGAGTTAAGAAAAGATATGTGGAAAATAGTAGAAAATTTGAGAAAGACTGGTGTAACTATTATTCTAACAACTCATTACATTGAGGAAGCAGAAGCAATTGCTGATCGTGTTGGCGTAATAAATCAAGGAGAGATAATTGTAGTTGACGATACAAAAGAATTATTAAAGAAGATGGGACATAAAAAATTAACAGTAGAATTACAGGAAAATATAAACGAAATTCCTTCATCACTTAGTAAATACAATTTATCATTAGGAACAAATAAAATGAGCTTAAATTATACTTATAATGTTCAAGCTAAGCAAACAGGTATTACAAATTTATTACAAGATTTAAAAGATGCAGGTTTAAAATTAAAAGACTTAAAAACAGAGCAAAGCACATTAGAAAAAATTTTTGTTAGTTTGGTAAAGGAAAAAAATGAAGATTAATCATTTAGCATTTAAAGCAATATATCTTCATGAAATGGATAGGTTCAGAAGAACACTAACCCAATCTTTATTATCCCCTGTATTAACAACTTCACTTTATTTTATTGTTTTTGGTTCTGTAATTGGAGGCTATGTGGAAAAAATAGATGGAATAAGTTATGGATCTTATATTGTTCCAGGTTTATTGATGTTAACTTTATTAACCCAATCAATAAGCAACACGTCGTTTGGAATTTTTTTTCCAAAATTTAACGGAACAATTTATGAAATACTTGCAGCACCAATTTCAACTTTTGAGATAGTCCTTGCTTTTGTTGGAGCTGGAGCAACTAAAACATTAATTGTAAGTATTGTCATATTTATAACCTCATTATTTTTTGTAGATGTCCAAGTTAAATACCCTTTATTGATGATTTTTCTGCTTATCTTAGTGGCATTTACTTTTGCATTATTTGGTTTCTTAATAGGATTGATGAGTTCTGATTTTGAACAAATGTCAATTATTCCAACTTTATTTATAACACCGATGGTATTTTTAGGAGGTAGTTTATACTCATTAGAGATGCTCCCACCTTTCTGGCAAGCAGTTACTTACTTTAATCCAGTTGTTTATTTGATTAATGGATTAAGATTTTCTTTTTATGGAGTTTCTGATTTTAATATATGGATAAGTATTGGAACAATGATTTCTTTTTTATTGATTTGTGTAATTGTTGTTACAGTGCTTCTGAAAAAAGGTTACAATATTAAATCTTAACTGACCCATTTCTGGGCCAGTTAAAACTACTAATATACAAGAGGAATTGTTTTATTAGAATTGTTCGGACTCTGTTGAGCCATCCATTGCTGTTGTTGAGCTTTTTCCACTACTTATAGTATTGGAAACCGCATCAAAATAAGAAGTACCAACTTCTCTTTGATGTTTTACACTAGTGTAACCATCTTTTTCACAAGCAAATTCTTTTTCTTGAATTCTTGAATAAGCAGTCATACCTTCTTTCTTATATTTTTGTGCTAATTCAAAAATTGCAATATTTTGAGCATGAAATGCAGCTAAAGTAATAAATTGAAATTTATACCCGATTTTACTTATTTCCTTTTGAAAAGAAGCAATTTCATCATCTGATAAATGTTTTTTCCAATTAAAAGAAGGTGAGCAATTGTATGCTAAAAGTTTTCCTGGAAATTTCTCATTAATAGCATCAGCAAATTTTTTGGCTTCTACTAAATTAGGAGTAGCAGTTTCACACCAAATTAAATCCGAATATGGAGCATAAGCTAGACCTCTAGATATTGCTTGTTCAATACCTGCTTTAACATAATAAAATCCTTCTGGAGATCTTTCACCAGTTAAAAATGGTTTATCATTTTCATCATGATCATTAGTAATTAATTTTGCAGCATTAGCATCAGTCCTTGCTAATATAATTAATGGAACATCAGCTATATCAGCTGCTAATCTTGCAGCTTTGAGATTTTTTATCATTATTCCAGTTGGAACAAGAACCTTACCTCCCATGTGACCACATTTTTTTTCACTAGCCAATTGATCTTCAAAATGTACTCCCGCAGCCCCTGCTTTTATAAATTTTTTTGTAAGTTCAAATACATTTAATGGCCCTCCAAAACCGGCTTCTCCATCTGCAATAATCGGCAGCATATAATCTACTTTATTTTCTTTTTTCATTTCATTGTCGATAATTTCCATATGTTGAATTTGATCTGCTCTTATTAAGGCATTATTCATTGATTCAACTAATTTTGGAGCGCTATCATATGGATATAGTGATTGATCAGGATACATTTCACCAGCACTGTTTGCATCAGCAGCTACTTGCCAACCACTTAAGTAAATAGCTTTTAAACCAGCTTTAGCATGCTGGACTGCTTGGTTTCCTGATAATGAACCTAAAGTATTTACATAATTTTCTGTGTTAAGTAATTTCCATAACTTAATTGATTGTTGCTTACAAAGCGAGTATTCAATTTTAATAGAACCTCTTAGTCTTT
>CACFYB010000018.1 GCA_902570425.1 uncultured Pelagibacteraceae bacterium
ACTCTTGTAAACCTTGGATTTAAATAATCTTGCGATCTAATTCTCGCGATTTTCTTAGGAATATTAAAAATTGAAAATGCTATCTGACAGATGAGCATGTTAATTTCATCATTTCTTGTAACAGCTATTATCATATCAGTCTCAATAGCATTTGCTTTTTCAAGGATCGATGGATAAGTTGCTTTACCAACTATTGCCTTGACATCTAGGCTATCGTTAATTTTTTGGATATCTTCACTAGATTGGTCGATTACAGTTATTGAATGTCCTTGTTCACTCAGTAATTTAAATGCGCCCTTAGCTCAGCTGGATAGAGCATCGGTTTTCTAAACCGAGGGTCGTAGGTTCGAATCCTTCAGGGCGCGCCATTTTTGACACTTTTTTTATTTTTTATTAATAATTTACTTGACGAAGTTTTATCAAATTAACCAATAGACCTTAAATTTCTCTTGAAGAGAGTTTTTTATCATGATTAAATTATGGATATTCAAAACTATGTTTTGAATTATTTGTTAACAAATAAATAATAACAGAAGGAAGAATAATGTTTAAATACTTAAAACAATTAACTTCTTTAGTAGCAATGGTTGCTGTGTTGTTTACTTTTACAACAGAGTCTATGGCTGCTAAAAAATCTAAAACACTTAAAAACACTCAAAAGAAAGGTTTTGTAAGATGTGGAGTATCTCAAGGTCTTCCAGGATTTTCTAATGCTGATGCTGCAGGAAATTGGACTGGTGTTGACGTTGACGTATGTAGAGCGGTAGCTGCTGCAGTATTAGGTGATGCAAACAAAGTTAAGTTTACACCACTAAGTGCTAAAGAGAGATTTACAGCTTTAACTTCTGGTGAGATTGATATCTTATCAAGAAACACAACTTGGACTCTTTCTAGAGATGCTGATATCGGACTTACTTTCGTAGGTGTGAACTTTTACGATGGACAAGGTTTCATGGTAAGAAAAAGTTCAGGTATTACTTCAACTAGCCAATTCAAAAATGGTATCTCAGCTTGTACAAACATTGGTACAACAACTGAGTTAAATATGAGAGACTTCTTTAACTCAAGAGGAATTTCTTATGAACCAGTTGCTTTTGAAAAAGCTGACGAAGTTGTAGCTGCTTATGATGCAGGTAGATGTGATACTTACACTACTGATAAATCTGGTTTAGCTGCTCAAAGAACAAAAATGAAAAACCCTGATGAACACATTGTTCTACCAGAAACTATTTCTAAAGAACCTTTAGGACCAGTTGTTAGACAAGGTGACTCAGTATGGGAAGATATCGTAAGATGGTCTTTGAACACTATGATCGAAGCAGAAGAATACGGTATTACTTCAGCTAATGCAGACTCAATGAAAACTTCAGATAACCCGCAAATCAAAAGACTTGTTGGTGCTGAAGGTGAAATGGGTGCAGCATTTGGTTTAGATAATGAGTGGAACTTAAGAATTATCAAACAAGTTGGAAACTATGGTGAAAGCTATAAGAGAAATATAGCTGACACTGGTATTTTACCAGACAGAGGTCCAAATGAATTATGGACTAAAGGTGGTATATTATACGTTCCACCATCAAGATAATTTAAGGTATAAATTACATTAAAAGGGCTAGATTTTTCTAGCCCTTTTTTTTTAAACTCATATATTATCCCCACAGTGAATTTTAAACTTAAAGATATAGGCCCACAATTAATGACAGTTATAGCTGTTGTTCTTATCTTTGGTTTTTTTACTTATAACGCACAAGTTAATATGGAGAATAGAGGTATTGATTTTGGCTATGGATTTTTATCTCAAGAGTCTTCATTTGATGTTCAGTTTTCATTAATTGAGTATGATGGATCTCATTCATACTTTAGAGCCTATTTAGTTGGTTTATTAAACACAATACTTGTTTCAGTTATTGGAATTATTCTTGCAACTATACTTGGTGTAATAGTTGGTATAGCAAGACTTTCTCCAAATTATTTAATTAATAAATTTGCCGCTTTCTATGTAGAATTTTTTAGAAATATACCATTGCTTTTACAAATATTTTTTTGGTATTTTGCTGCTTTAAGAGCCTTACCACTACCACAAGATGCTGAACCAATGTTTGGAATCTCTTTTTTAACAATAAAAGGTTTGTTTGTTCCTGCTTTTATTTGGCAAAATTTTGATATTTTCTTTTATTCAATATTAGCTGCAATTATTGCAATTGTAGTTATTCGTATTCAAGCAAAAAAATTACAAGAAACTCAAGGTAAACAAACACCAGTTTTATTAATATCAATAGGTTTAATTGTAATTTTACCTCTTTTAAGTTTTTTAATTGGTGGCGTAAGATTATCATTTGAAGTTCCTGTTTTAAAACAACTAGCAACAACATCATTTATTTATGAAGGGGGTGTGAGTTTGCCACCTGAATTAATTGCTTTAGCTTTATCTTTGTCTTTATATACAGCAACTTTTATTGCCGAATGTGTAAGAGCAGGAATTCAAGGAGTTGGCAAGGGCCAAAAAGAGGCTGCAGCATCAATCGGGTTAACTGCTAATCAAGTTTTGAAGCTAGTAGTAATGCCTCAAGCTCTTAGGATAATAATACCACCAACAACGAACCAATATTTGAACTTAACAAAAAATTCATCATTAGCAGCTGCTATAGCCTATCCTGATTTAGTCTTAGTTTTTGCTGGAACGGCATTGATGCAAACCGGCAAAGCCATTGAAATTGTATCTATAACAATGTTTACTTATCTATCATTGAGCATTTCAATTTCAATATTGATGAATTGGTATAATAAAAAAATAGCAATAACAGA
>CACFYB010000019.1 GCA_902570425.1 uncultured Pelagibacteraceae bacterium
TCTTAAATTTAAAAATGCCATAATAGGAATAAATAATAGAAATTTAAAAACTTTGAAAACTGACATAAATACAACTTATAATATTCATGAAGTTCTTTTGAAGCATTCTGGACCGTTAATTTCTGAAAGTGGAATAAAAACAAAAGATGAGTTGTTAGAGCTCTCAAAAAAAACATCTATCAAAACATTTTTAATTGGTGAATCACTTTTGAAAAATTTGGATAATAATTCAATTTTTTCTATCATATAGTCAATTAAACCCCTATTTTACTAGCTTTTTTACTATTGTGAAATATAGAGAACTTTTGTAGAACAGATTTTGTACGATATTTGTTCTTATGTTAACAAAAAAACAAAAAAACCTGCTTTTATTTATCAACAAGAAGTTGAGAAATTCAGGCGTATCTCCGTCTTACGAGGAAATGAAAGAGTCCTTAAATTTGAAGTCCAAATCAGGAATTCATAGATTAATTAGTGCTTTAGAGGAAAGAGGATTTATTAAAAGACTTGCTCATAAAGCAAGAGCATTAGAGGTAATTAAATTACCAGAAACGGCTTCAGCAAATGATATTTACAATAGTTTTTCACCCAGTGTTATAAAAGGAGGTTTAGATGAGGATAAGCCTATAACAGATGATGCAGAAGTCCCTGTTTTAGGAAGAATAGCTGCAGGAACACCAGTGGAGGCTATTCAAAACGAGGTTTCAAGAATTCCACTGCCAAGTAACCTAGAAAAAAATGGTGATTATTTTGGTCTTAAAGTCCAAGGAGACTCAATGATTGATGCTGGAATTAATGAGGGAGATACAGTAATAATAAAAAGAACAAATACAGCTGATAATGGAAAAATAGTTGTTGCTTTAATCGATGAACAAGAAGCAATGCTTAAAAGAATCAGGAAAAAAGGGAAAGTAGTAGCTTTAGAAAGTGCAAATAAGAACTATGAAACCAAAATTTTTGGCCCTGATAGAGTAAAAGTTCAGGGTGTTTTAGTATCTTTATATAGAAACTTCTAAAAAAATAGTCTAAACAAATTTAATGAAAAAAGTAGCAACTAGATTTGCTCCTTCTCCTACTGGACCTTTGCATATAGGTGGGGTTAGAACTGCTTTATTTAATTGGTTATATTCAAAAAACCAAAATGGTGAATTTTATCTAAGAATTGAAGATACTGATAAGGAAAGATCGAAAGTTGAGTATACACATCAAATAATTAAATCTCTAAAATGGATTGGTATTAATTATAATGGAGAAGAATACATACAATCAAAAAAAATTAAAGATCATATAAAAGTTGCAAATGAATTACTTAATAATGGTAATGCATACAAGTGTTATTGTTCAAGTGAGGAAATAGAAGACCAAAAAAAAAGGGCAAGACAAAAAAAAATACCCTACGTTTATAATAGAAAATGGAGAGACAAAAATGAAAATGAAGCTCCAAAAGATATTAAACCTGTTATAAGATTTAAAAGCAAGATAAATGGTACCTCAACATTAAAAGATTTAGTACAGGGTAAAATAGAAATAGAAAATAAGAATATAGAAGATTTTGTTATTTTAAGAAATGATGGTACGCCAACATATAATTTATCTGCTTCCGTAGATGATCATCAAATGAATATGACACACATAATTAGAGGTGATGACCATAAAATAAATACTTTTAAACAAATACAAATATATGAAGCTATGAAATGGGAGCTCCCCTCTTTCGCCCACATCCCTTTGATTCATACTATTGATGGTAAAAAGTTATCAAAAAGAGATAAGGCTTCAACTTTAGATGATTACTCAAAGATTGGTATAATGCCAGATGCTTTAAGAAACTATCTTTTGAGATTGGGCTGGTCTTATAAAGATAAAGAAATATTTTCATTAGAGGAAAGTATAAAATATTTTAATATAGAGGGAATAGGTAAATCACCTTCAAAATTAGATATGAGCAGAATATTGTCTTTGAATGAACATTATATTAAGAATATAAATGAAAAAGATTTATTTGATCAATTTATAAATTATTGTCAGCTATTTAAAAATGAAATTCAGATAGACAAAAAAGAAAAAATTCAAAAATCTTTTTCTATTCTCAAGAATAAAGCTAAAACTTTAGAAGATATATTTAACAATTGCCAATATATTGTTGAAGATGAGGTAAAATTCAATAAAGAAGACTTGGCATTAATTGATGACAAGGCAAAAAAGATCATCTCCGATTTTTATGAAAAGTTTAAAAAATTGGATGAATTAAATAGAGAGAATTTAGAACCGATAATCCAAAAACTAATTCAGACAAACAAAACAAATTTTAAAGGAGTTGGACAACCATTGAGAATAGCTTTAACAGGGTCAAAATTTGGACCCGGTATTTATGATATAATCATATCACTTGGTAAAGATGATGTGGAAAAAAGATTAACTAATAAGGCTGTTTCTTAAAATCACAGCGACTTCATTTGAAGAAGATGATTTTGATCTAATACCATCTAAAGTTTTGTTACATACATTTAATTGTTTTTTTCCAATCTCAGGATTTTTAATC
>CACFYB010000020.1 GCA_902570425.1 uncultured Pelagibacteraceae bacterium
GTGTTGACCCAACATTGGTCCAACATACCCCATCTGTACCATTAACCATTGATTAATTTCAGTTCTATTTTCTTTATCGTAAAATTTACCACTTTGTTCTGCTAAATAAATAAGGATCGCTCCAGACTCAAAAATAGTTTTGTTTTTTTTATGATCAATTATTACAGGTATTTTACTAAAAGGACTTATTTTTTTAAAATCTTCTGTAAATTGCTCTCCATTACTAATATCAACTTTGGTTACTTTATAGTTGTAACCAATTTCTTCCAACATAATACTGATTTTTTTGCCGTTAGGAGTATTTGCTGAAAAAAGTTCAATCACTTTTTATACCAAGACGCTCTTTTATGGATTTAGATGATGTTGTAAATTCAAATCTATATTTTTCATTTGGTCGTGCTAATTTAAAGCAAGCTCGTGCTGCTAAAGCGCCTTCGTGAAAGCCTGAAAGAATTAACTTTAATTTTCCAGGATAACTACATATATCACCTACAGCATAAATCCCTTTTTGATTAGTCTCGAATTTTTCTGTATCAACTTCTATAGTTTTTTTATTAATATTAAGACCCCAATTAGCTATTGGACCTAATTGCATAATCAAACCAAAAAAACCTAAAACATAATCTGTTTGGAGTGTTTTTACCTCCTTGTCATCACTTTTTATATCTATACTTTCTAATTTATTTTCTCCTTTTATTCCTATCATTTGAAATTTGGTTAAAAGGTTCATTTTTCCCTCTTTTGCCAATTGTCTCACTTTATCTAAAGTAGCTTGAGCTCCTCTAAATTCATCTCTTCTGTGAATAAGATTTACTTTTGAGTTTTTAGATAATTCTACTGCCCAATCTAAAGCACTATCACCACCACCAAAAATAGTGACAGTTTTTCCCTCAAACATTTTTTTATTTTTAATTGAATAAAATACTGATTGATCTTCAAATTTTTCACACTCTTTAATAGGAAATTTTCTTGGTTCAAATGAACCAACACCACCAGCTATGATTACATTTGGAGTTTGAAATATTGTGCCACTGTTCGTTTTAATGATCCAGTTATCTCCTTCTTTTTTTACCTCATCTACTCTCTCACTCAAATGAAATTTGATATCAAAAGGTTTTATCTGTTTAATTAAGTTATTAGTTAATTCTTCTCCAGTACACTCCGGTACAGCTGGAATATCATAAATGGGTTTATTTGGATAAAGTTCAATACATTGTCCACCAATTTTATCTAGATTATCAACTACTTCACAATCAAGACCAATTAATTTTAATTGATGTGCAGTAAACAAGCCTGTTGGACCGGCTCCAATTATTAATGCGTCTGTTTTATTCATCTATCCTTGTTTAGATGGTATATTTACAACTAATCCATCTAAATCATCAGATACAATTAATTGACAGCTTAATCTACTATTCTGTTTTGGTTCAAATGCCATATCTAACATATCGTCCTCACCATCTTCTTTTTTTGGTAGCTTATCTAACCATTCTTCTTTGACATAAACATGGCAAGTAGCACATGCCATTCCACCACCACAATCAGCGTCTATCCCTGGGATATCATTTTGAACAGCTCCCTCCATAACTGTTAAACCGTTTTGTACATCAATTTCATGAGTTTTAGAGTCATGAGTTATGTAAGTTATTTTTGTCATTGGGTATATATATATATGTGTAAAAAAAAATAGGGCAAGTATGTAAAACATACTCGCCCTATAAATTTAGTTTAACTGTTATTATCTTGCTCTTGCGCCAGCTGAACTTACTGCAGCAGCCCAGATTACTAGACCAAATGCAATTTTGTTTATAAAGTCAGCTAAGTTATAAACTACGTTTAATGAGTTAGCATCTACTCCACCTGTTAGGTAACCAAATACATAACCTAATGGATAAATAGCCCAACCTACAGTTACAATCATTCTCATTGCACTGAACGCAGTTACTAGAGATTTATTACCGCTTTTAGCAGCAGCTTTACCTGCTTCACCTGAGAATACTTCATAAAGAATGTATACCCAACCTGCCATACCGATTACGAAACCAAGTGTAGCATTGATGTATCCTGCTTCTCCTAAGTATCCACCGATTAACATTACTAATGAACCAATTAACAATCTCCAGAATATTCCAGAACTTGCTTTTCTTACAGCTACTAGAATTAAATAAAATTCTATCATCTGTAATGGAACAGTAATTAACCAGTCAATATATCTATATACTGTTGGTGAATCGCCAGTCATCACCCATACTTCTCTCATGTACATGTAGTGGATGAATGCAATACCAGTTACTAGACCCGCAACAGTTACTGACGTTTTCCAGCCAGGAGCAACTGTGTTTCTCTCCATGAAGAAAAACGCTGTAGCAGCCAACATACCCATTGAAATTATCCAAAAAGATATTCCAACAAAGTCATCTTGAGCTAACATAGCAGCGGATGCTGCGTTTGCAACTGTAGTTACGCCCATAAGAGCAACAACTGCAAGAGCAAACAATTTAAGTTTTTTCATAAAAAACTC
>CACFYB010000021.1 GCA_902570425.1 uncultured Pelagibacteraceae bacterium
AATTTATTTTTCAAAGAATCGGTTACTAGCAATTATATGAAACTTTTATTTAAAAATTTTTTTTTCCTGATTTGTTTTTTAATGGTAAATAATTGTGCAACCACAAGTTCTGCATTTCTTGGACCAATTTTCACTGGTGCTAAAACAGGAAGTATTTATCAAGCCTCATTATCATATAGTACTGGAAAAATTATAAACGAAATAAACCCATATATAACCCTAAATGAAATTAATAATCAAAATACTTTCAAAAAAAACATTTTACTTCCTGATATTCCTTATTCAGATAAAAATCCTATTATACTAACTTCCTACAAAGTTGATTTAATTAAATTTTCAGACCCAATTGAACCAGAGCCTCTTCCATAAAACTTATCAACACCTATAAAAGATTCAATTAATACGAGTTTTATAATTCAAAGAGAATCATCTAAATTGATTATCAAGGGTGGTAGAGGGAGACTGAAGCCACCCCTTTTTTTTTATATTCTTAAAAAAATACTTCAAAAAAATTATAAACTTAAATATCTAAATATAAAAATTGTCCCGATAACATATAGAAATATTCCAAACATTCTCTGAGCTTTTATTTTTCTCATTTTATGAACTGTGTTTACCCCTATTCTTGCCATTATCGTTGTAATTGGAATAAATATTAGAAACGCAGGAATATTTATGAAACCAACACTCAAAGGCAGATTTACATCTAAATAAAGTCCAGTTGAAAAAAAACCTAACGTTCCTGAAATGGAAATAACCAAGCCAATAGCTGCAGCGCTACCAATAGCTTTTGTAATTGAATATCCAAAAAATCTTAATATAGGAACATTCATCATTGCACCTGTTATACCCATCGGAGCAGAAATTGAACCAGATATAAAACCTAAAACTGCCTTTGGAAAGAAACTAAATGTGGGTTTAATTTTTTTTGTATTTTCTTGTTGTAAAAGTAAATAAGCACCGAATATGAAAACAACAATTGAAAAAAAAAGAACTAAATACTTTGTTTTTAAAATAGCTGCCAAAAAAGATCCAAAAAATACACCTAAAATTACAAATAATCCAAAAGTTTTTAAAATACTCAAATCAACTGCATTATGTTTTCTGTGAGTGAGAAAAGAAGCTGAAGAGGTAAAAATAGTTATGAAAAATGCTGTACCAACGGCTAAATGCATTGTGTAGTCATCACTTAAATTTAAAAAATCAAATATAAAAAAAAGAAAAGGGACTGATATTAAACCACCACCTATCCCAAAAAGTCCTGCAAAAAAACCAACCGGAATTGCAGCCATGACCATTAATATAATTAAATATAAGTAATTAAAATTAGAGAAGGAGTCAGTCAATTTTTTTATTTTTAGTTTATATTTAAATACTCTATAAAAGATCGCATTGATACTAAAATTAAAAATATTCCAAAAATTTTACTAAGTAACTTTTTATCAATTTTATGGACAACTTTAGCTCCTATTCTAGCCATAACCATAGTTACAGGTACAAACACTACAAATCCTAGAAGATTTATGTAACCAATACTATAGGGCGTATTTACATTATCAATTATTTTACCGCCTGTTATCATTGTTATTGTTCCTGTTACAGCAATTAAAAATCCCACTGCTGCTGCTGTTCCAATAGATTTTCTAATATCGTAACCAAATGTCCGCATAAAAGGTACCATTAGAGATCCACCACCAATACCTAAAGGTACAGATATAAATCCAATAATTACACCAGAAATATTTTTTACAACAGCAGATATTTTTTTTGGATTATCTACAAGTTTTTCTCTTAAAAAAATAAAAAATAATCCTACCAAAAGTGCAAATACTGAAAAAAATAAAACTAAAGCAGGTGTTTTTAAATTTACAGCTAAAAAAGTTCCACAAATAACACCTGCTAAAATAAAAAACCCAAATGATTTTACCATTTTAAAATCAACAGCGTCATACTCCTTGTGAGTCATTGTTGAAATAATGGACGTAGGAATTATTATTGCCAGAGATGTTCCAACTGATAAATGCATTCTTGTAACAATATCGAAATCCAAAACTGTAAAAGCATAATAAAGAGCAGGAACCATAACAATCCCACCACCTACACCTAACAATCCAGCCATAAAACCTGCTCCTGCAGCCGCAGCTGCTAAAACAAGTAAAAGATTTATTAATTCAGCATTAGATATTATTTCCATTAGGAACTTACTTGATTAGCTTTTTCATTGTTTTGAACAATTTTCATAATATGTTTTGCCTTTTGAAAATCAGAGTCTTTTGCCATCATATTATTACTTAAATATCTTTTCCATTCTTTAGAGCCAATCTGGCCATAGTATAATCCAACTGTGTGTCTCATTATGTGATTTACTTTAGTCCCCTTTTTTACCTCATTATCTAAATACTCTAAAAGCTTTTTTACGACTTCTTC
>CACFYB010000022.1 GCA_902570425.1 uncultured Pelagibacteraceae bacterium
TTTATTTATCATAGGTATTATAGATATATCATATGGAGCAATAGATATTGGCCATTTCATGACCTCATTCTTTTCATCGTATTTAGCCTCAATTATAGCTCCCACTAACCTAGATACTCCTACTCCGTATGATCCCATTTTTACAAAATCTTTTTTTCCACCAGGTAAATCGACTGAAGCACCCATGGCCTTTGAATACTTATCTCCAAAATAAAAAATATGACCTACTTCAATTCCTTTAGTAATCAATCTATTTTCTTGTGAAACCTTCTTTTCGAAGTCTTCTTTATTAAATTTTTCATCTGTTACTGAATAATACTTTTCATATTTTTCCCTCATATCTTCCAAAGATTTTTTATCTAATTTTGTATCATCAGTGTTTAAATTAAAAATTCTTTTATCCGTAAAAATTTTACTTTCACCAGTTTCTGCTAGAATAATAAATTCATGAGAAAGATTTCCCCCAATAGGTCCTGTATCAGCTGCCATTGGTATAGCTGTAAGATCTAATCTATTAAACGTTTTAAGATATGATAAGAAAAATTTGTTATATGAAAAGAGTGCTTCTTCATCAGAAATATCGAATGAATATGCATCTTTCATATAAAATTCTCTACATCTCATGATTCCAAATCTAGGTCTTATCTCATCTCTAAATTTCCATTGTATATGATATAAAAGTTGAGGTAATGATTTGTAGGATTTAATTGACGATCTAAATATATCTGTCACTAGTTCTTCATTTGTTGGACCATATAGCATTTCTCGATTTTGACGATCTTTAATTCTAAGCATTTCTTCACCATAGTCCTCATATCTTCCACTTTCTTTCCAAATTTCACTAGATTGTATCGTCGGCATTAATATTTCTTGAACTCCAATTCTATTCTGTTCTTCTCTCACTATATTTTCAATTTTTTTCATTATTTTAAATCCAAGTGGTAACCATGAATAAATTCCTGCAGAAGATTGTTTTATCATACCAACTCTAAGCATAAGCTGGTGGGACTTAATTTTTGCCTCAGAGGGATTGTCTTTAAGAATTGGGATAAATAGCTTTGAAATATACATATTAATTGATTATATTTCTTAAGTTCAAATATTCAAACTTCATTAATATATATATTATAATAAATAAAATAGTAGTTATTCCAGTGCAATAAATGAATTTCTTTAACATTTTTGGATTTTCAGGAGATCCTGGATCCTCGCCCTCTATTTTTTTAACCTTTATTCTATCTACGTCGATTGGCAAAATTGCAAAAAAAATTATCCACCAGATAATTATGTATATGATAGCTAAGCCTGTAACACTCATTAAATTTTAACTAAATTGATATTAGTAAAGGGTTTTTTACCTGTTTTTTCTTTTACAATTTTTCTCACAGCAATTTTAAGAGCGTCTATCAAGTTATTTTCTTGATTCTTATTTCCTAATTTAAATGTTTTAAGAGTTTTTTCTATTTCTTCCTCTATAAGAAAAATAAAGTCTTCATTTTCATAAACAGGTAATCCTTTAAATGATATTATTGGATTTTTGTGAATATTACCCTTTGGAGTAATTAAAATAGTTGCTTCAATATAGCCATTAGCCCCTAAATTTTTTCTATCTTTAATTGATTGTGAATTTTCCTCTACACTAACATTTCCATCTAAATATAATCTGCCGTTCGGTGCTTTGTCATAAACCTCAGGATAATTACCCGGAGCCAGCTTCACAATATCACCATTTTCTACTTGAACTGGGTATGGTACCTGCATTTTTTTTGCAAAATCAATATGTTCGATCATATGTCTATGTTCACCGTGTACCGGGATAACACATTTTGGTTTTATCCATTCATACATATCTTTAAGATCTTCTCTATTGGGATGACCAGAAACATGAATAAATTCACTTTCTTCAGATATTACCTCTATTCCCTCTTTTACAAGTTGATTATGTAGCTTATAGAGTTTTTTTTCATTACCAGGAATAATTTTTGATGAGAAGATTACAGCATCATCTTTTTCAATAAATACATCTGGATGTGAGTAGTTAGAGATTCTCATCATCGCACCCATAGGTTCACCCTGACTTCCTGTACAAAGATAAAGAATGTTTTCTCTAGAAATATTTTTTGTATCTCTTGGGTCTAAAGGTTCTATAGTATTTTTTAAATACCCACATTGTCTTGCAGCTTTGTATATTCTGTGCATTGACCTTCCGACCAATGATATCTTTCTTCCAGTTTTTTCAGCACAATAAAAAGCTGACTCCATTCTAGCAACATTAGATGCAAATGAAGTAATTATAACTCTTTTTTTTAATCTGCTCACAATATTTAACATATTTTTTCTCACATCTAATTCAGAACCAGACCTCCCTTCACTAAAAACATTTGTAGAGTCACAAATCATAGCAAGC
>CACFYB010000023.1 GCA_902570425.1 uncultured Pelagibacteraceae bacterium
GTTGTATTTAATAAATTTAAATTTAACTTTCTAGATTTAACACCTAATGTTCCTATTGAGGCAACTTTTTGATTATTTAAGTCCATTAATTGGTAATAAAAGTCAGCGACGGATGATTTACCATTGGTCCCTGTTACCCCGATTATATTTTTTGGTTTTTTATTGTTAATTTTAAATGATACTTCTGCCAATAATTTTCTAACATTTTTAGTGTGAATATATAAAACTCTGTTTTTAAAATTATTTATTTTTTTTTCAGAAATAATTACTCTTGATCCCTTTTTAATAGCTATGGGTATAAACTTATTACCATCAATTCTATTACCTTTAATTGCAAAAAAAATATTATCTTTTTTTATTCTATTGCTGTCTGAAGTAATGCCAGAAAAAAAAGTTTTTCTAAATTTTTTTTTAAGATTTGGAATATAATCTGCTAGTAACATTTTAATTAACTTCACTATACTTTGTGGCTAAAATAGGCCCAATTTTTTCAATAATTTGACCAACTACTTCAACTGATGTCCATCCAGCAGTGTTAAATGGTGTACCTTTATATTTGATATTTGACCCATCTCTGTAATTATAAATATAATCTTTACTATTTTTTGGTTCATCTAGCATTACTGCCAAAATAAATTTTGGTTTTGAAGTTGGAAAAATTGATACAAAGGTATTAATTTTTTTTTTTGAATATCTTCCATCAGTACTTTTTTCAGCAGTCCCTGTTTTTCCCCCAATTTCATAACCAGAAATATTGGCTAATGATGCTGTTCCTTCTTTAGTTGAAACAACTTTTCTTAGTATGGGTAAAATTTTTTCTGATACATCATTTTCAATAATTTTTTGTTTTAATTGCTTTTTTTGATTTATTATTAAACTTGGTTGAATGTCATAACCTCCATTAACAATAATTGAATAAGCTTTGGATATTTGAAGTAGTGTTGTAGTAATACCATGTCCAAAAGATGCTGTTGCTAAAGGGCACTTGCCCCAATTGAATCTAATAGGATTCCCTACCTCTTCAAAATCGAATTCAATTTTTTCAATAACTCCAAGTTTTTTTAAATATGATTTAAAATTTTCTACACCTAATTTTTGTGCAATTCTAACTGATCCTATGTTACCAGATCTTACTAATATTTGTTCTGCTGTTAAATTTGAGGGAATTTTATTATCATATTCTCTAATGGGGAAACCTGCACAAGTAATAGATTTTGGTAAATTGATAAATTTTGTTTCGGGCTCGACTAACTTTTCATTGAGTGCTGCTGCTAGAGTAAAAGTTTTGAAAACAGATCCAAATTCATAGACACCCTTAGTTACCCTATTTATATAATTCAAATCATCTATTTTTTGCCTTTTATTTAAATCAAAATCTGGAAGAGAAACTAATGATAAAATTTCACCATTATTTACGTTCATTAAAATTGCACCGCTACCAATTGTATCAAAAATTTCGTTGAATTTAATAAGTTCATCGCGAATTAAAAATTGGATATCTTTATCAACTGTCAATTCAATTGGTTTTTGAGATTTTTTTAAATCTTCATCTAATGATTTTTCTAAACCTGAAATACCATTATTGCCATCATCTATTTGACCAAGTATATGGCTAAATAAATTTTTTTCTGGGTACACTCTTGTCAATTTTTCCTCAGGTTGAATTGATTTATCTCCAAGGTTCATGAGTTTCATGTAATTTTCTTGGGAAACTTTTTTTTCAAAATAAAAAAATCTTTTATTTTCCAAGTACGAACTTATTTTTTTATAGTCTTTATTTGGAAAAATATATTTTAGATTTATTAATAATTTCTTTTTATTAATAATTTTTTCAGTACTAATACCGATATCTATTGAGCTTACAGTTTTACTTATATATCTTCCATTTCGATCTACAAAATCAGCCCTATAAAGCTTATTGCTGCTCGTCTGTTTAAATTCATTTTCAATATCATTATTAGCCTTCCTAGAACCGAGATGAATCAAATGTATTGAGTAAATCAGTGTAATTATGAAAAAAACAAAAAAAATAAAAGCAACTCTATTAAATTTTATATTCAAACTTGATTTGTTTGTTTTATATAAAAAATCATTTTTCTTTTCTTCAATTAAAATTTTTGTATTAGTTTCCATTAATGATTTGAATTTTTTTTGTTTTAAATTTGCCATTTTTTTTGATCAATAAAC